>DASWVL010000398.1:0-25383 GCA_036406255.1 Zeimonas sp.
GGCGGGGGAGACCGCGCTCGGGGCGCCCGGCGCGGCGTCCGGCTGCACGGGCCGGGCGGCAGGCGGCGCTTCGGCGGAGGGAGCGGACGGCTCGGGCGCGATGCTCGCCGTGCCGATGGGCAGGCTCTCGACGTCGATGACATCGCCCTCGGCGAGAATGAAACCGCGATGCACGGCATTGCGCAGCTCGCGGACGTTTCCGGGCCAGCGATACTCGGCGAGCGCCTTCAGTGCACGATCGCTGAACCGCTTCCGTGCCCCTTCCCGCTCGTTCAGTCCGTCGAGGAAGTGCTCGGCGAGCAGCGGAACGTCTTCGAGCCGATCGCGCAGCGGCGGCAGGTCGATCGGGAATACGTTGAGCCGGTAGTAGAGATCCTCGCGCAGTCGCCCGCTGGAGACGGCCTCCGCGGGCGTGCGGTTCGTGGCCGCGACGATGCGCACGTCGACGTTGATCACCGCATCGGAGCCCACGCGGACGAATGCGCCGGTCTCGAGCACGCGCAGCAGCTTCACCTGCAGCTCCATCGGCATCTCGGTGATCTCGTCGAGGAACAGCGTTCCGCCGTCGGCTCGCTCGAAGAAGCCGCGATGCTGTCGCAGCGCGCCGGTGAAGCTGCCTTTCTCGTGTCCGAACAGTTCGCTCTCGATCAGCTGCGGGGAGATCGAGCCGCAGTTGATCGCGAGGAACGGTGCCTTCGCGCGCTTGGAGAGGTCGTGGATCGTCTCGGCGACCACTTCCTTGCCCGTGCCGCTCTCGCCGGTGATGAGCGCGGTGACCGCGGTGGGTGCCACGCGAGCGATCTGATGATAGATCTCGCGCATCGCGGCCGATTTCCCCCACAGCCTGCCGAAGCGACCTTCGGCGTCGACGTGCACGCGCTCGGTGGCGAGTCGGCCGCGCGCCTCCGAACTGCCGCTGGCGCGCCCGAGGATCTGTCGCAGGCGCGGCACGTTGACCGGCTTGAGCAGGTAGTCGGCCGCACCGAGCCGGAGCGCCTGGATCGACGTCTCAAGCGTCGCGTGCCCAGTGATCAGCACGATCTCGCAGGCTTCGTTGCGTTCGACGCGGTCGAACAGCTCGATCCCGTTGCCGTCGGGCAGCGAGAGGTCGAGCAGGACGACGTCGGGCTGTCGGAACGCGTACTGCCGGCACGCGTCGTGCAGGCTGCCTGCGGTGGCGGTGGAAAAACCTTCTGCCGATACGAGCTCCGCGAGCATCTCCGCCGAATTTTCGTCGTCCTCGACGATCAGCGCGTGCGCCAAGACCGAGTTCCTCCTTGATGAACGATCGTCAGCGATCGAGCATGCTTCTGAGATGATTCAGCAAGACGGAGGGGTCGATTGGCTTGGCCAGGAAGAGGTCGAAACCGCCCTCGAAGGCTTCGCGCCGCGTATCGGGCCGGAAGTGCGCCGACAGCGCGATCGCGGGGAGCCGGCGCAGGTTCCTTTCCCGTTCGAGCTGGCGCACCGCCTGCATCAACGAGATGCCGTCGCGTTCCTGCATGGCGAGATCGGAAAGAACGAGCCGTTCGCCTTCACCGCTTGCCCATGAAGCATACCTTCGAAGCGCTTCGTCGGGCGAAGTGGTCGATTCCACAATGGCGCCCGAATGCTCCAGCAGCGACTGCAGCATCTGCAGGACGTCGGGATCGTCGTCGACGGCGAGGACGAACACGCCCTGCAGCAGTCCGACGCCCGCCGATGTACGGACGTCGTCGGCCGCCGGGTGGTCGTCGGCAGGCTTTTCCTCCGCCGGACGTCGTGCCCGGGTGCGCGACGACGGGCGTGAGCCGTGCTCCAGGCCGCGTCGCGCTGCGGGCGCGCCGTCGTTCGCCGGTTCGGCGGCGCCGGGGCGATAGCCGTCGGCGAAGTCGGTCGGTGCATCGAGCGTGGCGACCACGCGCCGCTGCTGCTCGACGGCGCGCTGCAACCCGGCGAGCGCGCGCTCGCGCAACTCGTCGGAAACAGTTCCGGACGTGAGCAGGTGCAGCCAGCCGACCATCGCATTGAGCGGCGTGCGCAGGTCGTGCGCAAGCGCGGCGAGGAACGCCGCGTGCGTGCAGCCGCGCCGGGCGTCTTCGTCCGATGCGGACTCGGGCGCACAGGAGTCGGGTGTACAAGAGTCGGGTGCACGACTCGCCGGCGGCGAACGATGAGCGGCTCGGGGTGCGGCGCGCGCGGGTACGGCCATCGGGTACGGTTCTCGGATTCGAAAATGTCGGGTGGCGCAGCCGCGCCGATCTCGCCCAGAGTCGGGTGGTTCCGGAAGCTTCGGTAGCGCGCAGCAAGACTCGTGCCCGGGGATCGACACGCCGGGCAAGCCTAGCGCAAAGTGCCGGCGCTCGGCCCGGTAGCCATGCTTCGGCACGCGGTTTGCTCTGGGCGCCGGTCATGTCGACCGATCCCGCCGCTGCGAGCGCCGGCAGCCTTGCCGGCGGCGAGCCCGTCGCTCGCCTGCCGCGGGACGAACGCGCGACGGCGCGCGACGGCGTCGTCGACGAGGCCGATTCGCTCGTCGTCGAGATCGAGCCGAAATCGGAGCCGTCGTTTGGCCTGCGTGTAGGGATCGGTTCGATGGCGATCATCGCCATCGTCGCCGCGCTGTGGGCCGGCAAGGCACTGCTGATGCCGATCGCATTCGCGGTCGTGCTCACGCTGCTGATGACGCCGGCGGTCACGTTCCTGAATCGTTTCGGACTGCCTCGGTGGCTCGGCGCGGCCGTCATGATGGGGATCGCCATCGCCGTCGTCGGCGCCGGAGCGCTTCAACTCTCGGCGCCGGCCGAGCAGTGGCTGAATCCGCGCTCGCCCGAATGGCGCAAGCTCGAGACTCAGTTGCGCGCCATCAAGCAGCCGTTGTCGAAGATCCAGGGCGCGCAGGAACGGGTCAGCGAGATCACCGAGCCGGAGGGCAAGCCCAAGCCGCGCGAGGTCGTCGTCCAGCGCGGCGACGTGTTCACCGCGGTCAGCGAGTTCCAGGCGATCGCCGTCGGCGTCATCTCCACGGTCGTTCTCGCGTATTTCCTGCTCGCGTCCGACGACCTGTTCCTGCGGAAGCTGATCCGCGTCCTGCCGACGATGCAGGACAAGCGCACCGCCGTCGGCATCGCGCGCACGATCCAGACCGACATCGGCCGCTATTTCGCGACGGTGGCGATGAGCAATACCGCGCTCGCCATAGCGACCGCGCTGGTGATGGGCTACCTCGGGATGCCGTCGCCGGTGTTCTGGGGCGTGGTCGTCGGGCTGCTGAACTTCATTCCGTACCTCGGCGCGGGAACGAGCCTCGTGCTGCTGACGGCGGCTGCGGCGGTGAGCCTCGACGGGTGGCAGATCGCGCAGGTCCCGCTGGCGTTCCTCGTGCTCACGACGATCGAGGGGCAACTGCTCCAGCCGGTGCTGGTCGGGCGGCGCATGCAGTTGAACGTCGTCGTCACCTTTCTCGCGATCATGTTCGGTGGCTGGCTCTGGGGACTGGGCGGGCTGTTCATCGCAGTGCCCACGCTGGTCGTCCTGAAGATCTGTGCCGACCACATCGAGGCGCTCTCGACGATCGGCGAGTTCATTTCGCGCGACTGACTCCCGCCGAGGACAGCCAGAGCAGCACCTCGTCGGGCTCGACCGGCTTGACCAGGTGGGCGTCGAAACCCGCCTGCTCCGAGGAATGGCGGTCGCTCTGGCGACCGTATCCCGTGACGGCGGCGAGCAGCAGCGCGCTGCCGAAGTCGAGCGCTCGCACCTGGCGCGCCAGTTCGAGCCCGCTTACGGAGGGCAGGCCGAGGTCGATCAGCGCGACGTGCGGTCTCCATTGCCGGATCGTTTCGTACGCGTCGGCACCGTCGGTCTCGGTGCGCACGTCGTAGCCTTCCGTGGACAGGACGATGGCCAGGCTCTCGGCGGCATCGATGTGATCGTCGACGATGAGCACACGTACGGGTTCGGCGGACACGGCGCGCGGGGGAAGGGCGGGACGGACGAAGCGGCCATTCTGCGCCGAAAGCGCGAACGACACCGGAATGCGGAAGGCAAAAAAAAACCCCCGGATGGAACCGGGGGATGGAAGTCCGTCGAAACGGACAGGGGAGGAGACATTCGCGGATGGTGCCCATGACTGGGCGCTTCAAGTCAGCAATCCCGATGCCCGCGACGCAGGTACAATCGACCGGAGAAGGGCGTCGGCGCCCGGTTTCGACATGGGGTACCGACTCCGGGCATGGGCGAGTTGTGGCACCGGATCACAGAGCGCGCGATCGGCAAGTCCATTGCCGTGTTCGTGCTGCTGCTCGGACTGGGCATCGGCCTGCTCGGCTGGCGCGCGGAGAGCGCGCGCGTGCACGAGGAACTCGACGCGCGAACCCAGGAGTACGCCACCGCGATGGCCGCGCGCATCCAGCAGCGGCTCGTCGCCTACGACCTCGTCGTACGCGCCGGCGCGTCCCTGTTCGCGGCCACGCCGGCACCTACCCGTGCGCAGTGGCGATCCTTCGTCCAGGCCTTCGATCTCGGCGCGGCCTATCCGGGCGTCCAGGGAATCGCGTACGCGGCGATCGTGCCGCCCGATGCGATCGCGGCGCTCGAGCAGCAGGTACGCGGCGAGGGCTTCGACCGCTTTCGCGTCTGGCCCTCCGGCCCGCGCGTCGAGTCGAGCGCCATTCTCTACATCGAGCCGACGAACGCGGCCAATGCGCGGGCGTTGGGCTTCGACATGCTCAGCAGTCCCGAGCGGCGCGAGGCGATGTACGCGAGTCGCGACTCCGGGGAGACGACGCTGTCGCGAGCGGTCGTGCTCGTCCAGGACGCGGGCGGCGAGCGGCGGGCGGGCGTCCTGATGTACCGGGCGGTATACGCCACCGGAAACATCCCCGAGTCGGTCGTTGCCCGGCGCGCCGGAATCCAGGGCTGGGTGTACGCGCCGTTTCGCCCGGCCGACCTGATGCAAAGCATCGGTCGCGCGCATCCGGCGATCCTCGTGCGGTTGTACGAAACGGCGAGTACCGATCCGAAGTCGCTGCTCTACCAGGACACCGATGCCGGGGAGGCGACGCGCGACTGGAGCGGCGCCGTGCGCGTGCCGATCCGCGCACTCGATCGACGCTGGACGCTCGAGGCGATTCGCCTCCCGGGCCCAATGGTCGGGATGCCGTTGGCCGGCCGCGCGCCGTGGATGCTGCCGGCGGGCGTCTCGCTCGTCAGCCTGCTGCTGTTCGCCGTGCTGTGGTCGATGGCGACCACGCGCGATCGTGCACACCGGCTGGCGCAGGAGATGACGGCGGCGCTGCGCCGCGCGAACGAAGACCTCGATACGCGTGTGCGGCAGCGCACCGAAGCGCTCACTGCCACCAACGTACAGCTTCGGGAGGAGATCTCCGAGCGCCAGCGGGTCGAGCGCGAACGCAGCGCGGCACTCGATCGCGAGCGGGCGCGCGCGGCCCAGTTGCGCGCGCTTGCCGACGCCGGCCTGGCCATCCCCTCGCTGCCCGATGACCAGGCGCGTCTCGAGCACCTGGCCGATCGCGCGCGCCAGCTCGTGCGCTGCCGACATGCGCTGCTGTTGCGCGAGGGCGCGATCGGTGCGGGGCGCATCGCCGTATCCAGCGTCGAACCGATGAGCTTCGCGAACCGGCGTGCGCTGCTCGAGGCCAGCCGCTACTGGCCCGAGGGCTCGGGCGACGCGATCGAGCGCGTGCGCATCGAATCGGCTCGTGTCGATCCGCTTGCGTGGCCCGACGGTTGCGCAGAGGCGATGATCGTGCCGATCCGCGTCGGCAACGAACGGCCGCTCGCGCGACTCGTGCTGTTGCACGCCGTCGATGCGGGTTTCGTGGCCGAGGACGAAGTCGTCGTGCACCAGCTGGTGTTGCTGGTTACCGCGGCGATGGCGACGGCCGGAGCGGTCGAGCGCGAGCGCGCTGCCCGCATGGACGCGGAGTCGGCCAACGCCAGCAAGGACGAATTCCTTGCGATCGTCTCTCACGAGTTGCGCACGCCCCTGCACGCGATTCTCGGCTGGTTGCAGGTGCTCGATCGCGCGGGCTCGAATCCGGCGCACGTGCAGCGCGCCGTGCAGGTGATCCGACGCAACGCCGAGGCGCAGAGCACGCTGATCGACGACCTGCTCGATCTCGCCCGCATCGAGCAGGGCAAGCTCGCGCTCGAGATGGGCCGCGTGCGTCTCGATCACGTCGTTCGCGACGCGGTGGAGTCGCAGCGCCAGGCAGCCACGGCGAGCGGTGTCACCATCGAGCTGCATGCCGACGGGCCCGGCGAGGTACTCGGCGATCCCGTGCGGCTGCAACAGGCGGTGTCGAACCTGCTGGTGAACTCGGTCAAGTTCTCCAGGCCGGACGGGCGCGTGATCGTCCGGCTGCACCGCGACGAGGCGCAGCTTTCGCTCAGCGTCGAGGACGAGGGCGACGGGATCGAGCCCGAGTTGCTGCCCCATGTCTTCGACCGTTTCCGCCAGGGGCCATCGCGCGGGCGCAATCGCGAGGGCGGGCTCGGTCTCGGCCTCGCGTTGGTCAAGCACATCGTCGAGGCGCACGGCGGCGAGGTGGCCGTGCACAGCGAGGGCAAGGGAAAGGGCGCCATCTTCACGGTGCGCCTGCCCGGGTACCCGGGTCAGGCGGCGCCTTCTCCGGCCTGGCTCGGCTTCTTCGAGTCGGTTGCCCGCGGCCTCCGACCGTCGGTGCTGGTGATCGAGAGCGATGCCGGCGTGCGCGGCGCGCTGGCGACGCGGTTGCGCAACGAGGAAATCGCGGTAGTCGCTTTCGACGACCCGCTCGCTGCGCTCGAGTGGCTGGAAACCTGCGAATCGGCGCAGTGGCCGGCTGCCGTCTTCTGCGATCTCGAACTCGAAGGCGTCGACGGGTACGGCTTTCACCATGCGTTGCGCGCGCTCGAGACGCGGCGCGGAACGCAGCGGCCCGTTCCAGTCGCTGCCCTTGCGTCGCACGCGGCCGGAATCGATCGCGCGCACGCACTCGAGAGCGGCTTCGTCGCGTACCTCGTCAAGCCGGTTTCCGTCGAGCACCTCGATCGCGTACTCGATCGACTGCTCGGATCGCGCGACGCGAAGACTGCGACGGAGAAGGATGCGGGACCGGCTGCGCAGGTCGATGCGGAGCCGGGCCCGGGGCAGGACGCCGCTACGGACGAACGACGATATCGTTCTTGATCGCCTGCACGCCCTTCACCTGTCGTGCCAGCGCGACCGCGCGGTCCTTCTCCGCCTGCGACTTCGCGAAGCCGCTCAACTGCACTGTTCCGTTGAGCGTCTCGACGCCGATGCTGGTCGCCGCGACGGTCGGGTCGCCGGCGAATTTCGCCTTCACTTCCGTCGTGACGCGGGCGTCGTCGACGTACTCGCCGGCGGACTGCTGTCCGCGCGTGACCGAGCAGCCGGCTACGCCGATCATCGTGGCAGTGACGAGCACGGCACCAAGCGTTCTTGCGTTCATGCGAGCCTCCTTGCGGGCGTGGAAAGGCGGTTCGATGCGCCGGCTCACGCCGGTCGCACTTCGAGTTCGTTGCGTACCGAGGTGACGCCTTCGGTGGCGCGTGCCAGCTGCTCCGCGCGTTGACGCGCGTCTTCCGAGCGTACCGATCCCGACAGCGTCACGCGCCCGTCGCCGCTGGTGTCGACGTCGATCGACATCGCGCTGAGCGACGGCTCCTTCATCAGTTCGGCCTTCACGGCCGCCGTGATCGATGCATTGGTCACGGCGACGCCGGCGCTGCGCAGGCTCTCGCTCGCCGTCTCGGCCGACGCGCGCGCGGTGTCGACCGTCTTCTCCGCGATCGACCCGGAACTGTCGCGAGCCGCGTCGGCACGATCGACCGTAGCATCGGCGCCGGGGTCGCAGGCCGCGAGAACCATGGCGGCGCAGGCTGCGAGAGCGGCGGCGAGGGTAGTGTGAATCTTCATCGGCTCCTCTCGAGGCTGACGGTTGCGCAGCGGAACGGCAAGCAGCATGCCTGCGCGCAGGGTGCGGAAGGGTTTTCGATCAGTCGATCAGGCACGCGAGTTGCCTCTCTGTCGCACCGACGCAAGTCAGAACCTACAAACCGGAGTAGCCATGAATTGGGATCGAATCGAAGGTAACTGGAAGCAATTCCGCGGCAACGTACGCGAAAAGTGGGGCAAGCTGACCGACGACCAACTCGATGTGATCGCCGGCAAGCGCGATCAGCTCGCCGGCAAGCTGCAGGAGGCGTACGGCTACAGCAAGGACGAGGCCGATCGGCAGATCGGCGAGTGGGAGTCCAGCCTTCCTGACAACTCGACGGATGCGTCATCCGACGCGTATCGGGGCCGCCCGTCGTAATCCGCGGCGGTTCTGCGCCTTCTGAAGGAGGACGCCATGCTCTATTACGCGCTCGTTTTCTTCGTGATCGCGGTGATCGCCGCGGTGTTCGGATTCGGCGGAATCGCCTCCGGTGCCGCAAGCATCGCGCAGATCCTGTTCTTCCTGTTCCTCATCGTCGCCGTCATCAGCCTCGTCCTGGGCCTGATCCGCGGCTCGCGATAGGACAGTTCGTAGGAGAAAAGCCATGCATCGAATTGCCAAAGCCGCCGTACTGTCGTCGTCGATCGTGCTGATGGCGGGCTGTTCCACCTGGGACAACATGTCGGGCGCGCAGAAGGGCACCGCGGTCGGGGCCGCCGTGGGCGGCGTCGCCGGCAATACGGTTCTCGGCGGGACCGCCGGCACGGTCGGCGGTGCCGTGGTCGGCGGGGTCGTCGGCCACGAAGTCGGCGAGAACCGCGACGAACGTCGTCGATGAGGGACACGACGCGCCTGCGCGCGTTGGGAGCGCAGGCGCGTGCGTGCGGTCAGCTGTCCTGTGCCCGGGCCGACGCGCGTCCTGCGTCGGCTCGGCGTTTCCGGACGAACGAGAGAGGACGAAGCATGAAACGATGGCTCCCGATCGTGGCGGTGGCATTCCTGGTTGCCGGCTGCGACAACTCGAACGACGAGCCGCCGGTGTCGCCGCAAACGGGCAGCGACGCGACGAGCAGCGGCTCGGCGGCGAACGAGCCGCTGGCCACCGGTCCTCGCGGCCCGGAGCAGACGCTGCCGCAGACGGCGGCGCCCACTGCTCCCGCCGACTCGGGGCGTGACAGCGCGGCGACGAAACCCCGCGAAGAGCTCTCGAAGACCGAGGAACAGAACGCCATGCCGAAAGCCGGGCAGGCGAACAACTACATGAGCGAAGCGTTGACCGCGCAGTCGGGTTCGGATGCCTCGGGCGGTTCTTCGTCTTCGGGGGGCGGCGCACCTGCGGCGGGTGCCGCCTCGGGCGCGGCAGCGCCGGGCGCGGGCGGCGCGGCGCAACCGGTCTCGCAGGAGCAGGTGCTCGCGCTGATGAAGAAGCACAACTGCGCCTCCTGTCATGCAGTCGACAAGAAGCTCGTCGGGCCCAGCTACAAGGAAGTCGCCGCCAAGTACAAGGACGATTCCTCTGCCGAGGGCAAACTGATCGACAAGGTCGTCAAGGGCGGCTCCGGCGTCTGGGGGCCGGTGCCGATGCCTCCGCATCCGACGGTTCCCAAGGACGACATCAAGGCGATCGTCGACTGGATCCTCGCCGGCGCGAACTGAACGCGAAACGCGTCGCCGAAACCGCCCCGAGAGTTCGAACTCCGGGGCGGTTTTTCTTTTGCGGCGAGCGCTTGCATACACATACGGGTATATGTATGATCGGCGCATGGGCAATGCCGACCGAAGAACCGCCTCCCCCGTGCCGCGCCGCCTGCATGCTGTGCGGCGCGCGGCGGCGCTCGTGGTTTTCGTGGCCCTCGCGCAAATCGTCGCCCCCGTGCTGCCGGTCGCTCGCGCCGCGGACTCCGCCACTGTCGATCGGCCCGACGGCTTGCCGCGCCTCGACACGATCGAGGTGCGGACCGGCCCGGTCCGTGCCGCGCTCGAGTTCGACGCGACGCTCGAAGCAGTGCGCCAGAGCACCGTCGCCGCGCAGGTGAGCGGAAACGTCATCGAACGTCTGGTTCGTGCGGGCGACAGCGTGCGGGCGGGCCAGCCCCTGGTCCGGATCGACGAGCGCGACGCGCAGGCCGCCGTAGCGCGCAGCGACGCTGCCGTCGCGCAGGCGCGCGCCGAGCGCGTCGACGCGCAGTCCGCCTGGGAGCGGAACCGGACCCTCGTCGCGCGCGGCTTCCTCAGCCGTGCCGCGCTCGATGCGTCGCAGGCTCGCCTGGACGCGGCGAAGGCCGCCGAGCAGCAGGCGCTTGCCGGCTCGCGACAGGCGACGCTCTCGCGCAGCTTCACCACGGTCTCGGCTCCCTACGACGGTCTCGTGCTCGCCACGCACGTCGAGGCGGGAGATCTTGCCGCCCCGGGACGCGCGGTCGCCACGATCTACCAGCCGGGCGCCATCCGCGTGGTGGCCCATGTCCCGCTCTCGGCGCTGTCAGTCGCACAGGACGCGAGGGACGTCGCGGTTCTCTTCGCTTCCGGGAAGACGCTCGTTCCGGCGCTTCGCACTTTCGTTCCCGGCGTCGACCCCGTCGCGCAGACGCGCGAGCTTCGCCTCGAGTTCGCCGACACGGTGCAGGTTCCCGGCGTTCCGGGACAGCGCGCACGCGTTCGCCTCGTCGGCGACGAAGCGGTGCGCAAGACCATCCCGCAGCGTGCGGTCCTGCGCCGTGGCGAACTCGACGCCGTCTACGTCGCTCGCGGCGACCGCTTCGTACTGCGCGCGGTTCGACTCGGAAGCCGGCACGGCGACGACGTCGAGGTGCTCGGCGGGCTGGCCGACGGCGAGCGGATTGCCGCCGATCCGGTTCGTGCGGGCCTCGCCGGCGCAAGGCCGCGCGCGGTGGCGCGCTGACGCAGATGTCGACGGATCGGACCCTCCCGCAGTCGCCGCTCGGTCCCGCCGGGCGGATCGCGCGTGCATTCCAGTCGAGCGCGCTGACGCCGTTGCTGGCGATCGCGGCGCTTCTGCTCGGGGTATTCGCCGTGCTCGTCACGCCGCGCGAGGAGGAGCCACAGATCGACGTGACGATGGCGAACGTGATGGTCGCGTTCCCCGGCGCGTCGAGTGCGGACGTGCAGGCCCTCGTCGCGTTGCCGGCGGAGCAGGTGCTCTCCCAGATCGCCGGCGTCGAGCACACCTATTCGGTGGCGCGGCCCGGCGTCGCGATGCTCACCGTCCAGTTCGAGGTCGGCGTTGCGCGAACCGAGGCATTGGTGCGCCTGTACGACGCGCTCGAGGCGAACAGCGACTGGCTGCCGCGAGACCTCGGCGTGCTCGAGCCCGTCGTCAAGCCCAAGGGCATCGACGACGTTCCGGTGCTCGCGCTCACGCTGTGGAGTCGTGACGCGCAGCCGGCTGCCGATCTCGAGCGGGTCGCGCATTCCCTGGAGATCGAATTTGCGCGAATCGGCGGCGTGCGCGAAGTGAAGACGATCGGCGGACCCGGGCGCGTCGTTTCGATCGCCCTGGACCCGGCCCGCATGCGCGATCGCGAAGTCGACGTGACGGGATTGCGGCGTGCGCTCGCTGCGGCCAATTTCGGCATGCCTGCCGGCAGCGTCCCCGACCTCGAACGCGGCAGCGGAATGCTGTCCGTGCAGACCGGCGAGTTCCTGCGGTCGGCCGACGACGGTGCCTCGCTCGTCGTCGGCGTGCACCGGGGGCGGCCGGTCTACCTGAACGAGGTCGCGCAGGTATCGGCGGGCGCCGCGCAACCAGGGCAGTACGTCTGGTTCACGCCGGGCAGCGCGGGGTCGGGCGCCGGCGTTGGCGACGCGCGGATCCGTTCGGCATCGCCCGGAGACGTGTTCCCGGCGGTGACCCTTACGGTGACGAAGAAGCCCGGCGCGAACGCGGTCGACGTCGCGCGCGATGTCCGCGAGCGGCTGCAGGCGCTGGACAACCGCATCGTCCCCGATGACGTCGAGTGGACGGTCACGCGAGACTACGGACAGACCGCTGCCGACAAGGCGAACCAGCTGATCCTCAAGCTCGGCTTCGCCACGGCCTCCGTGATCGTGCTCGTCGGCCTGGCGCTGGGGCGACGCGAGGCCGTCGTCGTCGGCACCGCGGTGTTGCTCACGCTCATCGCGACGCTGTTCGCATCGTGGGCGTGGGGCTTCACGCTGAACCGCGTCTCGCTGTTCGCGCTGATCTTCTCGATCGGCATCCTCGTCGACGACGCCATCGTCGTAGTAGAAAACATTCATCGCCACCAGGCGATGAATGTTTCGGCGAACGCTCACGTCGCCAAAGGCGACGTGAAGGCCGCGCCAGCGGCCGGCGGAAGCCAAAACGTCCCGGTTCGCCACCAGGCGATGAATGTTTCGGCGAACGCTCACGTCGCCGAAGGCGACGTGAAGGCCGCGCCAGCGGCCGGCGGAAGCCAGAGCGTCCCCGTTCGCCACCAGGCGATGAATGTCCTGGCGAACGACCTGGAAGCGATCGTCCCGCGCGCGGTCGACGAGGTCGGCGGCCCCACGATTCTCGCCACGCTCACCGTCATTGCGGCATTGCTGCCGATGGCTTTCGTCAGCGGGCTGATGGGCCCCTACATGAGCCCGATCCCGATCAATGCGAGCATGGGCATGGCGCTCTCGCTCGCGATCGCCTTCACGTTCACGCCGTGGCTCGCCTTGCGGCTGATGAAGGCGCGGCGCGCGCACGGTACCGAGGTCGCCGGCCCGTCGCGCATCGAGCGCTTCTTCGCGCGCGTGCTCGGTCCGTTCCTCGAGCGCGCGCGCGCGCGCCGACTCCTCGCGATCGGCGTGCTGCTGGCGATGGCGGCGTCGGTCGCACTCGTGCCGCTGCAGGCGGTCGTCATGAAGATGCTGCCTTTCGACAACAAGAGCGAGTTCCAGCTCGTCGTCGACCTGCCGGCGGGAACCGCGCTGGAGGACACCGCCGCCGCGCTGCACGACCTCGGCGCGTTCCTCGCACAACAGCCCGAGGTGCGCGACCTGCAGGGTTATGCGGGAACCGCGGCGCCGATCACCTTCAACGGGCTCGTGCGCCAGTACTACCTTCGCGCCGACGCCGAGTTGGGCGAGCTGCAGGTGAACCTCGTCGAAAAGGCGCAGCGCGATGCGAAGAGCCATGCAATCGCTTCGCGGCTGCGCCCGCAGCTCGTCGAGATCGCACGCCCGCACGGCGCGCGCGTGCAGGTCGTCGAGGTGCCGCCCGGCCCGCCCGTTCGCGCTCCGATCGTCGCGGAGGTGTACGGACCGGACGAGGAAGGGCGAGTGGCGCTCGCCCGCCGGGTCGCGGACGCGTTCGCGCGAACCGTCGACATCGTCGGGATCGACACCACGACGAAGGAGGATGCCCCGCGCGCGTTCCTGCGCATCGATCGTGCGCGCGCCGATTCGCTCGGCATTCCGGCCGTCTCGATCGCGCAGACCGTGCACGGAGCGCTCTCGGGCATCGACGCGGCGTGGCTGCACCAGGGCGCGGGGAAGTACCCGGTGGCGATCCGCCTGCAGCTGCCCCGCGAAGCGCAGGGCGGCCTCGACGCGCTGCTGGCGCTGCCGATGAAGGCCGCCGACGGATCGATGGTCCCGCTCTCGGAACTGGTTCGCGTCGAGCGCGGGGTAATCGACAAGCCGCGCTTCACGAAGGACCTGCTCGGCGTGCAGTACGTACTCGGCGACATGGGCGGCGCCCTCGATTCGCCGCTCTACGGACTCGCGGCGATCCGCGCGTCGCTGCCGGACGCGGCGCTGCCCGGTACCGGCGCCCTGGGCGAATACTGGATCCGCCAGCCGGCCGACGCGTGGAGCCAGTACGCGATCAAGTGGGACGGCGAGTCGCAGATCACCTACGAGACCTTCCGCGACATGGGTGTGGCCTACGCGGTCGGCCTCGTGCTCATCTACCTGCTCGTCGTCGCGCAGTTTCGTTCGTACCTCGCGCCGCTGGTCATCATGGCGCCGATCCCGCTGACGCTGATCGGAGTGATGCCCGGGCACGCGCTGCTCGGCGCGCAGTTCACGGCGACTTCGATGATCGGGATGATCGCGCTCGCCGGAATCATCGTTCGCAACTCGATCCTGCTGGTCGACTTCATCGAGCTTCAACTCGCCGAAGGTGTCGCCTACCGCGACGCGGTGATTCGCGCGGCGGCGGTGCGCGCGCAGCCGATCGCGCTCACCGCGCTCGCGGCGATGACCGGAGCGTTCTTCATCCTCGACGACCCGATCTTCTCCGGGCTCGCCGTCTCGCTGATCTTCGGAATCCTCGTCTCGACCGCGCTCACGCTGATCGTGATCCCGGTGCTGCATTACGCCGTGTTCCGGCGCCGCCACGAGGGGTCGGCCGGCGCCGTTCCTACTTCCCCGTCCGCACAAGGAGTGCCCTCATGACCGTCGAACGCCTGATCCGGATCTTCGCCGGAAGTTTCATCCTCGTCTCGCTCGCACTCGGAGTCGAAGGCAGCCCGGTCTTCGTCTCGAAGTGGTTTCTCGCAGTCACCGCCTTCGTCGGCCTGAACCTGTTCCAGTTCGGCTTCAGCAACGTCTGCCCGCTCGGTATGATCCTGAAGCGCCTCGGCGTGTCCGACGCGCCGTCGACCTGCGCGCGATGAAGAAGGCGCGCGTGTGATTCCCGGAGGTCCTGCCTTGGATATGCGAGTCCTGCGCGACGAGACGTCGCGCACCGATCTGTTGAACCGTCTGCGTCGCGCCGAAGGCCAGTTGCGCGGCGTGCAGCGGATGATCGAGGAGGGTGACGACTGCATGCACATCGCACAGCAGATCGCGGCCGTGCGCCGCGCACTCGACAGCGCCTACGTGCGCATGACCGTCTGCTTCATGGAGCAGGAGCTGTCCAGCCGGGTGCGCGACGCGAAGGGCCGCCCGCAGGATCTCAGCGAACTGCTCGGCCACGTCGAGACGCTGCTGGCGAAGGTGCGCTGAAGCGCCGGCGCGCGCCGGCGCCGTCGGTCCTGCGGCCGGTCCCGGTCCGGGAGCCTTCGCTCCCCGGCCGCATGCTAAGGTCCGCGCGATCCGGTCGCACGTTTCCGCGCATGCACTGGCCCCTGTCCCTGTCGCCGCTCGAGCACGGCGTCTTCGTGCTCGTCGGACTGCTCAGCTACGTGATGGTCACGCGCATCGGCGGCCATCACAGGCACCCGTCGGCGGCGATCGCATGGGTGCTGCTGATCGCGCTCCTGCCGTACCTGGGCCTGCCGCTGTTCCTCGTGTTCGGCACCCGCAAGCTGGTGCGTCCTCCGCGGCGCTTCGCACGCGCTGCCTCGCCGTCGCTCCCGGAAGGTCCGCGATGGGCGCTGCAACTGCTCGCCGCCCTGGACGTGCCGCAGCCGGTGTGCAATCGATCGATCGAGTTCCACGAGGACGGCGCCGAATCGCTGGGGGCGCTGCTCGCGCTCGTCGAGCGCGCGCGCGAGCGCGTGGACGTCTGCACCTACGTGATCGGCGACGACGAGGTCGGCGCCGCAGTCCTCGACGCACTGGTCCGAAGCGCGCAGCGCGGCGTACGCGTGCGGCTGCTCGTCGATGCGATCGGCGGGCTGCGCGGCGCACGGCGCACGGTCGCGACCGTGCACGGCAGTGGCGTCGAGCTGCGCTGGTTCATGCCCGTGCTGCGCAATCCGGTTCGCGGCCGCACGAACCTGCGAGACCATCGCAAGCTGGTCGTCGTCGACGGGTGCGCCGCTTGGAGCGGAGGACGCAATCTTGCCGCCGAGTATTTCGATGACGGCGGCTGGATCGATCTCGGCTTCGTGGTGCAAGGGCCGCTCGCGCTGCAGGCGCAGGCACTCCTCGATCGCGACTGGCAGGCGGCGCACGGACGCGTGGTCGCCGGCGGCGCCGCCGAGGACTTCGACGCGGACCCGTCGTCGGGCGCTGCACCGGCGCAACTCGTGCCGAGCGGGCCGGACCTCGCCGACGACACGTTGTACGCGCTGCTCGTCGCCGCGGCGTTCCGCGCCGAGCGGCGCATCGTCGCCGTCAGTCCCTACTTCGTGCCGGAAGACGCGTTGCTCGACGCCTGGTGCGTCGCGTGCCGGCGCGGCGTGCGCATCGACCTCATCGTGCCGCAACGCTCGAACCATCGAATGGCGGACTGGGCGCGCGGGCGCGCGCTGCGCGCGCTGGCCGCCGCCGGCGGGCACGTGCACCTTCATCGGGCGATGATCCATGCCAAGGTCGTGATCGTCGACGACGAGATTGCGCTGTGCGGATCGGCCAACCTCGATTCCCGCAGCCTGCTGCTGAACTTCGAACTGATGACCGCGTTCTACGGTCGCAGCGAGATCGGCTGGCTGGACCGGTGGACCACCCATCAGTTGCAGCGTTCGGAGCCCTACGTCGCGCGTCCGCCGTCCTGGAGCCGCGACGTCCTCGAGGGGCTCGTGCGGGCGGTGGGGTTTCAGCTCTGAGGAGGAGAAGGGGGAAGGGCTTTCCGCCTCAAAGTACGGCGACTGCCACATTGACCCAACCGAGGACGAGATTCACGACGACCAGGCGGCGGATTGCGTCGAGGGCGGCGCCGGCAGCGGGCAGTTCGCCGGCATCGAGGGCCCTGCGCATGCGGGGGTGGCGGCCGAGCACGATGACCGCGAACACGATCGTCATCAAGGCGCCGATCCCGGCCATCGCGTTCCAGTTCCACGGTATGCGCGCGCCCGTGGAACCCGCTTCCAGGAACATCGCGATGCCGCTCACCCAGAGCAGCGCGATCGACCAGCCCACGATCACGAAGAAGCGGCCGAGCGCCGAGGACATCAGCGGCAACCGTTGCGGCGGCTGCAGCGTGGCGAGTGCTGCCGGGCGCAAACACAAGTGCGCGAACATCATGCCGCCGATCCAGACGATGACGGCCGCGAGGTGCAGGAACAGCCATGTCCGGTGCATCGGCCTTTGCCCGTCAGTGCTGGATCGGGGCGCCGGCGACGGCGCGCCACGACCGGTGCCGTTCGAAGTAGGCGGGCAACAGGTTGCGCCGCCAGGCGTTCGCGTCGGCGAAAACGCATCCGATCGCGCGCTCGATGTCCTCGCGCAGCGTGCCGCTCGCCGACTCGCTGTCGCGGAAGTCGACGAGCAGCCGGTCTCCGGTGCGCGGGCACGACAGCGACCACCCGTGCGTGGCACCGCGGGGCACTGCTCCGATCGCCGAGGCGAAGTCGACGTCGTCGGGCGGCATCGCGAGCACCTGCGCCAGCGTTGCGAGCGCGTCGGAATAGGCGCGCAGGCGCTGCGCGACGTACGCCGCGTCGTCCCATTCCTGCGCCGGCACCGGCGGCTTCTCCCGATCGAACAGTGCGCGGATCGCAGCGGTGCCGATGCACACGCGAACGACGCAGTGCGGCCGTGCCGCCTCGGGCGCGCTCAGGAGGTCCGCGACGCGCTCGGGCGTCGCAGGATCATGTTGGTCGCGAGCATCGTCATCACCGGCTCGCCGTGCTGGTTGAAGACCTCGATCCATGACTGCACCACACCGCGGTCGGGTTTCGATGTCGACGCGCGCGCTTCGCGCACGGTTACGCGTACCGAGAGCGTATCGCCGCCGCGCACCGGGCGCAGCCAGCGCAGGTCTTCCATGCCGGGCGACGCGATGCTCGACGGATACGAAAGATACTGCACGGCATAGAGCCGCATCATCAGCGATGCGGTGTGCCATCCGCTGGCGATCACGCCGCCGAAGGGGCTGCGCGCGGCGAGTTCCGGGTCGGTGTGCATCGGCTGCGCATCGAAGCTGCGTGCGAAGTCGATGATCTCGCTCTCGGTCACGCTCACCGCGCCGAGTTCGTGGACCGAGCCGGGGACGTAGTCCTCGAACCACCGTTGCGCCATCTGGGCCTCCTTCGATTCGTCGTTCGGACGGATGCCGCTCGCGGCGTGGAACGCGGCGAGCGCCTGCCGGTACGCCTCGATGTCCTCGGGCGGAACCGGCTCCCCGCATTCGTAGCACGCTCCGGTCATCCGGTCGAACCAGCGGCAGCCGCAATGATTGCAGCCCAGCTCGGGTGCACCGGCGGGGTTCTCGAAGATCATCGGCAGGCTCCGAGGAAGGCGAGGCCGAGGGCTTCGAGGAAATCCTCGTAGCCGTCGTCGAGCAGTTGCCTCTTCGACGCGATCACGTACAGCAGCATCGTTCCCGCGCGCAGTTGCAGCTTCATCGCACCGAGCGCATTGTCGTCGATCCGCGCGTGCAGCGCCTCGAGCGATCCGGGCTCGGCGACGAACAGCACGCCCACCGCGCAGTCGGCGAAACCGCGGAAGGCTCGCCGTTGCACGCGCATGCCCTCGGCGGCGCGCGCCCACACCAGCATTTCGCCGCTTCCGGCATCCGCGCTCGCGCGCGTGACGATGCCGACGCAAGCCCCTTCCACCATCGGCTCGAACAGCCGGCGTTCGCGCGCGAGAAGCGATCCCCAGCCGCGGACGTCGCTCCACGGCGTGGATTCGCAGCCGGCGTTCATCGCAGGGTCTCCGGGTGGCGCGCGCGGGTGGGCCGTGCCTCGGGTGCAGGACGCGCCGTGCCCATCATGACCGGTTGCGTTCGCGCGGCTTTCGTCAGATCCGCGCGCCGAGCCGGAACCCGTCGTGGATCGCCTGCGTGAGCCCGCGCGGCACGAGCGAATCGCCGCAGCCGTGCAGCTCGTCGATCATCCACTCGAGCTCGTGGAAGAGCTCCTGGTTCGGCCGGCGCGCGACCGCCGCGACGACCGTGTCGGCCGGCAGGAACTCCTCGTCGCCTTCGGCATTGCGGATCTTCACGCCGCCGTCGCCGATGGCGAGCACCTTCGCACTCGTGCGCGTGGGAATGCCGAGTTCCTCGATCCATGCCGTGTGCCGCCATTTGAACGACGGCATCACGTCGCCGGCGATGCGCTTGTCGCTGTCGACCACGGTGACGTCGCGGCCGTGGTTCTGCTTCAGCGACTCGGCGAGCGTCAGTCCGATCTTCCCGCCCCCGAGCACGACGACGCGCTGCCCGGTCTTCGATTCGTCGGCGGCGACGTCGAGCGCGTCGACCATCAGCCCCGACTGCGTCGGCTCGGGCAGCAGCATGCCGTCGATGCGCGCGCCGGTGGCGACCACCGCGACGTCGAACTGGTGCAGCATGCTGCGCATCTTCTTCGTGTCGATCGTCGTGTTCAGGCGCACCTCGATGTTCAGCGCCTCGGCCATGTTCCGATAATAGGCGACGACGCTGAGTAGATCGTCGCTGTTGGCGAGGTCGTTCTTCGCGTAGCCGGCGAGCGACCCGCCGATCGCCGGCCCGCGATCGAAGACGATGACGTCGTGCCCGCGGCGCTTGGCGGTGATCGCGCATTCCATGCCGGCGGGGCCCGCTCCGATCACCATGATCTTCTTCGCCGCGACGGCCGGCGTGATCTGGTAGGCCGGGTCGTATTCGTGGCCGAGCTGCGGGTTCACGGTGCACGTGTACGGCAGGTCGCGGAACAGGCGCGACAGGCAGTTCAGCGACCCGATGCAGCGCTTGACCTCGCCCATCCGCCCGGCCTGCGCCTTGCGTACCAGATCCGGGTCGGCGAGCATCGGCCGACACACTTCCCAGAAGTCGAACTCGCCGTCTTCGATGCACTGATTGGCCATCGCCGGATCGGGCAGGCGGTTGCCGAAGGCGATCGGCGTGTCGGGCAGCAGCTTCTTCGCGCGGGCGGCGAGCCGTCTCCAATGTCCGGGCGGAACGTCGCGGCCGATCGAAGACTCGGGCGCTTCCTGCCAGCCGACGGTGACGCTGATCATGTCGACGCCGTGCTCGGCAGCGAGCGCCATCAGCTCGAAGCATTCGTCTTCCGTGTTCCCGCCCCAGCGGTCCATCAGCTCGTTGCCGTTCAGCCGCACGACGAGCGGCGCGTCGCCCTGCACCTGCTTGATCGCGTCGATCAGCTCGCACATGAAGCGGCCGCGGTTCCTCACCGAGCCGCCGTACTCGTCGGTGCGCCGGTTCGTGAACTTCGAGTTGAAGGTCGCCAGCAGGTAGCCCATGAAGCTCGTGACCTCGGTGCCGTCGAAGCCGGCCTTCAGCGCGCGCTTCGCCGCGTCGGCGTGCTGCTGGATCGTGACCTTGATCTGTTCCTTCGTGATCTCGCGCGGCGGGCGGAAGTGCGGCAGCGTCTGCGGAACGATCGACGGCTGCAGGCAGTAGCCGAGGTCGATGCCGCCGTAGCGCCCGGCGTGCAGGATCTGCTGGATCGAGATCGCGCCGGCGTCGCGGATGTAGCCGGCGATCTTCTCGAACTCGGGCAGGAACTTGTCGTCGTGGATCGCCGTCTGCCGGAAATACGCCTTGCCTTCGCCGAGCGGATCCGGGTACGCGCCCTGGTTCGTGATGATCCCGCAGCCGGTCTTCGCGATCACCTGCGTGCGGCCCAGTTCGCGGATCGTGATCGTGCCGTCGCGGTTGTTGTAGTTCGATACGCAGCACGAGCCGTACTTGATGCGATTGCGGCTTTGCAGCTTGCCCCACGAAGCGGGCTCGAACAGGCGGTTCAGAGTAGCGGTCTGGGCCATCACGGGTTTCCGGGTTGAGCCTGGGCTCGCGCCTCGTTCGCGAGCGTTTCGGCGATTCGTTCACGCAGGGTGCGCCGCAGGATCTTTCCGGCGGGGCTGATCGGGAACTGCTCGAGCACTTCGAGGCGCTCGGGCAGCTTGAACCTGGCGATGCGTTGCTCGAGCAGGAACTTCGACAACTGCGGCAGCCCGAGCGAGTGTCCGGGACGCAGCACGACGAAGGCGCAGGCCTTCTCGCCGAAGACCGCGTCGGGCATGCCGACGACGCAGCAGCCGAGCACCGCCGGATGCATCAGGACGAGGTTTTCGACCTCGTCGCTGCTGATCTTCTCGCCGCCGCGGTTGATCAGGTCTTTCTTGCGGCCTTCGGTGAACAGCCAGCGACCCTGCTTGCGCACGACGTCGCCCATCCGGTAGAAGCCTTCGGCGGTGAAGGCGGTCGCGTTGATCTCCGGCGCATCGTAGTAGCCGAGGATCGTGTACGGGCCGCGCGTGAGAAGTTCGCCCGCTTCGCCGTCGGGCAGCGCGTTGCCGTCCTGGTCGACCACGCGCAGTTCGTCGTGCTCGCAGATCGGCGTGCCCGAGCTTTCCATCAGCCGCTCCTCGGAGGCGTCGAGCGGGACGATGTTGATCAGCCCTTCGGCCGTGCCGTAGATTTCCTGCGGCGTGCAGCCCCATTGCTCGCGCACGCGTCGGCGCAGTTCCGGCGCGAGCCGGGCGCCGCCGTTCTGCACGATTCGCAACGACGATAGGTCGTGTGCTGCCGGCACGTCGGAGTCCAGCCATTGCGTGATGAGCGGGACGGCGGCCGGGAGGATGGTTACGCGATGGCGCTCGACCAGCGGGAACACGGTCGCGGCATCGTGGCCGGTGGACAGTACGACGGTGGCGCCCGCGGCGAGGCATGCGAGGAGGCCCGGGCTCGCCAGGTTGTAGTTGTGCCCCAGCGGCAGCATCACGAGCATCACGCTCGACTCGTCGATCTGCGCCACCCGCCCGGATGCCTTCGCGTTGAACACGTAATCGTTGTGCGTTCTCGGAATGAGCTTGGGCAGCGCGGTCGTGCCGCCCGAGAGCAGCATCAGCGCGACTTCCGCGGGGTCGAGCGTGGGCAGCGGTGCTGCGGACGCCTGCGCTTCTTCGTCGGCGAGCAGCGATGCGAGTGCCACCTGTCCGTCGAGCGCGTCGCCGGCGACGAAGACGTGCTCGAGCGTTTCGCATTCGCCGCGCAACTCGTCGGCGAGCGGGCGATAGTCGAAGTTGCGCACCACGTCGGGAACGAAGAGGGCGCGCGCCCGGGCATGGCGAACGAAGTGCGAGAGTTCGGTGTGCCGGTGCGCCGGAAGCGCGAGCACCGGAAGGACGCCGGCGCGAACGAGTCCGAAGAACGCGAGGACGAATTCGGGGACGTTGTGGATCTGCACGACGACGCGATCGAGCGGGCGCAGGCCGAACCCGGCGAAACGGCGCGCCAGCGCTTCGCTGCGCCCGACGAGTTCGCGGTACGAGATGCGTCGCTCGCCGTGCACGATGGCGGTGTTGCCCGGAAAACGATCGGCGCTGTGCCGAAGCATCTCCCAAAGTGTGATGTCTTCCCAATAGCCGAGCGCGCGCCAGCGAGCGGCGAGCGGCTCCGGCCATGGCGTGCAACCGGCCAGCATCTGGTACGGGGCCCTCGAATGGAAGAAACCGGATGGGATCCGCCCGCGCGGCAGCGCAGCGCGCTCGGGGCGTTCGAACGATGTTACACAGCGGACCGGCCGTTGCAAGCGTCGAAGGGTCGCCGTCTTGTCCTGTATCAAGTGACTTCGACGCCGTCGCCCGCGCGCATGGAGCGAAGCTGCCGGACGCGCGCGATCACCCATCGCGCCGCGCGTTCGATCTCGTCGGCCGTGGTGCGTCGTCCGAGGCCGAAACGCAGCACGGCGGCGGATTCGGTCTGCGTCGCGCCGATAGCCTCGAGCACGTGCGAGGGGCGGGCCTGCGAAGACGAGCAGGCGGCACCGCCCGACAACGCGATCCCGGGCAGGCCGAGCAGCAGTGCATCGGACTGCACGCCGTCGATCGTCACGTTCAGGTTCGCCGCCAACCGTCGTTGCCGCGGCCCGTTGACGACGACGCCGTCGAGTGCATCGAGCAGGTGTTGCCGCAGCCGGTCGCGAAGCGCGCCGATCCGCTCGTTGTCGTCGGTCATCGACTGCAGCGCGATCTCGCACGCTACGCCCAGTCCGACGATGCCCGGGACGTTGAGCGTTCCCGGTCGCAACCCCCGTTCCTGGCCGCCGCCGTCGACAAGCGCGTCGATCGCCACCGTTCTCGGGCGCCGGCGCGCGTAGAGCGCTCCCACGCCTTTCGGTCCGTGGATCTTGTGCGCGGACACCGACAGCAGGTCGATCGACATCGCGTCGACGTCCAGCGGCACACGCCCGAGCGCCTGCGTCGCGTCGACGTGCAGCAGCGCGCCGGTGCGGCGCACCACTTCGCCGATCGCGGCGATCGGCTCGATCGTGCCGATCTCGTTGTTCGCCGCCATCACCGAGACGAGCACCGTGTCGGGGCGCAGCGCGCGCTCGACGTCCCGCGGGTCGACGAAGCCGTCCCGGTCGACCGGGAGCACGGTGAGTCGCCAGCCCTCACGCTCGAGCCGGCGCATCGCGTCGAGCACCGAGCGGTGCTCGATCGCGCTGGTGACGAGATGCGCGCCCGGGTGGCGCCGCGCCACGCCCTGCAGCGCGATCGCGTTCGATTCGGTCGCGCCGGAGGTGAAGAAGATCTCGGAGTAGCGCGCGCCCAGTGCCGCGGCGACCCGTTCTCGCGCCTGCTCGACGGCTGCCGACGCGTTGCGCCCGAAGGCGTGCGTCCGGTTCGACGCGTTTCCGTACTCGTGCGTGAAGTACGGCAGCATGGCATCGAGCACGCGGGCGTCGATCGGCGTCGTCGAGTGGTGGTCGAGATAGACGGGCACAGGCATCGGGAAGGCGCCGGGGGCGAAACGCCGCAGGTTGGCCGCGGCCCGGGCAACGGAGAGAATAGCGCCGTGGCCGGCGCCGGCCTTGACGTCGATCACGGAGGAGAACGTCGATGAGAGTGCTGATCGTCGGAGCCGGACCCGCCGGATCGTATCTCGCCTACCTGCTCAAGCGCCGCGATCCTACGGTCGAGCTGCGCATCGTCGAGCAGAACCCGCCCGACTCCACCTTCGGCTTCGGCGTCGTCTTCTCCGATCGCGCGCTCGAGTTCCTGCGCGAGGACGACGAGGCCACCTACGGCCTTATCACGCCGCGCATGCAGCGTTGGCACGACCTGTCGATCCACCATCGCGGCGAGCGCATCGTGATCGACGGCATCGGCTTCGCCGCGATCGGACGGCTCGAGCTGCTGCGGCTGTTGCGCCGGCGCCTGCACTCGGTGCGCGTCGAGCCCGAATACCGGCGCGTCATCGACGACGTGCGCGATTTCGACGGCTACGACCTGGTCGTCGGCGCCGACGGGTTGAACTCGTTCGTGCGCAGCGGCGGGGAGCGGGAGTTCGGGACGTCGATCGCGCTGCTGCAGAACCGATTCGCCTGGTTCGGAACGACCCGGCGATTCGAGACACTGAGCCAGACCTTCGTCTCGAACGACGCCGGCACCTTCAATGCGCATCACTATCGCTACGCGCCGGAGATGAGCACGTTCATCGTCGAGTGCGACCCCGACACCTGGCAGCGGGCGGGCTTCGCCGAAATGGACGAGGCGGCGACGAAGGCGTATTGCGAGCGTGTCTTCGAAGAAACCCTCGACGGCCACCCGCTCGTCGTCAACAGGTCGGTGTGGCGGCAGTTCCCGAAGCTGTGGAACGAGCACTGGCACATGGGCAACCGCGTGCTGATCGGCGACGCATTGCACACCGCGCATTTCTCGATCGGGTCCGGAACGCGGCTGGCGTTCGAGGATGCGATCGCGCTCGATCGCAGCCTCGCCGAGCACGCGGCTTCGATTCCCGAGGCGCTCGCCTCGTTCGAGGCGCAGCGCAAGCCGATCGTGCGCAAGCTCGTCGCGGCGGCCGATGCAAGCGCCGACTGGTACGAGCATTTCGGCGAGCACATGCGCCACGAGCCCTGGGACCTCGCGTGGCACTACATCCAGCGCAGCGGGCGCGTCGACCTGGAACGACTTCGGCGCATCTCGCCGCTGTTCGTGCAGGGGTACGAGCAGCACGCGAAGGGGAGCTGAACGCTCCGCGCGGCGAACCCGATCGCCTTGCGCGATGAACACGACGCAGGCTCTGCTCGGCGCAGCTTTCGCGTTCTACGCCGTCGGCATCGGCGTGTTGATCTACTTCCTGTTCGGACGTGGTCGCAAGACGTTCAGCCGGCGATCGAGGCTGCTCAAGCACGATCTCCGGGAGAGCGCGATGCCGCTGCTGTCACCGCTTCTCGAGCGGCAGGACGCCGAGATCCGGCGGCTCGAACGCCGAAGCGAGGCCTGGCGCCGCCTGATGACGCTCGTGCGGCGCAACTCGACGTCGGCACTCTCCGTTCGCAACGAGGTGGAGATCCAGCAGGATGCCTCGGTCTTCTATCCGAGCCTGGCGCGCGACCTGCAAGCGGCCCGCTCGTCGATCCACCTGCAGTACTTCATCTGGGCCGTGGACCCGTTCACCGACACGCTGACGGAGCTGCTCGTCACGAAGGCGAGGGAAGGCGTCGACGTCCGGCTGCTGTACGACCCGATCGGATCGCAGGCGAGCGTCGGTCCCCGCTACCTGCGTTCGATGCGCGCCGCCGGCGTGCGGATGGCGCCGACCTCGCCGCTCAGCCAGGTGCACACGCTCGCGTACCGCAATCACCGGAAGATCACGGTCGTCGACGGCTCGATCGGCTATACCGGCGGCATGAAC
>DASWVL010000399.1:0-8185 GCA_036406255.1 Zeimonas sp.
GGCTCGCCGTGTAGCCGGCGACGCGGATCACGTTCGGCACGCGGTCGCGCTGCGTGAGGTCGTCGGCGGCGATCACCGGGATGAAGTACGGAACGCCGTTGCCCTTCACGTAGCTCGCCACCGCCAGCCCCGTGTTCGCGAGCAGGTTGCCGAACAGGAAGTTCACCTTCTCCTGTTCGACGAGCCGGCGCGCCTTCTGCAGCGCGGTGTCGGGGTTGCCGGCGTCGTCCTCGACCAGCACCTCCACCTTGCGCCCGCCCGCGCGGTTGCCGACCCCCTCCCAGAACATGTTGAAGCCTTCGACGATCTCGCGACCGCCGGCGGCGACGACGCCGCTCAGCGGCGCCATCAGCCCGATGCGGATCGGTGCGCCCTGCGCGAGCGCAAGCCGCGGTGCCGACATCGCCGCAGCCGCGGCCGATACGCCCCATCCGGTCTTCTTCAGGAAGTCTCTGCGTTGCATGCCGATCTCCTTCGGTCAGGTCTTGCTGCGCGCGAACAGGCGCCGTACCGCCCCGATGACGCCTTCCGGGGCGAAGATCATCGCGAGCACGAACATGAGGCCGAGAACGGTCGGCCAGCGCGCGGTGTACTGGCTGACCACGTTCTCGAGCGTGATGATCGCGGCGGCACCGATGAACGAGCCGGCGAGCGTTCCGACGCCGCCGATGATCGCCATCAGCAGCCCTTCCACCGACTGCGACAGCTGCACCGTGGACGGGCTCACGAAGTTGTTGAACAACGCGTAGAGCGCGCCCGCCACGCCGGCGAAGAAGCCCGACACGGTGAACGCGAGGAACATGTGCAGCTGCACGTTGTAGCCGAGACTGCGCATGCGGCTCTCGCTGTCGCGCACGCCGCGCAGCGTGAGCCCGAAGGGCGAACGCACGAAGCGCCATATGACCCAGGTGAGCGCCATCACGACGACGAGCACGGTGTAGTAGAAGACGAGCGGGTCGGCGATCGGTGCAGGGCGGCCGACGCCGCGGATGCCGTTCTCGCCACCGGTCACGCTCGTCCAGCGCAGGCACACGCCCCAGACGATCATCCCGAGCGCGAGCGTGAGGAGCAGGAAGTACACGCCCGAGACGCGCGTGCAGAACAGAGCGAACACCGCCGACAGCACGGTGGCGGCGACGATGCCGATCGCCAGCCCCGCCCACGGCGAGCCGCCCATCACCGAAGTCCAGTAGATGACGACGTAGGTCGACGCGCCGAACAGCGCGCCATGTCCGAGCGAGGTGCGTCCCGCGAAGCCGGCGAGTACGTCGATCGACATCGCGAGCAGCGCGAAGATCAGCACCTCGGTGGCGACGCTCACCTGGTAGCCGGTGAGCACGAGCGGCAGCACCGCGAAGAACGCCGCGATGATCGCGCCCCACGCGAGCGCGGACCGCTGCGAAGGCGCCTGCGACGCGAAGACCGCGGGCGCCGCCGCGTTGCCTGTCGTCGCCGTCATGCCGCCTTCCCGAACAGGCCGAGCGGCCGGAACGCGAGGATCGCCGCCATCGGCCCGAAGATCACGAAATAGGCAAGCTCGGGGAACATCACCTGGCCCACCGTGTTGAGCAGCCCGACGAGCAGCGAGCCGACCGCCGCGCCGACCAGGCTGCCGTAGCCGCCGATGATCACCACCGCGAGCGAGAAAACGAGGATCTCGGCGTCGGCGGTCGGATACAGCGTGAGGAACGCGCCGCCCACCGTGCCGCCCAGGCCGGCGAGCGCCGAACCGAGCATGAAGGTGACGAGGAAGACGCGCCGGATGTTCACGCCCATCGCCTGCACCATCTCGGCGTCGTCGACGCCGGCGCGGATCAGCGCACCGAGCCGCGTGCGATGCATCAGCAGCCACAGCGCGATGAAGACGACGATGCCGAGCACGAGCACGAAGAGCCGGTATTTGGGATAGAAGAGCGTTCCCACGTGCAGCGCGCCGCGCAGCGGCTCGGGCACCGGCACCGTGAAGGTGTCGCCGCCCCAGATCACCAGCGCGAGGTCGTTCAGGACGAAGGCGACGCCGAGCGTGAGCAGCACCTCGCGCAGCTCGAAGCCGCTGACGAAGCGCAGCAGCCCGACGTCGAGCACGACGCCCATCACGGCCACCGCCGCCATCGCGCCGAGGATGCCGAACACGAAGTTGCCGGTCAGCGTCGCGACCGTGTAGCCGATGTACCCGCCGAACAGGTACAGCGCGCCGTGCGCGAGGTTGACGATGCGCAGCAGCCCGAAGATCAGCGTGAAGCCCGACGCGACGATGAACAGCAGCGCCGCCAGCGTGAGCCCGTTGAGCAGCTGGAAGAGGTTCAGGCCCGCCACGCCCGGAACCCGGTCATGCTGCAGCGAGGCGCAGCGCATCGGGGCGCTGCGCGAGGTACCAGTCGAGGATCTGCTCGCCGGTCATGAACGCGACGTCGTCGCGCGCGCCGATCCGCTCGAAGATGGCGCGGAAGTGGCGCAGCCGGTGCGGCGCGCCCATGATGTACGGATGCACGACGAGCGCCATCACGCGCGCCGAATCGCGCGAGTCGTGATGGATCTGATCGAACTGGTCGATCGCGCGGTCGTAGTACTCGCTTGCCTTGTGATGCTGGATCAGCATCATCGCGACGTCGTTGCACTCCTGCGTGTACGGGATGTTCACGATCGGCTTCGTGCGCGTCTTCAGCACCACCGGCTGGTCGTCGAGCACCCAGTCGCAGACGTAGTCGAAGCCCTCCTCGACGAGCAGGTCGGGCGTCTCCCACGTTTCGGTGAGGCCCGGACCGAGCCAGCCGCGCGGCGCGCGCCCGGTGAACGCGCGGATCGCCTCGCGCGTCCTGCGGATGTCCTCGCGCTCGTCGGGCACCTTCTGCATGTTCTTCTGCCCGAAGCCGTGGCCGATGAACTCCCAGCCGCGCTCCCGTGCAGCACGGGCGATCGGCTCGTATCCGGCGATCGCCTTGCCGTTGATCGCGAGCACCGCCGGGATGCGATGCTCGTCGAACACCTCGAGCATGCGCCAGAAGCCGACGCGGTTGCCGTACTCGTGCCACGCCCAGTTCGGGATGTCGGGCGAAGGCGAGCCGCCCGCCGGTGGCGTGAGCACGGTGCGCGGCATCGTCTCGCGCGGATCCCATTCCTCGACGTTGACGATGACCCAGACGGCCATGCGTGCATTGCCGGGAAGCTTCAGCGGGGCGCGTTCGGAAATCGGCGAGAAGGCGAGTCGCTCGGTGGGCAGCATCTAGTTTCCTGGTGAGACGATCGTCACGGTGAGCGGCGACAGGCCCTCGATCGACGCCTCGAGGCGGTCGCCCGGTCGCACCGGACCGACGCCGGCCGGCGTGCCGGTCATCACGAGATCGCCCGGCGCCAACTCGTACAGCCGCGAGAGCTGCGCGACGATCTCCGGAACGTTCCAGATCATCTGGCGCAGGTCGCCGCGCTGTCGCAGTTCCCCGTTCACGGCAAGGCGGATCTCGCCGGTGAGGCGATGACCGACCACCGCCGCCGGATGAACGCTTCCGCAGGGCGCCGAATGATCGAAGGCCTTGCCGATCTCCCACGGCAGTCCCTTCGCGAAGGACTCGCGCTGCCGGTCGCGACGGGTGAGGTCGATACCGACGGCGTAGCCGTAGACGGCGTCCAGCGCGCGCGAAACCGGGAGATCGTGCCCACCGCCGCCGATCGCCACGACCAGCTCGACCTCGAACTGCAGGTCATCGGTGGCCGGCGGATACGGCACGCTGCCGCCGTCGGGGACGATCGCATCGGCCGGCTTCTGGAAGAAGAACGGCGGGTCGCGCTCGTCGCCCTCCTTCATCTCGCGGATGTGCTCGAGATAGTTGCGACCGACGCAATAGATGCGGCGCACCGGGAACGGCGCCGGGTGTCCGACGACGGCGACGACGGTCGGTTCCGGCACGGCCGGCGGCGCAGGGCTCGCGCGCTCGCTCACCACGGTCTCGGTCCTCCTCTTGGCACTGCGACGGCACGAGCCCGGTGCGGGGGGCGAGGGAACGTGCGCGATGCATGCGCGCCTCTGCGGACGCGTTCTTCGTCTCGGTCGTCTTCGGGTGCCTCTGAGGGCACCGTTCGGCGCAGTCTTGTATACAAGAGCGCCCGTGTCAACTAGAGTTGTACACAAATGCTCCGAAAGACGACGTCATGAAGGCGAACGCCGACGAGCTTGCCGGCGCCGCGCGTCCGGTGTCCGCCTCGACCACCGAACGCCTGCGCGCAGCGGTCCTCGCGGGCGACTTCCGGCCCGGAGAACGCCTGTACGAGGAGCGGCTGTCGCAGCGGCTGGGGGTATCGCGCACGCCGATCCGCACCGCGCTGCAGGCACTCGCCGCCGACGGGCTGCTCGACCACGCCCCGCACCGCGGCTATTCGGTGCGCGCCTTCGACACCGCCGAGACGCTGCAGGCCTACGAGATCCGCGCGGTGCTCGAGGGGCTGGCTGCGCGCCGCGCCGCGCAGCTGGGGATCGACGTCGAGGGGCAGCGCACGATCGAGGAAGCGCTGCGCGAAGGCGATCGCCTGCTCGCGCGGGGCTGGCTCGAGCCCGACGACCGCATCGCGTACGGCGCCATCAACTTCCGCATCCACAACGCCGTGTACCTCGCCGGACGATCGAGGATGCTCGGCGACATGCTGCGCATGTCGCAGCAGGTCGCGCCGTCGTCGTACCGCAACGTGATCGCGTTCGAATACCAGGACGTGCGGCGCCGGCACGACGATCATCACCGGATCTTCGAGGCGATCCTGTGTCGCGACGGGGGGCGCGCCGAGCTGCTGATGCGCGACCACGTCGAGAGCGTGCGCCGCGCGCTGATCCGCACGACGCCCGTTTCGACGCAAGCCTGAAGCGCCGGGGAGCGCGCCAACGGTGCGCGGCGCCACGGCTTCCTCCCCGCACTCTCGGCGTCAGCCCGGAATGCAGCGCTGGCGCTGCTCGCCCAGTCCTTCGATTCCGAGCGTCATCACGTCGCCGGGCTTCAGGAAGACGGGCGGCTTCTGTCCCATCCCGACGCCCGGCGGCGTGCCGGTCGAGACGATGTCGCCGGGCTCCAGCGTCATGAAGCGCGAGATGTACGAGACGAGCGCCCGGACGCCGAACACCATCGTGCGCGTGTTGCCGTCCTGGTAGCGCCGACCGTTCACGTCGAGCCACATCGCCAGCGACTGCGGATCGGGCACCTCGTCGCGCGTGACGAGCCACGGACCGACCGGCGCGAAAGTGTCGTGCCCCTTGCCCTTGTCCCACTGGCCCTGGCGCTCGAGCTGGAACTCGCGCTCGGAGACGTCGTTGACGATGCAGTAGCCGGCCACGTAGTCGAGCGCCGCCTCCTCCGAGACGTATTTCGCGCGTCGGCCGATGACGACGCCCAGCTCCACCTCCCAGTCGGTCTTGCGCGAGCCGCGCGGAATCTCGACGTTGTCGCCCGGACCGCACACGGCGCTGGACGGCTTCAGGAACAGGATCGGCTCGGTCGGCACCGGCATGTTGCTCTCGGCGGCATGGTCCGAATAGTTCAGCCCGACGCAGACGAGCTTGCCGATATGCCCCACGCACGGCCCGATGCGCGTCGCGTGCGGCGCCTCGGGCAGCGTCGTCGGATCGATGCGACGCAACGCGTCGAGCGCCTTCTCGTCGAGCACGCGCAGGTCGATGCCGGCGACGTGCCCTGAAAGGTCGCGCACGCGTCCGGCGGAATCGACGACGCCCGGTTTCTCCTTCCCGGGAGGTCCGAAACGAAGCAGTTTCATCGGTTTCCTCCGCTCACGCCGCGAGCACGCGTTCGACCGCGACGCCCCGGCAGTCCATCTCGTATTCGAGCCCGAGCACCGGCGGCCGATTGAAGTGCCAGGTGACACCGGCACGCATCGCACCGCGCCGCACCAGCTCGTCGCCGAGGAACGGGTGGATGTCGTGCACCGTGTAGACCTGCGTCGCGGTCGCGGCAGGCCAGTCGAAGCCGAGCGCTCGCATGCGGTTCTCCATCTCGGCGAGCACCCAGCGCGCCTTGCTGCGGATGCCTTCGGGCGAAAGGTCGCCGCGCGCGATCGCGTTGTCCCGGTAATCGCCCTTGCCCTCGGGCGCCTCGGCGCTGCCGGCGACGACGAAGGACGGTGCCGCGTCTTCGTCGGGCACCGTGTAGCTGAACGCGAAGAAGCCGGGCTCGGCGGGCGGGTCCAGCTCGGGGCAGACGTTGCTCCGCGCAACCGGGTTCGCGTCGTCGATGATCCCCCAGCGCTTCAGCGTCCCCGTGTAGATCTCGTTGAACTCGCGAAAGCCCGCCTCGGTGAACGGGGCCGGCGAGCGCAGCTCGCAGGCGCAGAAGGCCGGATTCGGCCGGCCGAGCGACTTCAGGTGCCGCTCGATGCGCTCGAAGCCCTCGCGCAGCGCAACGACGCGAGAGAAACGCGCGCGTTCGATGCGGAACCCGGGCTCCGCAGCCACCCCCGCCGAATACTGCGAGACGGCCGGGATGTAACGATAGCCGCCGCCGGCGAGGATTCGAGTACTCATGCAAGCACCTCCAGAAGAAGAACCGAAACGAAAGATCGGCGAAAAGCGGAGCCGCGAGATGGCTCCGACGAATCAGTCGGCGAGCGCGCCGAGATACGCGCGGCGCACCGCGGGGTCGGCGAGCAGCGCGTCGCTCGCGCCGTGCTGCGTCACGCGCCCGGTATCCATCACGTAGGCGTTGCTCGAAACCTCGAGCGCGGCGACGACGTCCTGCTCGACGACGAGGATCGTCAACCCCTCGCGGTTCAGCGCGAGCAGTGCGTCGACCAGCTGTTCGACGAGCAGCGGCGACAGCCCGAGCGACAGCTCGTCGATCATCAACAGGCGCGGCGCGCTCATCAGCCCGCGGCCGATCGCGCACATCTGCTGCTCGCCGCCCGACATCGTCCCGGCCGCCTGGCGGCGCCGTTCCTTCAGTTTCGGAAAGATCGCGTAGACCCGCTCGAGATCGTGCGCGACGGCGTTTGCCTCGTGCCCGCGCAAATACGCCCCCATCAGCAGGTTCTCCTCGACGCTCATCGCGCTGAAGAGGCGCCGCCCCTCGGGCACGTGCGCGATGCCGAGCTGCAGCACGCGCGCCGGATCGGCGCCCTGCACCTCGGCGCCCTGCCAGAGGATGCGCCCCGCGCGCACCGCGACGAGTCCGGAGACGGTTCGCATCAGCGTCGACTTTCCCGCGCCGTTCGATCCGATCAGCGCGGTGATCCCGCCTTCGCGCACCGACAGGTCGACTCCCCACAGCACGGTGACCGGGCCGTAGCCGGCCTGCAGCCCCTCGATGCGCAGCAGTTCGCGGCCGCTTGTGCCGCAGGCCGCTGCCGGACGTTCGGCGACGGCCTTCATCGCGCAGCCTCCATCGCGCGCTGCGCGTACTTCTTGCCGAGATACGCCTCGACCACGTGCGGGTCGGCCACGACCTCGGCAGGTGCGCCGTCGGCGATCAGCGCGCCGTTGTGCAACACGACGACGCGCGAAGACACCGAGAGAACGACCTTCATCAGGTGCTCGATCAGCACGATCGTGACGCCGGAATCCGCGATCTGGCGGATCAGCGCCATCGCTTGCTCGACCTCCGCCGAGTTCAGTCCCGCGTTCACCTCGTCGAGGAACAGCAGCTTCGGGTGCATCGCGAGTGCCTTCGCCAGCTCGAGGCGCTTGCGCATCGCCAGCGTGAGGTTTGCGGCCGGCAACGACCCCGTCTCGGCGAGGCCGACGAACGCGAGCTTCTCCTCGGCGACGCGCTGCGCCTCTCGCATCGAGCCGCTCGACGAGAACAGCGCCGCCGCGCGCACGTTGTCGAGCACCGAAAGCTCGGGGAACGGCTGCACGACCTGGAAGGTGCGGGCGAGGCCCGCGCGCGCGGTCTGGAACGGGCGCAGCCGCGTGATGTCCCGGCCCTCGAACAGCACGCGCCCGCTGCTCGCCCGGTGCACACCGGTGATGACGTTCACCAGCGTGGTCTTGCCGGCGCCGTTCGGGCCGATCAGCCCGAGCACCTCGCCCGCGCCGATCGCCAGCGATACGTCGGCGAGCGCCTGCAGCCCGCCGAAGCGGCGCGACACCGATTCGAGCCGCATCAGTTCAGCCATGGCTCGCCCCGCGAACCGCGCTCGCGCGCGGCGGTGCCGATGCGCCGGCGGTCGTCGCCGTGCCCGCGCCCGCGAGCCCGCC
>DASWVL010000400.1:0-10773 GCA_036406255.1 Zeimonas sp.
GCGCCTGCTGCACGAACTGCACACGCGCCACGGCGATTCCTTCCGCGCCTTCGCGCTCGCGCACTCGCTGGCGAACCGCGACGAGCTGCTCGCGCGCCCGCTCGCCGCGCCGGCGCAGGCGCGCCAGGAGCGCGTGGCCCAGGCGTCGCTCGACGAACAGAAACGCATCGAAGCGGCCGACACGATCCCCTTCGAGATCTATCGCCGGCGCTACCTGGCCGGTGAACTGGGAACGGGCGATGCCGGCTGACGCGCGCCGGGCGACGCGTGCTCGATGCGTCGCTTCAGCCCGCCGAAGCGCCGGCGATACTGCGCGGGCGTGAGCGAGACGCGTCGGCGGAACAGCCGTGCGAAGAAGCTCGCGTCCTGGTAGCCGACCTCCCAGGCGATCGCCTCGACCGGCTCGTCGCCCGCCTCGAGCATCTGCTTCGCTTCCTCGAGGCGCAACGTGTGGACGTACTCGATCGGGCTCATTCCGGTCGCCTGCGCGAAGCGGCGCTTGAACGTGCGCTCGGGCAGCCCCGACAGCGCGACCATCCGACCCACCGGCGCTTCGACCTGGTAGTGGTGCGCCGCCCATTGCTGGCAGCGCGCGACGACCGGGTCGGCCGCCCGCACACCGGGCGTGAGCGAAGCATAGGCGATCGGGCTGGTTGCGTTCCAGTCGAGCAGGTTGACGCGGGCAAGCTCCATCGCCGACTGCGTGCCGGCGTGACGGGCGACGAGCGCGAGCACGAGCTGGTGCCATGCGACGCCGCTGCCCGCCATGACGATGCGCTGCCCGCTGCCGGCGAGGACCAGCGCGCGCTCCGGATGCCAGCGCGTGCCCGGGTACTGGCGCCGCAGCGCGTCGCAGTACGCCCAGTGCGTCGTCGCGTCCAGTCCGTCGAGCAGCCCCGTTCGCGCGAGCAGCAGCGCCCCCGAGCAGGCCGAAGCGACCAGTGCGCCGGCCGCGTGCCGCTCGCGGATCCACTGCGCTTCCGCGTCGTAGCGCTCGCCGAGCGGTTCATGCGGTGGCAGCGCGAGGTCGGTGATGCAGACGATGTCGGGCGGCGTCGCGGTGGCGAAACTCGCGTCGGGGGAGATGCGCACGCCGTTGGCGGCGACGAAGGGCGATCCGTCGCGCGAGACGACCTGTGGGCGGAACGGCGACTCGGCGGCGCGGCCGTGCGCGGCCTCCCAGTCGCGTTGCGCGCCGGAGAGGGTGTCGAGGAAGCCGTACAGCGTCGAAGCGGTGGTATCCGGCACGCCGAGGAGTGCGACGTGCACGGGCTCGGCGATCGAGCGGGTCGGATCGGCCATGGCACGGATGTCCGCTTTGTTGCACGAATGACTTTAGCGGCTTCGCGCCGTGCGCGACACACTTTCGACGTGCCGGGCGTCGGCATGCAGCAGACCACGGGAGCAGCGGACATGAACACCGATCACGCAGGCCATGTGATGAGCGAAGCGAGCGCCGCGGGCATCGAGGCCTTCGAACAGGCAGCTCGCGAATTCCGGTGCATGGTCGGCGATCCGGCGGCGACGATCGAGCACGCGATCGCCGAGTGTCCGCAGATGCCGATGGCCTGGGTGCTCAAGGGATGGGCGTACCTGCTCGGTACCGAGCCGGCAGGATTGCCGGTCGCGCGCGAGTGTGCAAGGCAGGCACTGAATTTCGCCGGAACCGACCGCGAGCGCGCCCACGCAGAGGCAGTACACGCGCTGGGCGAAGGGCGATGGCGCGAGTCCGGCCGCCGGCTGGAGGACCTGAGCGCGCGCTGGCCCCTCGATGCGCTCGCACTGCAGGCCGGCCACCAGGTCGACTTCTTCTGCGGCGATTCGCGCATGCTGCGCGATCGCATCGCGCGTGCGCTGCCCGCGTGGAGACCCTCGATGCCGGCGTATCACGCGCTGCTCGGCATGTACGCGTTCGGTCTCGAGGAGAACGGCGACTATGCGCAGGCCGAACGCCACGGCCGCGAGGCGGTCGAGCGGGAGCCGCGCGACGGCTGGGCCTGGCACGCGGTGGCGCACGTGCACGAGATGCGCGCCCGGCCGCAGGACGGCATCGAGTGGCTTGCGCCGCACGCGGCGAAGTGGTCGACCGGCAGCTTCCTCGCGGTGCACAACTGGTGGCACCTCGCGCTGTTCCACCTCGAGCGCGACGACGTCGACGCGGTGCTGCGCCTGTTCGACGGGCCGATCCGCGGAACCGAATCCCCGGTCGTGCTCGACCTCGTCGACGCGACGGCGATGCTGTGGCGCCTGCACCTGCGCGGCGTCGACGTCGGCGATCGCTGGCGCACGGTGGCCGATCGCTGGCTGCCGGTCGCCGATGCCGGCCTCTACGCGTTCAACGACATGCACGCAATGATGGCTTTCGTCGGCGCGGACCGAAACGATGCACGCGCCGTCGTGTTCGACGCGCAGCGCGCGGCGAAGCGCGGCGAAGGCGACAACGTCGACTTCGTGCGCGAGGTCGGCGAGGCGGCGACGCGCGCGATCGCGGCGTTCGGCGACGCCGACTACGCGCAGGCCGTGCGCCTGCTGCGTGCGGTGCGCAGCCATGCGCATCGCTTCGGCGGCAGCCACGCGCAGCGCGATGTCCTCGACCTGACGCTGATCGAGGCGGCGATCCGTGGCGGCGATCGTCCGCTTGCGCAGGCGCTCGCCGCCGAGCGCGCGGCGCGGCGCCCGCACGGCGCGCCCTCGCTTCGCTTCGTCGAGCGTGCACGTCGACTGCCGCTGCCGGGTGCCGACGCGGTGGTGGAAGGGCTGGCCGCCGCCTGAGCCTGCCGCGCAATACGCCGGACACGGTACCGTGTCCGGTGTATTGCCGGCGCGCGCGTCGCCGGCGATCCTCGTCGCATGCAGACCTCCATTCGCATTGCTTCGTGCCTGGTCGGACTCGCCGCCTCCATCGGCACGGCAGGCGCGCGCGCCCTGGATGCTTCGCACGCGCGAGCGTGTGCGCAGGTCGCCGCGACCGTCGTCGCAGCTTCGACGGCGGAGTCGCGCGACGCCTGCGCTGCGATTGTCCGGGCGGCGGCGTTCCTGGCGGAGCAGGGCATTGCCGTGCTCGCGCCGATCGAACTGCATCTCGTCGATGCGTTGCCGCCCGAGCTTGCCTCGCCGAGCCGCGTCGGCGCCTACCTGCACGAGCACCGTCGCGCCTACGTGCTGCGGCGCGACCGCTGGCCGGCGAACTCGGCGCCGTTCGGCCTGCCGATGACGCGCACCGTGCATCGCAGTGCGATCGTGCACGAGGCGGTACATGCGATCTTCGCGCAGCACTACGGCAGTTCGCAGCCCGATGTCGTCGCGCACGAATACCTCGCCTACGTCGGCCAGCTCGCGTCGCTTCCGCCGCGGCTGCGGGCGCGCGCGCTGCACGGCGTCGGGCCGAGCGACGACGATTCCGTCCGCCGGTTGAACCTGTTCGTGCTCGGGATGAATCCCGACCGCTTTGCGGCGCTCGCCTGGCGTCACTGGTCGGCACCCGGCCGCGGCGCGCTCTTCGTTCACGCGCTGCTCGAGGACGGCTCACTGCCCCAGGGCTGAGGCGGGGCGGCCGGGCATCGCGCCTGCAGGAGCAGACGACCCGACGGCTACAGGAGCCGAGCGCCGTGCACCCGTTGAACAAGAAGCCCCGAGCGAGGAGGGCATCGGCCGCGTGGCTGATCGCGTTTGCCTGTGGCAGCGCAGCGACCCCGATCGCCCTCGCGCGCGATCCGGCTTCCCTGCCGCACGCGACTTCCCTGCCGCAGGCGACGACCGGTGGGCCGTCCGGGGGTTTCGCACCCCGCGCGACGCTCGCCGATTTTCGCGACGCGGCGCCGTCCGGGGCAGCGCGCGAGATGGCCGACTGGGCTCTCGCCACCGAAGACCCGCAGGGCCTGCCGTTCCTGATCGTCGACAAGCAGGCCGCGACGCTCTACGTGTTCGATGCGGATGGCCGCCTCGCCGGCGCGTCAGCGATACTGCTCGGTATGGCGCGCGGCGACGACAGCGTGCCGGGGATCGGCGAACGGCCGATGTCGCAGATCCGACCGCAGGAACGCACGACGCCGGCCGGCCGTTTCGTCGCCGAGCGCGGCATGAACTCGCACGGCGAGGACATCATGTGGGTCGACTACGACGCGGCGGTCTCGATGCACCGCGTGCGCGCCACCAACCCGAAGGAGCGGCGCCTGGAGCGGCTGCGCACGCCGACGATCGACGACAACCGGATCTCGTACGGCTGCATCAACGTGCCGGCGCGTTTCTACGACCGTCACGTCGTGCCCGCGTTCGCCGATGGACACGCGATCGTCTACGTGCTCCCCGAGACGCGCTCGCTGCGCGAGCAGTTCGGCGTCGACGTCGCGGCGCCCGGCGCCTGAACGCTGCCGCCGCCGAAATCGAAAAGCGCCGGCTCACCCGCGGGCGAGCTGGCGCTCCGGGGCGGGCCGGATCGTCAGTTGCGATCCGCGCGCGGTGCCCGTGCCATCGTGGTGCGGTCGTTGCGCAGGTCGGAGCCCGGGGCGTTGATGCGCGAGCGCGCCGCGTCCTGGTCGGGGCTCGGTGCGAGGCCCTGCGACGCCTGGCGATTCGAGTCCTGCGAATCCGGATTCACCTGCGTCGGGCTGCCGGTGGCCGAGCCGGTCGTTCCGCGCTGTGCCGTCATCGACGAGTCGCGGCCTTGCGTCGCAGTGCTGCCGCTCTGGGCGGTGCCGCCCATCGTCGAGCTGCCGCGGGTCGAGCCGTCGCTGCGCATCGTGTCCGTGCGGGACGGATCGCTGGCGCTCGGCTGCATGCCCTGCGACGCCTCGCGATTGGAGTCGGTCGCGCTCGGGTTCGTCTGCGTGGGGCTGGTGCTCTGCGCCTGCGCCACGCTGGCGGCACCGAAGAAAGCGACGGCAGCGAACGTTGCGAGCAATGCGTGCCGACGTGGGAAGGAAGCTGCTACGCGGGTCATGGTGTGCTCCATGGGGTTGCGGGTTGCCTTCGGCCCGTCGAGCGGTCGCCGATGACGTAGCTCGAAAGGTGCAAGGCGGGTGCCCGCGCCGCGCTCGAAGCCCTCAGTTCCGGGCCGGGCGCAATGCGCGCTCGAGCACGACGGCGACGTGCACGGCATCGCGCTGCGCGCCGTCGGCGATCTGGTGCCGGCAGCTCGTTCCGTCGGCGACGACGAGCGTGGCCGGCTTCGCCGCACGCACCGCCGGCAGCAGCGCGAGTTCGCCCATCCGCATCGACACGTCGTAGTGCTTCGCGTCGTAGCCGAAGCTGCCGGCCATGCCGCAGCAGCTCGTCTCGACGGTGCGCACCGACAGCCCGGGAATCCAGCCGAGCACCGTCTGCACCGGGTGAAACGCATCGAAGGACTTCTGGTGGCAGTGCCCGTGCAGCAGCGCCTCGTCGTGCTCGATCGGGTGCAGCGTGAGGGCGAGTCGTCCGGCCGCGTGTTCGCGCACGAGGAACTCCTCGAAGAGCAGCGCCTGGCGCGCCAGCCGCGCCGCCGCTTCACCCAGGCCGAGCACGAGGAACTCGTCGCGCATCGTCAGCAGGCACGATGGCTCGAGCCCGACGACGGCGACGCCGCGTTCGACGTAGGGCGCGAGCGCGGCGAGCGTGCGCCGCGCCTCGACGCGCGCCTCGTCGACGAGTCCGCCGGCGAGGAACGTGCGCCCGCAGCACAGCGGCCGCCTCGGCGCGTCGTCGTCGGGCCGTGCGCGCGCGACGTGGACCCGATATCCGGCCGCCTGCAACACCGCGCGTGCGGCGCGCAGGTTGTCGGGCTCGAACCAGTTGTCGAAGGTGTCGGCCCACAGGACGACCTCGCGCTCGCCGGCGGCAACGCCCGTAGGCTCGCCGTCGCTCGTGAACGGGTCGCCGCGCCAGCGCGGCAGCGAACGCCGTGCGGAGAAGCCGAGCCATCGCTCGGAGAGGTAGGCCGCGCCGGGCAGGCGATCGCGCAGCGCGAGCAGCATGCGCAGGCGCGACGCATGGTGCGCGTAGCGCGGCAGCCAGGCGATCAGTCGATCCTTCCAGCGAAGCGGGTGCCTCCGGTTCCAGCGTGCGAGGAACTCGATCTTCATCCGCGCCATGTCGATGCCGGTGGGACATTCACGCCGGCACCCCTTGCAGCTCACGCACAGGTCGAGGGCGTCGTGTACCGCCTGCGACGCCTGCTCGTCGTCGCCCAGCTGGCCGGCGAGCGCACGACGCAGCGTGTTCGCCCGGCCGCGCGTGAGGTGCTGCTCGTCGCGCGTCACGCGCCAGCTCGGGCACATCGTGCCCGCGTCGAACTTGCGGCAGTGGCCGTTGTTGTTGCACATCTCGACGGCCTTCGCGAAGCCGCGTGCAGGGTCGCCGCCGCTGCCCGGCACGCCGATGCGCTCGGTGAGGGGATCGTTCTGCACGTCCCAGGCCGACCAGTCGAGCGCGGTCTCGCGCGCGAGCGCGCGGTAGCCGGGCGGATAGCGGAACAGCCGGGTATCGTCCATCCGCGTCGCGCGCACGATCTTGCCGGGGTTCATCGTTCCGCTCGGGTCGAAGGCGTCCTTGACCTCCTCGAAGGCGCGCACGAGCCGCTCGCCGTACTGCCAGCCGACCCACTCGCTGCGTACGAGGCCGTCACCGTGCTCGCCGGAGAACGCGCCCTTGTAGCGGCGCACGAGCTGCGCGGCTTCCTCGGCGATGCGCCGCATGCGCGCCGCGCCGCCGTCGGCGCCCGGCTGCCGCATGTCGAGGATCGGTCGCACGTGCAGCGTGCCGACCGACGCGTGCGCATACCAGGTGCCGCGCGTGCCGTTGCGCGCGAAGACCTCGGTGAGGCGCTCGGTGTATTCGGCGAGATGCTCGAGCGGTACGGCGCAGTCCTCGATGAACGACACCGGCTTTCCGTCGCCCTTCAGCGACATCATGATGTTCAGCCCCGCCTTGCGCACCTCCCACAGCGCCTTCTGCGCGGCGTCGTCGGGCATGCGCACGACGCTGTCGGGCAGACCGAGGTCGCCGACCAGTTCGACGAGGCGCTCGAGGCGCTCGAGCAGCGGCGAACGCTCGTCGCCGGCGAACTCGACGAGCAGCAGTGCATCGGGCAGGCGTCCGTCGCGCACGGTCAGCGCGCGCTCGATCGTCGACCGGAACGCCGGATTCTCGCGCGCAAGCTCGATCATCGTCCGGTCGACGAGTTCGACCGCGGTGGGTGCGAGCTTCACGATGTGCTGCGCGCTCTGCATCGCGGCGCGGAAGGTAGGGAAGTTCACGACGCCGAGCACGCGTGCCTTCGGCAGCGGCGCGAGCGCGAGCACCAGGCGCTGGAACCACGCGAGCGTTCCCTCGGAGCCGACCAGCAGCTGCGCGAGGTTCACCGATCCGTCGGACGTGTACGGGCGCTCCGACTGCGGATGGAAGACGTCGAGGTTGTAGCCGCCGACGCGGCGCATCACCTTCGGCCACATGCGCTCGATCTCGTCGCGTTCGCGTGCGCCGATCGCGAACAGTCGCGAGACGAGGTCGGCGGTGCGCGCGCTGCCCATCGGGCGCTGCGCGTTCACGCCGAAGGGCCCGAAGCGCTCGACGACGCCGTCGGAGAGGATCGCCTCGATCTCGACGACGTTGTGCACCATGTTGCCGTAGGCGATCGAGCGCGAGCCGCAGGAGTTGTTGCCGGCCATGCCGCCGATCGTCGCCTGCGCCGACGTCGACACGTCGACCGGGAACCACAGGCCGTGCGCCCTGAGCTGCGCGTTCAGCGCATCGAGCACGATTCCCGGCTGCACTTCGACCCTGCGGTCGGCCGGGTCGAACTGCACGATTCGGTTCAGGTGCCGGCTGTGGTCGACGACGAGCGCCTCGCCGACGGTCTGGCCGCACTGGCTGCTGCCCGCGCCGCGCGGCAGGATCGGCACGCCTTCCTCGCGCGCCAGCTCGATCGCCGCGACGACGTCGGTCTCGTCGGCGGGAACGACGACGCCGAGCGGGTCGATCTGGTAGATCGACGCATCGGTCGAGTAGCGTCCACGAGATGCGGCATCGAACAGCACGTCTCCGCGCAGCACGCGACGCAGGCGCTGTGCGAGCCGGCTGCGCTCGAAGCGCGGCGGCGCAGCGCGCAGCGCCGCATCGATCTTCGGTGCGTTCATCGGGCCTCGCTCCCGTCGTTCCAGTGCGCGAGCACCGCGTCGCGCTTGGTGCGCAGGTGTTGCTCGAGCACGCTGCGCAGGCGAGGGCCGTCGCGCGCCTCGAGCGCGTCGAGCATCTCCTGGTGTTCGCGTACCGCGATCGCCCATTTGGCCGCGTCGAAATTCGAGCGGAAGCGCAGATGCTGGATGCGCGTGTTGATGCTGTCGTAGGTCTCGGTGAGCGCGCCGTTGCGCGCGCAGCGATTCAGCGCGTCGTGGATGCGGTGGTTCAGCTCGTAGTACGCGGGCAGGTCGCGGCGTGCGTGCGCGGCGAGCATCTCGTAGTGCAGTGCACGGATCTCCACCAGCTCGGCGTCGGTGCGCCGCCGTGCGGCCAGTTCGCCCGACAGTCCCTCGAGTGCGCCCATCAGCTCGAACAGCTCCTCGACGTCGGCGCGCGACAGCGCGAGGACGCGTGCACCGCGGTTCGGCGTCAGCTCGATCAGGCGCTCGGCCGCCAGACGCTTGAACGCTTCGCGCAACGGCGTGCGCGAGACGCGAAGCTGCTCGCATAGCACGCGTTCGTTCAGCCGGGCACCGGCCGGCAGCCGTCCTTCGGTGATCATCGCGCGCAACCGGTCGGCGGCTTCCTCGTGCAGCGGGCGGCGATCGATCGGCTGGCCGAGAGCAGGGGCGATTTGCATACAGAATCCGGAATCAAGGGCGAGGCCGAATGGGGGCAACGCTTGCATCTCGCACAGTTTTGCATACAAGATACGAAAGAAGCGCGTCTCGCGCCTGACAAGCATTCTACGAGGACGCATGAAACTATCGAACGGACTCGCGCTGAACGGGCATCCTTCGGGCCGGCACTTCCTGCAGATCCCGGGGCCGACGAACGTTCCCGATCGGATCCTTCGTGCGATGGACTACCCGACGATCGACCATCGCGGACCGGAGTTCCGTCGCCTGGGCGAGTCGGTGCTGCAGGGCATCCGCCGGATCTTCCGGACCCGTTCGCCCGTGGTCATCTATCCGGCGTCGGGCACCGGCGCCTGGGAGGCTGCGCTCGTCAACACGCTGTCGCCCGGGGACGCGGTGCTGATGTGCGAGACCGGCCACTTCGCGACGCTGTGGAAGAAGATGGCCGAGCGCCTCGGCCTCGTCGTCGATTTCGTTGCGGGCGACTGGCGCCACGGCGCCGACCCCATCACGATCGAGCGCATGCTCGCCGACGATGGGCCGCATCGATACCGCGCGGTCTGCGTCGTGCACAACGAGACCGCCACCGGGGTCACTTCCGACGTCGCCGCCATCCGCCGGGCGATCGATGCCGCTCGACATCCGGCGCTGCTGCTCGTCGACACGATCTCGTCGCTCGGCTCGATCGACTACCGGCACGACGAATGGGGGGTCGACGTCACCGTCGCCGGCTCGCAGAAGGGACTGATGCTGCCGCCGGGGCTGTCGTTCAACGCGGTCGGCGACAAGGCGCTCGAGGCGTCGAAACGCGCGCAGCTGCCGCGCTCGTACTGGGACTGGCACGAGCAGATCGCGGCGAACGAACGGGGCGTCTTTCCGTACACGCCCGCGACGAACCTGCTCTACGGGCTGCACGAGGCGATCGCGATGCTGCTCGAGGAAGGGCTCGAGAACGTCTTCGCGCGTCACGAGCGTCACGCGCAGGCGACGCGCGCCGCCGTGCGCGCCTGGGGCCTCGAGATCCTGTGCGCCGACCCGAAGCGCTACAGCGCGTCGCTCACCGCGGTGCTGATGCCCGAAGGGCACGGCGCCGACGCCTTTCGCCGGGTCGCGCTCGAGCGCTTCAACCTGTCGCTCGGCCAGGGGCTGAGCAAGGTCGCCGACAAGGTGTTCCGGATCGGGCACCTCGGAGACTTCAACGACCTGACGTTGATGGGTACGCTGTCGGGTGTCGAGATGGCACTTGGGCTGGCCGGCGTGCCTCATCGCCGAGGCGGCGTGCTGGCCGCCATGGAATCGCTCGCGTCGAGCGCGGGAAACTGACCGGGTTTCGTTGCACCGAACCGGGGTCGGCTGCGACCCCACCGAGGAGGAGATCGCGATGACATCGAACGACGAGAACGCGAAGTCCACGAAGCGCCGCGAAGTGCGCATCATCCCTTCCGGAGCCGGCTCGCCCGAGCGGCGCCGACTGCTGCAGGCAGCGGTCGCCGTCGGTGCCGCGGGTGCGGCCGCCCGGGTGCTTCCGGTTCGCGCGCAGGCGGTCGAGCTGAAGCTCGGCCACGTCGGCGAGCCCGGGTCCCTGTTCCAGATGTCGGCCGACGAATTCGCCCGACGCGCCAACGAGAAGCTGGGCGGCAAGGCGAAAGTGGTCGTCTACGGATCGAGCCAGCTCGGCGGCGACAAGGAGATGTTGCAGAAGCTCAAGCTCGGCACGATCGACATGGCGGTGCCGTCGACCGTGATGAGCAGCGAGGTCGACCTGTTCGGCATCTTCGAGATGCCGTACCTGGTGAAGGACCGCGCGCACATGGGCCGGATCGAGAAGGAGATCTTCTGGCCGAAGATCGAGCCGGCCGCCGAGAAGAAGGGGCTGAAGATCATCGGCGTCTGGGAGAACGGCTACCGGCACATCACGAACAACCGCGGGCCGATCAACACGCCGCAGGACCTGCAGGGGATCAAGCTGCGCGTGCCCGAG
>DASWVL010000401.1:0-4563 GCA_036406255.1 Zeimonas sp.
CGTCTTGATCACGTCGAGGTTGTGCTCGATGACGACGACGGTGTTGCCGCGGTCGCGCAGCGCGTGGATCACGCCGAGCAGCAGCGCGATGTCGTGGAAGTGCAGCCCGGTGGTCGGCTCGTCGAGGATGTACAGCGTGCGTCCGGTATCGCGCTTCGACAGTTCCTCGGCGAGCTTGACGCGCTGCGCCTCGCCGCCGGACAGCGTGGTGGCGCTCTGCCCGAGCCGCACGTAGCCCAACCCGACCTCGAGCAGCGTCTGCAGCTTGCGCCGGATCGTCGGCACCGCCGAGAAGAACGACGCCGCCTGCTCGATCGTCATGTCGAGCACCTCGGCGATGTTGCGTCCCTTGTACTGGACCTCGAGCGTCTCCCGGTTGTAGCGCCTGCCGCTGCAGACGTCGCAGGCGACATAGACGTCGGGCAGGAAATGCATCTCGACGCGCAGCACGCCGTCGCCCTGGCACGCCTCGCAGCGACCGCCCTTGACGTTGAACGAGAAGCGCCCCGGACCGTAGCCGCGCTCGCGCGCCGTCGGCGTCTCGGCGAACAGCTCGCGGATCGGCGTGAACAGCCCGGTGTACGTTGCCGGGTTCGAGCGCGGGGTGCGGCCGATCGGGCTCTGGTCGACGGCAATGACCTTGTCGAGCGCATCCAGGCCGTCGATCGCGTCGTGCGGCGCCGCCTCCGCGGTGGATCGATGGATCGTGCGTGCGGCCGCTGCGTACAGCGTGTCGTTGACCAGCGTCGACTTGCCCGAGCCGGAGACGCCCGTCACGCAGACGAGCAGTCCGAGCGGGAACGCGACGTCGAGGTTCTTCAGGTTGTTTCCGTGGGCGCCCCGCACGACGAGCTGCGCTTCGCCCGGCGGCTTGCGGCTAGGCGGCACTTCGATGCGAAGCGCGCCCGACAGGTAGCGGCCGGTGAGCGATTCTTCGCTCGCCTCGATCGCCTGCGCCGTTCCCTGTGCGACGACGGCGCCGCCGCGCTCTCCGGCGCCGGGTCCCATGTCGACGACGTGATCGGCAGCGCGGATCGCGTCCTCGTCGTGCTCGACGACGATCACCGAGTTGCCGAGGTCGCGCAGCTGCTGCAGCGTCTCGATCAGCCGATCGTTGTCGCGCTGGTGCAGCCCGATCGACGGCTCGTCGAGCACGTACATCACGCCGGTGAGTCCCGAGCCGATCTGCGACGCGAGCCGGATGCGCTGCGACTCCCCGCCCGAAAGCGTCTCCGCCGGCCGGTCGAGCGACAGGTAGTCGAGCCCGACGTTGTTCAGGAAACGCAGCCGCGAGGCGATCTCGTGCACGATGCGTTCGCCGACTGCGCGCCGCGCGCCCGGCAGCTCGAGCGACTCGAACCAGGCGAGCGCGTGGCGCAGCGTCCACGCCGAGACCTCGTAGATCGCCTTGTCGTCGCCGCGCGGTCCGACCCGGACGAAGCGCGCGTCCAGGCGCAGCCGCGTTCCTTCGCAGGCGGGGCAGCGCTTCGCGTTGACGTACTTCGACAGTTCCTCGCGCACGTGCGGCGAGTCGGTCTCCCGATGCCTGCGCTCGAGGTTCGGGATCACGCCCTCGAACGCGTGTTCGCGAACCGTCGGCTTGCCCGCGTCGCCCATGTACGTGAACGGCACCTTCTCGTCGCCCGAGCCGTACAGGACGACGTGACGCGTGCGCTCGGGCAATGTCTCGAACGGCGCCTCGACGTCGAAGCCGTAGTGCGCGGCGAGATCGCGAACGAGCTGGAAATAGAAGGCGTTTCGCCGGTCCCAGCCCTTGATCGCGCCCGACGCGAGGCTGAGCGCCGGGAAGGCGACGACGCGCTTGGGATCGAAGAACGAGACGACGCCCAGCCCGTCGCATTCGGGGCATGCGCCGAGCGGGTTGTTGAACGAGAACAGGCGCGGCTCGAGTTCGGCGAGCGCGTGATTGCAGATCGGGCACGCGAAACGGCTCGAGAACATCTGCGTGTCGCCGCGGTCGACGTCGAGCGCGAGCGCGCGTCCGTCGGCGAGTCGCAATGCCGTCTCGAACGACTCGGCGAGGCGCTGCCGAACGGCGGGGGCGACCTTGATGCGGTCGACGACGACGTCGATCGAGTGCTTCTGGTTGCGGGCGAGCGTCGGATACGCGCCGCCTTCGTTCAGCTCGACGATTCGCGTGTCGACGTCGCTGCCCGCCCCGGCGTCGACGCCGGAAACTTCCGTGCCGGCGCCGATCCTGTGCGTGCGCACGCGCACCCGCACGAAGCCCTGCGCCTGCAGCGACTCGAAGAGGTCGACGTGCTCGCCCTTGCGCCCGGTGAGCACCGGCGCGAGGATCATCACGCGCGTGCCCTCGGGCAGCGCGAGCACCGCGTCGACCATCTGCGAGACCGTCTGCGCCTCGAGCGGGTGCTCGGGATGGTACGGGCAGTATGGCGTGCCTGCGCGCGCGAACAGCAGCCGCAGGTAGTCGTTGATCTCGGTGACGGTGCCCACCGTCGAACGCGGGTTGTGGCTCGTCGCCTTCTGCTCGATGGCGATCGCCGGCGACAACCCCTCGATCAGGTCGACGTCGGGCTTCTCCATCAGTTGCAGGAACTGCCGCGCGTACGCCGACAACGACTCGACGTAGCGGCGCTGCCCTTCGGCGTAGAGCGTGTCGAACGCGAGCGACGACTTGCCCGACCCGGACAGTCCGGTGATCACGACGAGCCGGTTGCGCGGCAGGTCGAGATGGACGTTCTTCAGATTGTGGGTTCGAGCACCGCGGATCCGGATCGATTCCATCAGGGCGGGGCGGCGGGCGGCCGAAGGGCAATCGACTAATATACCCGGTCGTCCACGGCCGCCCGATGCCCCCCGTTTCCTCCGATTCCGCCTCGTCCCGCGCTTCGTCGAAGCACGCCTCTCACGCCCGGCCCCCGCCTCCGGAGCGCGACGATCGGCATATGACGCCGGTCGAACTGCGGTCCAGCGTCTCGCTCGCATCGATCTTCGCGCTGCGGATGCTCGGGCTGTTCCTGATCCTGCCGGTGTTCGCGGTGCATGCGCGCGGCATCCCCGGAGGCGACGACGCGACGCTGGTCGGCCTCGCACTCGGCATCTACGGCCTCACGCAGGCGGTGCTGCAGCTGCCCTTCGGCCTGGCTTCCGACCGCTGGGGGCGCAAGCCGGTGATCGTCGCCGGCCTGCTGCTGTTCGCGCTGGGCAGCTTCGTCGCCGCGGCCGCCAGCGGAATCGTCGGCACGATCCTCGGTCGCGCGCTGCAGGGGGCCGGGGCGATCTCCGCAGCGGTCAGCGCCTTCGTCGCCGACAGCACGCGCGACAGCCAGCGCACGACGGCGATGGCGATGGTCGGCGGCTCCATCGGTGTGACCTTCGCGCTTTCGCTGGTCGGTGCCCCGCTGCTGTACGACGCGATCGGGATGGGCGGCATCTTCGCGTTCACCGGCCTGCTCGCGCTGGCGGCGATCGTCGTCGTCGTCTTCGTCGTGCCCGATGTTCCGCGCGCCGTCGTCGCGGACGCATCCCGCACGCCGTTGCGCGACGTCGTCCGCGAGCCCGATCTGTTGCGGCTGAACTTCGGCATCTTCTCGCTGCACGCGGTGCAGATGGCGATGTTCGTCGTGCTGCCCACCTGGCTCGCCGACCGCGCCGGCATCCCGGTGAGCGATCACTGGAAGATCTACCTTCCGGTCGTCGTGCTGTCGTTCCTGTTGATGCTGCCGCCGCTGTTCTGGAGCGAGCGGCGCGGGAAACTGCGCGTCGTCTTTCTCGCGTCGATCGCGCTGGTGCTCGTCGTGCAGCTCGCGTTCGTCGCTCAGCCGAGCGGCCTACTGCCTTTCGCAGTCTTGCTGCTGGTGTTCTTCGCGGGTTTCAATGTGCTCGAGGCCAGCCTGCCGTCGCTGATCTCGCGGCTTGCGCCGGTCGACGCGAAGGGGGCGGCGCTCGGCGTGTACAACACGACGCAGTCGCTCGGACTGTTCTTCGGCGGTGCGCTGGGCGGCTGGGTGCAGCAGGTGTGGGGCAGGCCGGCCGTGTTCGTCGCGTGCGCGGTGCTGATCGCCGCGTGGCTCCTCGTCGCGTCCGGGCATCGCCGCTGGCCGCGGTCGACGCGTGGCGCGGCCGGGGCCGCCTCGGCGAACGAGCCGGCATGACACAATCGATTACACGCTTTCGGAGGGACGCATGGCTTCGGTGAACAAGGTGATCCTGATCGGCAATCTCGGCCGCGATCCCGAATCGCGCTTCACGCCCAGCGGCAGCGCGGTCTGCAACGTGCGCATCGCCACCACGCGCAACTGGAAGGACAAGGCCTCCGGCGAGAAGCGCGAGGAAACCGAGTGGCACAGCGTCGTCTTCTACGACCGGCTCGCCGAGATCGCCGGCGAATACCTGAAGAAGGGGCGCCCGGTCTACGTCGAGGGCCGCCTGAAGACACGCAAGTGGCAGGACAAGGAAGGCCAGGACCGCTACACCACCGAGATCATTGCCGTGGCGATGCAGTTGCTCGGCTCGCGCGATGGTGCCGCCGCGGGCGACGACGGCGGCTACGCGCGCGCGCGCGACCGCGAGCCGCCG
>DASWVL010000402.1:0-10073 GCA_036406255.1 Zeimonas sp.
GAACGAACCGGCGGCCACGCCGACGCCGAACGCGAGGCTTCGTTTTTCGGCAGGGACGACGCGACCGAGCACGGCGAGCACGATGCCGAAGCTCGTGCCGCCGATCGCCACGCCCATCACGACACCGGCCGTCAGCGACAGCCCTGCCCCGCTCTCGGCCCATGCCATCCCCAGGAAGCCGATCACGTAGAGCACGCCGCCGAGCAGCAGCGTGCGCATCGATCCGTACTTGTCGGCCATCGCGCCGAGGAACGAGCCGCCCAGCCCCCACATCAGGTTCTGCAGCGCGATCGCCAGCGAGAAGGTCTCGCGCGACCAGCCGCGTGCCTGCGTCATCTCGGGCAGGAACAGGCCGAACGACGAACGCACGCCGGTGGACACGACGAGAATCGCGCAGCCGAAGAACAGCACGGCAAGATACGAGGAGCGCGAGGAGGTGGGCGTCGTCATCAAGCGCTCGCGGCGAGGGCGCGACGCGCCGCAGCGATCGTCGCGTCGACGTCGGCTTCGGTGTGCGCGCTGGAGAAGAAGAACGCCTCGACCGGCGACGGGGGCAGGTAGACGCCCTCGTCGAGCATCGCGTGGTAGAAGCGCCTGAAGCGTTCGACGTCCTGCATCTGCGTCTGCGCGAAATCGGTGGGCGGCGACGGCAGCAGGTACAGGCCGGCGAGCGCGCCGAGGTGCTGCGCGCACATCGGTGCCCCGGCTTCGCGCGCGACCTGATTCAGGCCACCGACGAGGCGGTCGCCGAGCGACTCGAGCCGTTCGTAGAAGCCGGGTTCGGCGACGAGATCGAGCGTGGCCAGCCCGGCGGCCATCGCGATCGGGTTTCCGGACAGCGTTCCGGCCTGGTAGACCGGCCCCATCGGCGAGAAGCGCTCGAGGATGCGCGCCGGTCCGCCGATCGCACCGACCGGCATCCCGCCGCCGATCACCTTGCCGAAGGTGCTGATGTCGGGGACGACACCGCAGCGCTGCTGTGCGCCGCCGTGCGCGACGCGAAAGCCGCTCATCACCTCGTCGAAGACCAGCAGCGCGTCGTTCTCGTCGCACAGCGTGCGCAGCGCCTCGAGGAAACCCGGCCTGGGCTTCACCAGGTTCATGTTGCCGGCGATCGGTTCGACGATGACGCAGGCGATCGTGTTGCGATGATCGCGGAAGAGCTGGGCGACGCTGTCGGCGTCGTTGTAGGTGGCGACGAGCGTGTGCCGCGCCGTGCTGGCCGGCACCCCTGCCGAGCTGGGCGTGCCGAAGGCGAGCGCCCCCGACCCCGCCTTCACCAGCAGGCTGTCGCCGGTGCCGTGATAACAGCCCTCGAACTTCACGATCGCGTCGCGGCCGGTGAAGCCGCGCGCCAGGCGCAGCGCCGACATCGTCGCCTCGGTGCCCGAGCTGGTGAAGCGCACGCGCTCGATCTGCGGGAACAGCGCGCACAGGCGCTCGGCCAGCTCGGTCTCGAGCACGTTCGGCGCGCCGAACGAGAGCCCGCGGCGTGCAGCGCGCTCGACCGCCTCGACGACGTGCGGGTGCGTGTGCCCGGCGATCATCGGCCCCCACGAGCCGAGATAGTCGATGTAGCGCTTGCCCTCGACGTCCCACAGGTACGCGCCTTCGGCACGGTCGATGAAGCGCGGCGTGCCGCCGACGGCGCGAAAGGCGCGCACGGCGGAATTCACGCCACCGACGAGCACCTCGCAGGCACGGGAGAATTCGGAAGCGTTGTCGGGCATGGAACCGCGGGAGAAAGAAGGGCGAAGCGAAGGCCCAAGGATACTGGATGCGCCCGCCCGAGCGGCGGCAGAGCCCTATGCAGGGTGCGTCCCCTCGCGCACCGGTTCGATTGCCACCGCGCAGTACTTGAAGCCCGGGATCTTGCCGAACGGATCGAGTTGCGGGTGGGTGAGCACGTTCGCCGCCGCCTCTGCGTAGGCGAACGGCACGAAGACGCTGCCGCGCGCGACGCCGTCGTCCTCGCGCACGTACAGCGCGATCGCGCCGCGTCGCGAGACGATACGCGCACGCGCGCCGGGCTGCAGGCCGAGTCGGGCGAGATCGAGCGGATGCATCGACGCCGTGGCCTCGGGCTCGATCGCATCGAGCGCCTGCGCGCGACGTGTCATCGCGCCCGTGTGCCAGTGCTCGAGCTGACGGCCGGTGGTGAGCACGAACGGATAGTCGGCGTCGGGCGACTCGGCCGGCGCGCGGGGAACGGCCGGAACGAAGCGCCCGCGTCCGCTCGACGTGGGGAAACGTTCGCGGAAGACGACCGGCTGGCCCGGGTCGTCGGCGCTCGCGCACGGGTAGGTGACACTGCCGTCGCGCTCGAGCCGCTCCCAGTCGATGCCGCCGATCGAATCCATCGACTCGCGCATCTCGGCGAAGACATCGCGCGGATGCGAATAACGCCAGTCGAGCCCGAGCCCGCGCGCCATCGCGACGAGGATGTCGAGGTCGGCGCGCGCCTGCCCCGGCGCGTCGATCGCCTTGCGTGCGAGCTGCACCATGCGGTCGGTGTTCGTGAAGGTACCGGTCTTCTCCGGGAAGGCCGAGGCGGGAAGGAGGACGTCGGCGAGGTACGCGGTCTCGGTCGGGAAGATGTCCTGCACGACGAGAAGGTCGAGTGCGGCGAGCGCCTGGCGCGCGTGCCGCACGTCGGGGTCCGACATCGCGGGGTTCTCGCCCATCACGTACAGGCCGCGGATGCTGCGTTCCGCGGCCGCCTTCAGGATCTCGACGACGGTCAGGCCCGGACGACGGTCGATGCGCGTGCCCCACAGCCGCTCGATGCGCGACGCGACGCTTTCGTCATCGACCCGTCCGTAGTCGGGCAGCATCATCGGGATGAGCCCGACGTCGGAGGCGCCCTGCACGTTGTTCTGCCCGCGCAGCGGATGCAGCCCGGCGCCGGGGCGCCCGATCTGGCCGGTGGCCAGCGCCAGCGCGATCAGGCAGCGCGCGTTGTCGGTGCCGTGCACGTGCTGCGAAACGCCCATGCCCCAGAGGATCATCGATGCCCGGCTCGTCGCGTAACGCTGCGCGACTTCGCGGATCGTCGCCGCGTCGATCCCGCACACCGGCGCCATGCGCTCGGGGCTGAACGGCTCGATCCGTTCGCGCAGCGCCTCGAAATCGGCGGTGCGCGTAGCAACGAACTCGCGATCGACGAAGCCGCCGAAGACGATCGCATGCAGCATCGCGTCGAGCAACGCGACGTCGGCGCCGGGCGTGAACTGCATCACCGTCGTCGCATGGCGCGCGAGTTCATTTCGCTTCGGATCGGCCACGACGAGCGTCGTGCCGCGGCGGGCCGCGTTCTTGATCCAGGTGGCGGCGACCGGGTGATTGACGGTGGGATTGGCGCCGATGACGAGCACGAAGTCGGCCTTCAGCACGTCGGACACCGGATTCGAGACCGCGCCGGAGCCGATGCCCTCGAGCAGCGCGGCAACCGACGACGCATGGCACAGCCGCGTGCAGTGATCGACGTTGTTGGTTCCGAAGCCGGTGCGCACCAGCTTCTGGAACAGGTACGCCTCCTCGTTGCTGCCCTTCGCCGACCCGAAGCCGGCGAGCGCGTTCGCGCCGAGTGTGTCGCGGATGCGGGCCAGTCCGCCGGCAGCGATGGCGAGCGCCTCGTCCCACGTCGCCTCGCGGAACTGGTCGCGCCAGTCGGCGGGCACGCGGCCGAAGTCGGCGTTCTTCGATGCGCCGTCTTGACGCACGAGGGGCACGTCGAGCCGCTCGCGGCTGGCCGCGTAGTCGAAGCCGAAACGCCCTTTCACGCACAGCCGCCCATGGTTCGCCGGGCCGTTGCGCCCCTCGACGTAGCGGATGCGGTTGCCCGAGACGTGATACGTGAGCTGGCAGCCGACCCCGCAGAACGGACACAGCGATTCGACGCGGCGCTCGGCGGCGCGCGGAGCGACGTCGCCCGCCACGTGCGGCGCGTCGACCTCGCCGAGCAGGCGCGGCATCAGTGCACCGGTCGGGCACGCCTGGACGCATTCGCCGCAACCGACGCAGCTCGACGCGCCCATCGGATCGCCGAAATCGAAGACGATGTGCGAATGGTCGCCTCGGCCCGCATAGCCGATGACGTCGTTCGCCTGCTCCTCGCGGCACGCGCGCACGCAGCGCGTGCACTGGATGCATGCGTCGAGCTGCACGGCGATCGCGGGATGGCTGAAGTCGGGCAACGGCTGCGTGCGCGGCGCGAAGCGCGAACGCGCCACGCCGAGCGCCGTCGCCCAATGGGCAAGCTCGGAATCGTCGCGACGCGGCTCGGAGGGCGCATCGGCGAGCAGCAGCTCGACGACCATGCGCTGCGCGGCGCGCGCGCGATCGCTCGCGCTGCGCACCTTCATTCCCGGCGACGGCGCACGACAGCACGACGGCGCGAGCACGCGCTCGCCGTCGATCTCGACGACGCAGGCGCGACAGTTTCCGTCGGGCCGGTAGCCCTCCTGCCGGCACAACGTCGGAATGGTCGTGCCGTGACGCCGCGCGGCCTCGTAGATCGTCTCGCCGGCTCGCGCGTCGACGGGGCGGCCATCCAGCTCGAACTCGATGGTCGCCCCGTTGCGCTCGACGACGTCCGTGCGATCCGGTTCGGTGACGCTGCTCACTCGCCCTCCACTTCGTGCGGGAACCAGCGCAGCACGGACAGCATCGGATTCGGCGCGGCCTGCCCGAGCCCGCAGATCGACGCGTCAATCATCGTTGCGGACAGCTCGTCGAGCAGCGGCTTGTCCCAGCGCGTCGCGTTCATCTTCTCGAGCGCCTTCGCCGTGCCGACGCGGCACGGGGTGCACTGTCCGCACGACTCGGCGCGGAAGAACGCCATCAGGTTGCGCGCGGCGGCAACGGCCGAGTCGTGCCGCGACAGGACGACGATCGCCGCGGAGCCGATGAACGCGCCGTGTGGCTGCAGCGTGTCGAAGTCGAGCGGCTCGTCGGCGAGCGAAGCGGGCAGGATGCCGCCCGATGCCCCGCCCGGCAGCCAGGCGTACAGCTCGTGCCCCGGCAGCATGCCGCCGCAGTGTTCGTCGAGCAGCTCGCGCAGGCTGATGCCGGCCGGCGCGAGCTTGACTCCGGGTTCGCGCACGCGGCCCGAGACCGAGAAGGTGCGCAGGCCCCGTCGCCCGCGCCGGCCGTGCGAAGCGAACCACGCACCGCCGCGCTCGAGGATCTCCGGGATCCAGTGCAGCGTCTCGACGTTGTGTGCGAGCGTGGGCCGGCCGAACAGGCCGACCTCGGCGACGTACGGCGGCCGCAGCCGCGGCATGCCGCGCTTGCCCTCGATCGACTCGATCAGCGCGCTCTCCTCGCCGCAGATGTACGCGCCGGCGCCGCGGCGCAGGTGGATCGCGGGAAGGCCGTCGACGGGCGGCGCGGCACGCAGGGCCGCGATCTCGCGTTCGAGCAGCGCACGCACGCCGGCGTATTCGTCGCGCAGGTAGACGTAGCATGCGTCGCAGCCGACGACGGCGGCCGCGATGAGCATGCCCTCCAGCATCCGGTGCGGCGCGCGCTCGAGGTACCAGCGGTCCTTGAAGGTCCCCGGTTCTCCCTCGTCGGCGTTGACGACCAGCAGGCGCGACGCCGGGTGCGCAGCAACCGCGCGCCACTTGCGCCCCACCGGGAAGCCCGCACCGCCCAGTCCGCGCAGCGCCGACGACTCCAGCTCGGCGAGCACGGTCTCGTGCGCGGCGCGATCGGCGAGCACGCGTGCGAGCTGCCGGTAGCCGCCTCTCGCGCGGTACGTCGCGTAGTCTCCGTGGCCCGCCATCGCGCCGTTGCACGGGTCGGGCACCGGGCATTGCCGCTCGCCGTCGGCAAGCGCCGCCTGGACCGCTTCGACGCTCGCCGCAGGGACCGGCCGCTGCCCCACCACGGCCACGGGTGCTTCGGCGCAGCGCCCGACGCACGGCACCGGCTGCACGCGCACCTCGCGTCCGAGCCGCGCGGGCAGCGATTCGATCAATGCACGCGCGCCGGCCATCTCGCAGGACAGCGACGAGCAGACCCGCACGGTGAGCGCGGGCGGCGGCGTCTGCCCGTCGCCGACGACGTCGAAGTGGTGGTAGAAGCTGGCGACCTCGAAGACCTCGGCCTGCGAGAGCCGCATGCGCTCGGCGAGCGCGGCGAGCAGCGCGGCAGGCAGGTGGCCGACGGCGTCCTGGATGCGGTGCAGGTGCTCGATCAGCAGGTCGCGCCGCATCGGCGCGTCCCCGAACAGCGCGTCGATGCGCGCGCGCGCATCGGGCTGTACCTGCCGCCCCTTGCGCTGGCCGACCGGGCGGCGAAACGAGACGGTTTCCATCGCCCCGAATGTACCAGCGACGGCGATGTGTCCGCGCCGCCCGGGCGCGGCACGCGCGGCGGGGCGCGGGTCGCTACAGCGTGACTTCGACCGTCTCGCCGTGTTCGGGCACGCGTGCCGGCCAGCCGAGTTCCTCGGCGATGCGATGCCGCAGCCGGTCGGCCGCCTCCGGCTCGCCGTGCACGACGTAGACCTGCTGCGGCGCCTTGCGCAGCCGACGCATCCATCCGATCAGCTCGTCGGCATCGGCGTGCGCCGAGAAACCGTCGATCTGCGTGACCGAGGCATTCACCGCATGCCATTCGCCGTGGATCTTCACCTCTCGCGCCCCGGCGACCAGATGGGCGCCGCGCGTCCCCCCGGCCTGGAAGCCGGCGAAGACGACGTGGTTCGCGGGATCGGGCAGCAGCCGCTTCAGATGGTGCAGCACGCGCCCGCCGGTGGCCATGCCGCTGGCGGAGATCAGGATCGACGGCACGCGCAGCCGGGCCAGCGCCTTCGATTCGTCGGGCGTGTTGACGAAGCGCGCGCCGCGATAGATCGCCTCGCACTCGGCGTCGTCGAGCCTGTGCTGAGCGTTGAAGCGCCGGTACAGCCGCGTCGCGTCGATGGCCATCGGGCTGTCCAGGTAGACGGGCAGCTCGGGGATCGACCCGGCCTCGCGCAGCCGGTGCAGCGCGACGAGGAGCGCCTGCGCCCGTCCGACGGCGAACGACGGAATCAGCACCGTGCCTCCGCGCGCGGCCGTCTCGCGGATCACGCGCGCGAGGAGTGCCAGCGCGTCGTCGAGCGAGGCATGCCGGCGGTCGCCGTAGGTCGACTCGACGACGAGCGTGTCGGCCGCTTCCGGCGGCCGCGGCGGACGCTGGACGAGGTCGTGGTCGCGGCCGAGGTCACCGCTGAAGACGAGCGTGTGCGCGGCACGCTGCAGGACGACGCTCGCCGCTCCGAGCAGGTGTCCGGCGGGAACGAAGCGCCCCCGCAGATCGGCGACGCCGACGTCGAAGTCGCAACCGAAACGCAGGGCACGAAAACGCGACAGGGAGCGTTCGGCGTCGGCGGTCTCATACAGCGGCAGCGCCGGCCGATGCTTCGAGAAACCGTGTCGATTGGCGAACTCGGCTTCCTCCTCCTGCAGGCGAGCGCTGTCGCGCAGCAGGATGCCGGCCAGCTCGTACGTCCCCTCGGTGGCGAAGACCGGACCCTGAAAGCCTTCGCGCACGAGCGCCGGGAGCCAGCCGGAGTGATCGAGGTGCGCGTGCGTGAGCACCACCGCGTCGATCGACGCGGGCGCCGCCAGGAACGGCGACCAGTTGCGCTGGCGCAGCTTCTTGAAGCCCTGGAACAGCCCGCAGTCGACGAGCAGCTTGCGTTCGCCGTACTCGAGCAGGAAGCGCGACCCGGTGACGGTGTCGGCGGCGCCGAGGAAGGAGAGCTTCACGCGGCACGCGCCTGCGCGATCACTGGAAGAACTCCTTGACGCGGTCCATCCAGTTCTTCGTCTGCGGGCTGTGCTTCGGATCCTTCAGCGACGCGTCGAGCTCGCGCATCAGCTCCTTCTGCCGGTCGGTGAGGCGCACCGGCGTCTCGACGAGCACGTGCGCGTAGAGATCGCCGGGATAGCTCGAGCGCAGGCCCTTGATGCCCTTGCCGCGCAGCCGGAACTGCTTGCCGGTCTGCGTACCCTCCGGAAGCTCGATCTCGGCGGCGCCGGCGAGCGTGGGAATCTCGACGACTCCCCCGAGCGAGGCCGTCGTCACCGACACCGGCACCTCGCAGTGCAGGTCGTCGCCGTCGCGCTTGAAGACGTCGTGCTCCTTCACGCGGATCTCGACGTACAGATCGCCCGGAGGCCCGCCGTTGATGCCCGGTTCGCCGTTTCCGGTGGAGCGGATGCGCATGCCGTCGTCGATGCCGGCCGGTATCTTCACCTCGAGCGTCTTGCTCTTCTTCACGCGGCCGATGCCGTCGCAGGTGGTGCACGGATCGGGTATCACCTGGCCGCTGCCGCGGCACGTGGGGCACGTCTGCTGAATCGAGAAGAAGCCCTGCTGCACGCGCACCGATCCCTGGCCGCCGCAGCTCTGGCAGACCTTCGGTTTCGTCCCGGGCTTGGCGCCCGAGCCGTGGCAGGTGTCGCAGTTCTCCCAGCCCGGCACGCGGATCTCGGAGGCATAGCCCGCCGCCGCCTGCTCGAGCGTGATTTCCATCGCGTAGCGAAGGTCGGCGCCGCGATAGACATTGCTGCGCCCGCCCGCGCGCTGCGCGCCGAAGATGTCGCCGAAGATGTCGCCGAACACGTCGGCGAAGCCGCCGAAGCCCTGCGCACCCGCGAAGCCGCCCGCGTTCGGGTCGACGCCGGCGTGTCCGAAACGGTCGTAGGCCTCGCGCTTGGCGGGGTCGGACAGCATCTCGTAGGCTTCCTTCACCTCCTTGAAGCGCGCCTCGGCATCGCGACTGTCCGGATTGCGGTCCGGGTGGTATTTCATCGCGAGCTTGCGATAGGCCTTCTTCAGCTCGTCGTCGGTGGCTGTCTTCGATACGCCGAGGGTGTCGTAGTAGTCCCGCTTCATTTATTCGAGGGAAGGGGGAAGGGGGGAGGGGGAAGGGGTCAGGACACCCGCTAGCGAAGCGACGTCTGCAAACCCATCAACATCCCGCCCACCTCTTCGATATTCTTCCGCAGTTCCTCTGTGTCGTTCAAATAGCCGAGTCGCTGCGCAATCTCGACGAACGTGTCGAGTTCGCTCAGCGACCCAGCGGATATGCTGAGGAAACGGAGGAGCTCGCGTGTGCTCGCCCCTTCCGTATCCCTCGGCGATGTTGGAGGGAATGGAGACCGCTGCCCGCGGCAGCTGCGAAGTCAGGCCGTAGAGCTCGGAGCCAGGGAAATCGCGCGTCGCGCGAAAGACGCGCTCCACGAGGGTCAGCCCCTCTTGCCAGACGCGCAGCTCCCGATGCCCGCGCCGCAACCCCTTCCCCCTTCTCCCTTCTCCCTTCCCTTCTCGATCAGTCCCGCTTCACCTCCTTGAAATCGGCATCGACGACGTCGTCGTCGGCCGACGCGTGGCTACCCGCCTGCGGACCCCCTTCGGCACCCGGCTGCGCGCCGCCGGCGGCGCCGCCCGGCTGCTGCTGCGCGTACATCGCCTCGCCAAGCTTCTGCGAGGCGGCCATCAGCGCCTGCGTCTTCGCCTCGATGTCGTCCTTGTCGTCGGACTTCAGCGACTCCTCGGCGGCCTTCAGTGCGTCCTCGATCTTCGCCTTCTCGGAAGCGTCGACCTTGTCGCCGTGCTCGGCGAGCGATTTTCGCACCGAATGCACCGCGGCGTCCGCCTGGTTGCGCGCGTTCGTCAGCTCGACCCGCTTGTGGTCCTCGGCGGCGTGCGACTCGGCGTCGCGCACCATCTTGTCGATCTCGGCCTCGGTGAGGCCCGAGTTCGCCTTGATCGTGATCTTGTTTTCCTTGCCGGTGGCCTTGTCCTTCGCCGAGACGTGCAGGATGCCGTTCGCGTCGATGTCGAAGGTGACCTCGATCTGCGGCGTGCCGCGTGCCGCGGGCGGGATTCCCTCGAGGTTGAACTCGCCGAGCAGCTTGTTGCCCGCAGCCACCTCGCGCTCGCCCTGGAACACCTTGATCGTCACCGCCGGCTGGTTGTCGTCGGCGGTGGAGAACACCTGCGAGAACTTGGTCGGGATCGTCGTGTTCTTCTGGATCATCTTCGTCATCACGCCGCCGAGCGTCTCGATG
>DASWVL010000403.1:0-5477 GCA_036406255.1 Zeimonas sp.
GAGCACGGCCAGCTCGGCCGCGCCCGGCAGCGACGCGCGCAACGAAGGCAGCAGCGCGTGGATGCGGTCGACGACCTCGATGACGTTCGACCCCGGCTGTCGCTGGATGTTCAGCACGATGGCCGGCTCGTCGTTCGCCCAGGCGGCGAGCTGCGCGTTCTCGGCACCCTCGTCGATGCGCGCGACGTCCGACAGGCGCAGCGGCGCGCCGGCGCGGTACGCGAGGACGAGGTCGCGATAGCCCTGCACTGCGCGGATCTGGTCGTTCGCGTCGATCGTCGCCGCGCGCTCGGGGCCGTCGAAGCTGCCCTTGGCCTGGTTCGAATTCGCGTTGGCGATCGCGCTGCGAACGTCCTCGACGCTCAGCCCGGCCGACGCGAGCGCCAGCGGATCGACGCGCACGCGCACCGCCGGTCGCTGCCCGCCGGTGATCGACACCAGGCCCACGCCGGCCAGCTGCGAGATCTTCTGCGCGATGCGCGTCTCGACGAGGTCCTGCAGGCGCGTGAGCGGAATCGTCCGCGACGTGATGCCGAGCGTCATCACCGGCGCGTCGGCCGGGTTGACCTTGCTGTAGACCGGCGGCGCGGGCAGGTCGTCGGGCAGCATCGTCATCGCCGCGTTGATCGCCGCCTGCACCTGCTGCTCGGCAACGTCGAGCGCGAGCGCGAGATCGAACTGCAGCGTGACGACCGAGGCGCCGCCCGAACTCGTCGACGACATCTGGTTCAGCCCCGGCATCTGGCCGAACTGCCGCTCGAGCGGCGCGGTGACCGACGAGGCCATCACTTCGGGGCTCGCGCCGGGGTACAGCGTCGTCACCTGGATCGTCGGGAAGTCGACTTCGGGCAGCGCCGACAGCGGCAGGAACCGGTAGCCGACGAGCCCGGCGAGCAGGATCGCCACCATCAGCAGCGACGTGGCGACCGGGCGAAGAATGAACGGGCGGGAAGGGTTCATGCGCTCGCGCGCCGCGCCTCAGGAGCGCGCGCCCGAACGGCGACGCGGCTCTCCCGGTTGCGTGGCCGCGCGCTCGGCGGCTTCCTTGTCGATCGGCTCGACGCGCGCGCCGTCGCGCAGGTTGTCGACGCCGTCGACGACGACCAGCTCGCCCACCGAGACGCCTTCGCGCACGACGGTGCGCGACCCGTCCGAGGGGCCGAGCGACACGCGTCGCAGCGCGACGCGGTCGTCGTCCTTCACCACGTAGACGTAGGTTCCCGGCGAGCCGCGCTGCACGGCGGCGCTCGGGATCACGGTGGCCGCCGCGATCGTGTCGATGAAGACGCGCACGTTGACGAACTGGTTCGGAAAGAGCGAGGTGTCGTCGTTGGCGAACTCCGCCTTCATCTTCAGCGTGCCGGTGGTCGTGTCGATCTGGTTGTCCAGCGTCGTGAGTCGGCCGGTGGCGAGCACTTCCCGCTGGTCGCGGTCGAGCGCCTGCGCCTTCATCTCGCGGCCGCTGCGGTAGCGCTCGAGGATCGGCGCCAGCTCCTTTTCGGCGACCGAGAAGGTGACGCCGATCGGCATGATCTGCGTGATCGTGACGATGCCGGTCGCATCGCCCGCGCGCACGAGGTTTCCCGCATCGACCAGTCGCAGGCCGAGTCGGCCGGCGAAGGGCGCGGTGATGCGCGTGTAGCCGAGCTGCAGTCGCGCGTTGTCGACCTGCGCCTGGTCGGTCTTCAGCGCACCCTCGTACTGCCGCACGAGCGCGGCCTGCGTGTCGAGCTGCTGCGCGCTCGCCGCGTCCTGCTTCACCAGCGTGCGATAGCGCTCGAGGTCTACCTTCGCGTTCTCGAGCAGCGCGCGGTCGCGTGCGAGCTGGCCCTGCGCCTGCGCCAGCTGCACCTCGAAGGGTCGGGGATCGATCTCGGCGAGCAGCTCGCCGGCCTTCACCAGCTGCCCTTCGCGGAACGTCACGCGCAGCAGCTGCCCGTCCACCTGCGGCCGCACGGTGACGGTGCGCAGCGACGTCACCGTGCCGAGCGCATCGAGCACGATCGGCACGTCGTCGCGGGCGGCGGCGACGACGGTCACCGGAAGCACGCGTTCGGCTTCGCCGCCACGCGGACCGCCTCGCGCAGCGGTCGGCGCGCCGGCGCCGGTCGCAGCCGGGGGGTCGGACGGGCGGCCGCGTTCGTACCACCACCAGCCCAGCGCGATCGCAACGAGCAGCGACAACGCGACGGCGATCGCCGGCCCCGCGCGCCGGCGCGGCGCCTCGCGCGTGCTCGGGTCGGTCGCGCGAGCGTCGGTCGGTTCGGGCATCGTCGGTGTGCGCCGGTGGTTCAGCTCGCGCCCAGCCTGCGTTCGACCGCGCGCACGAAGAACGCGGCACCGTAGGACAGCGCGCGGTCGTCGAAGTCGTACGACGGGTTGTGCACCTCGCAGCCGCCCGCCGCGCCGCCGTTGCCGATGTTCAGGTAGCAGCCCGGCACGCGTTCGAGCATCGCGGAAAAATCCTCCGAAGCCATGATCAGCGGCGGGTCGCGTTCGACGTTCTCGCCGCCGACCAGCTCGGCGCAGACCGACGCGGCGAATTCGGCCTCGTCGGGGTCGTTGATCGTTGGCGCGAAGGGGACGCGGAAGTCGAATCGCGCCTTCGCGCCCATCGCACCGGCGACGCCCTCGGCGATCTCGCGCAGTCGCCGCTCGATGCGCTGCATCGTGTCCTTCGAGAACGCGCGCGCGGTGCCGGCGAGTCGCGCACGCTGTGGAACGACGTTGTACGCGTCTCCGGCGTGGATCTGCGTGATCGACAGCACGGCCGTCTGCACCGGCGCGACGTTGCGCGAGACGATCGTCTGCGCGGCGGACGCGATCTGCACGGCGACCATCACCGGATCGACGCCGGCTTCCGGCCTCGCGCCGTGCGTGCCGATGCCCTCGATGTCGATGTCGAAGAAGGCACCGCCGGCCATCATCGCTCCCGAGCGCACCGCGAAGCGGCCGACCTCCAGGCTCGGCCGGTTGTGCATGCCGAAGATCGACTCGCACGGAAAGCGTTCGAACAGCCCGTCGTCGAGCATGGCCTGCGCTCCGCCCAGCCCTTCCTCGGCGGGCTGGAAGATGAAGTGCACGGTGCCGTCGAACTCGCGCGTGCGCGCGAGGTGGCGCGCGGCGGCGAGCAGCATCGTCGCGTGGCCGTCGTGCCCGCAGGCGTGCATCCGGTTCGGGTGGCGCGAGCGGTGCTCGAAGTCGTTCGCCTCCGCGATCGGCAGCGCGTCCATGTCGGCGCGCAGGCCGATCGTGCGCGGCGACGAGCCGTTGCGCAGCACGCCGACGACGCCGGTGCGGCCGACGCCGGCGTGCACCTCGACGCCGAAGGACGCGAGCCGCTCGGCGACCAGCCGCGAGGTGCGCGTCTCCTCGAAGCCGAGTTCCGGGTGCGCGTGCAGATCGCGCCGCCACCGGCGCAGTTCGTCGTGCCCGGCGGCGATGCGCTCGATCGTCGGGTGCATCGGAAAACCCTGCATGGCAGAATCTTCGATGGTACGCGTGCCTGGAGCGGGAGGAGACGATGAACCTGGCCCACTGGCTCGAGCGCAGCGCGGCCGTCTTCGGCGACCGGCCGGCCCTCGCCCAGGGCCGCCACACCGCCGCGAGCTACGCGCAGTTCGCGCAATCGGCCGCCGGCGGAGCGCAATGGCTGTGCGAGCAGGGTCTGCAGCCGGGCGATCGCGTCGGCCTGTTCCTGGGCAATCATCCCGACTACCTCCGCCTGCTGTGGAGCGTCTGGTGGGCGGGGCTCGTCGCCGTTCCGATCAACGCGCGCCTGCATGGCAGCGAAGCCGCGTTCATGTTGTCCGACTGCTCGGCGACGCTGTGCTTCGTCGATCGCAGCCACGCCGATGCCCTGGCCGGGTTCGTGCCCGGTGCCTGCCGGGTGATCGACGATCACCGCTTCCTCGACGACCGGTCGCTCGCGCCGGCGGCGATCGCGCCGCGCGGGGAGGACGACGACGCCTGGCTCTTCTACACCAGCGGCACGACCGGCAAGCCGAAGGGCGTGCGGCTCACGGCGCGCAACCTGCGCTGGGCGACGATGGGCTATCTCGCCGAGGTGCAGCCCGTGGCGCCCGGCGACGCCTGCCTGCATCCGGCGCCGCTGTCGCACGGTTCGGGCATGTATCACCTGCCGTACGTGCTGCGCGGAGGCGTCAACGTCGTCCCGGCCTCGGGAGGCTTCGACGGTGCCGAGATCGGCGCGCTCGCCGCGCACTGGGGCAACGCCTCGTTCTTCGCTGCGCCGACGATGGTGCGCCGGCTCGTCGACTGGGCGCGTCGGCAGCCCGGCCCGATCGAAGGCCTGGCCACGGTCGTCTACGGCGGCGGCCCGATGTACCTGGCCGACATACTCGATGCCCGCGAGGTGCTGGGCCCGCACCTGGCGCAGATCTACGGCCAGGGCGAGAGCCCGATGACGATCACCGTGCTGCCGAAGCACGTCATCGAGGACCGCGACCACCCGCGCTGGCTCGAGCGGCTCGCGTCGGTCGGCTACGCGCAGCCGATGGTCGAGGTCGCGATCCACGCCGACGACGGAACGCCGCTGGCCGTCGGCGAACCCGGAGAGGTCTGCGTGCGCGGCGAGGTCGTGATGAAGGGCTACTGGGAGCGTGCGCACGCCACGGCCGAGACGATCCGCGATGGATGGCTGCGCACCGGCGACATCGGGCGCCTCGACGAGGACGGCTTCCTCACGCTGCTCGACCGCAGTCGCGACCTGATCATCAGCGGCGGCAGCAACATCTATCCGCGCGAGGTCGAGGAGGCGCTGCTGCGTCACCCGCGGGTCGCCGAGGTGAGCGTCATCGGCGTGCCGCATGCCGAGTGGGGCGAGATGGTCGTCGCCTACGTGGTCGCGCACGCGCCGGTGAGCGAGGCCGAGCTCGATGCGCATTGCATCGAGAGCATCGCGCGCTTCAAGCGGCCGCGCCGCTACCGCTTCATCGAGAGCCTGCCCAAGAACCACTACGGCAAGGTCGTCAAGACCGAACTGCGCGAGCGCGAGGCGGCCGCCGTCGCCGGCGAAGGGACGACCGCGCCCGGCTGAGGCGGCGCGCCCGCGGCAGACGGCCCGCGCCTTTGCCCGCTGACCGCGTCCGCGTCAGCCCACGTGCTTCGCGAAGAACGCCAGCGTGCGCTGCCGCGCGAGCTTCGACGCATCGGCGTCGTACGACGCGCGCTGGTCGCAGTTGAAGCCGTGGCCGGCGTCGTAGAAGTGCCCCTCGACCTGCGGATGCGCGGCGAGCACCGACTTCGCCTGCTCGGGCGACGGCGTGCGGTCGTGCTCGCCGAAATGACAGAGCACAGGGCATTTCGGCCGTTCGCCGATGAAGCTCGCGATGTGGCCGCCGTAATAGACGACCGCGCACGCAAGACCGTCGACGCGGGACGCCGACACCCACGACATCGTCCCGCCCCAGCAATAGCCGACGATGCCGACGCGCCCCGCGGCTCCCGGCGTGCTG
>DASWVL010000404.1:0-1529 GCA_036406255.1 Zeimonas sp.
TGTGCCCATGAAAACGCTCGTCGTAACCGAAGCCCGCGATGCGCCGGATCGCATCGTCGGCCCGCTACGCGATGCCGGCTTCGATGTCGAAGCGGTTGCCGACACCGGCGAACTCGATCCGCTGCTGCGCGTCGCGCCGGCCGGCGCGATCGTGCTCGACCTGCGTGCCGACGGGGGCACGGCCCTCGAGTGGCTGCGCACCGTTCGCGGCCGCGGTATCCGCGTCCCGGCACTGATCCTCACGAAGGCCGAGGACGTCGACAGCCGGATCGCCGCGCTGGAGGCCGGCGCGAGCGACTATCTCGCCGGCGAGTTCGAGACGCGGGAACTGGTCGCGCGCTCGGCGGCGCTCGTTCGTCGGCGCGAGGATGCGGGCGCCGCCGATGTCGTCTTCTGCGGCGAACTCGTCGTCGACAGCCGCAAGCGCGAGGTGCGCTGCGGCTCCGTGCCGGTGGACCTCACGCCGCGCGAGTGGTCGATCTTCGAGCAACTCGTGCAGCACGCCGGCACGCCGGTCACGAAGGAAGACCTGATGCAGGCGATCACCGGGCTGGACGAACGGCTCGCGCCGAACGCGATCGAGGTCTACGTGTCGCGACTTCGCGCGAAGCTCTCGGGAACGGGGGCGCGCATCAGCACCTTGCGCGGCATCGGTTACCGGCTGGAGAACCCGCAGGCATCGTCGACGCGCGCCGGCTGGTGACCGCGCGCGGCGCCGCGCCTCAGGTCGTCTGCGCCTTCGGCGGCGGCGGGTGCCGCCGCAGGTACGCTGCGAGTCCCCGGTAGATCGCGTCGGCGACGCGCAATTGGTACCGCGCGCTCGCCAGCCGGCGTTCCTCCAGCGGATTGCTGATGAACGCGGTCTCGACGAGGATCGAAGGGATTTCGGGCGCCTTGAGCACCGCGAAGCCGGCCTGTTCGATCGCCGGCTTGTGCAGGTCGCCCACGCCGCCCAGCTCGGCGAGCACCATGCGTCCGAGGCGCGACGAGTCCTGGATCTGCGCCTTGGTGGAGAGATCGAGCAGCACGCGCCGCGCCTCCGCATTGCGTGTGGCGAAGCGTGCGCCGCCGATCCGGTCGGAATCGTTCTCGCGGCGCGCGAGCCAGCGCGCCGCCGCACTCGTCGCACCGCGCTCCGACAGCACGTACACCGAAGCGCCGCGCGCTTCGGGACGGACGAACGCGTCGGCGTGGATCGACACGAACAGGTCGGCCTGCACCCGCTGCGCCTTCGCGACGCGCGTGGCGAGCGGCACGAAGTAGTCGCCGTCGCGGATCATGTAGGCGCGCATCGACGGCTCCTCGGCGATGCGTTCGCGTAGCCGCTGCGCGATGCGAAGCACGACGTCCTTTTCCTTCGTCCCGCGCCGGCCGATCGCGCCCGGATCCTCGCCGCCGTGTCCGGCATCGATGGCGATCGTGACCAGTCGCGTCATCGCCGACGACCTGCGCGGTGCGCGCGCCGGGCGCTTCGACGGGCCGCTGTGCCTGCGCGCGGACGTCCCGGCATCGGTGGCGGCTGTCGCGTC
>DASWVL010000405.1:0-2272 GCA_036406255.1 Zeimonas sp.
CAACTCGAACGTGAAGCTGCGCCCGAAGCCGGGAGACGCCCGGCGCAGGTCGACGATCGCGTCGAAGATCCTTCCCTGCACGACTTGCACGAGCTTGCCCTGCGGCGATTCGACCTGGTAGTGCAGCCCGCGCAGCACGCCCCGGCGGCTCGCGCTCAGGTTCTGCTGCACGATGCGGACGTTGCCGGCGTGTGCGCGCAGCGCGTCGATCCGGAGGATCTCGGCGAGCCAGCCTCGTTCGTCGCGATGCGCGTCGGACTCGAAGAGCGCCCAGCCGCTCGGATCTGCCGTGTGCAGCTTCATGGCGGGTTCTCGATGCCGAGGTCGATCGGCGCGAGGCGCGCGCGCACCGTCGCGCGCAGGCCCTCGTCGAGGCCGACCTGCGGAGCCCATCCGGTTTCTTCGCGCAGCTTGCGGTCGTCGAGCGCGTAGCGGCGATCGTGGCCGGGCCGGTCGGCGACGAAGCGGATGCGCTCGGGCGCATCGGCAGGGGGACGGCGCTGCGCTGTCGTGCTGTCCGTGCCGTCGGACGCGACACGCCCGGAGCCGGCCGGTGCCTCCGCCCTTGCGTGGGCGGCGTGCTCGATGTCGACGGCGTCCATCAGCCGCTCGAGCAGTTCGCGGTTGGTCACGCGCTGGTGCCCGGCGACGTTGTACGTCTGCCCGGGGCGGCCCTTCTCGAGCACTGTGCGCAGCGCCGATACGTGGTCGCTGACGTACAGCCAGTCGCGCACCGCGAGGCCGTCGCCGTACAGCGGCACGGCTTCGCCTGCCAGCAGCCGGTCGATCGCGAGCGCGACGAGCTTCTCGGGATGCTGCCCGGGGCCGTAGGTGTTCGAGCCGCGCGTGACGAGCGTCGGCATCCCGTGCGTGACGTGGAACGCGGAGACGAAATGATCGGCCGCCGCCTTCGAGGCGGCGTAGGGGTTGCGCGGGCGGTACGGCGCGTTCTCGTCGCACGGCGCCGCATCGGGCGCGAGCGAGCCGAACACTTCGTCGGTGGAGCAGTGCAGGAAGCGGAAGCGCGCGGCTTCGTCGGGCGCGAGCCGCGCGAGGTGAGCCTGCGCGGCCTGCAGCAGCACGAGCGTTCCGAGCGCGTTGCTGCGTCCGAAGACGGTGGCATCGGCGATGGCGCGGTCGACGTGGGTCTCGGCGGCGAGATGCACGATGGCGCGCGGGCGATGTTCGGCGAGCAGCGCGGCGACGAGTGCGGCGTCGCAGATGTCGCCGTGCACGAAACGGTAGCGCGCGTCGGCGGCAAAAGGAGCGAGTGCTTCGGGGCGTGCCGCGTAGGTGAGCGCATCGAGGTTCACCAGCGCTTCGTCGCTGCTCTCGAGCCAGTCGGCGACGAATCGCGTCCCGATGAATCCGCAGCCGCCGGTGACGAGGATCATGCGGTGAGGATATCGCACGGGCGGGTGACGTGAGGACGACCCGTGCTACACTTGACCTGTGTAGCACAGGTCACTTCGGGATGAGCAATCTCACGATCACTGTCGACGAAGAAGTGCTCAGGAAGGCGCGTATTCGCGCGCTGGAGCAGGGATCTTCGGTGAACGCGGTATTGCGCGAACTGCTTGAGGCGTACGCCGGGGTGGGCGACTCCCAGTCGGCCGCCGTCGACGAGTTGATCGCGCTGTCGAAGAAGAGCCGGTCGCGTCGAGGCAGGAGCCGCTGGACGCGGGAGGAACTGCACGAGCGCCGGTGATGCGCACGTTCTTCGACACGAACGTACTCGTGTATCTGTTCGACGCAGATGCGCCCGGGAAGCAGGCGACGGCGCGCAAGCTGCTCGCGCGCGAAGCGAGTGCCGGGCGCGCGACCTTGAGCACCCAGGTTCTGCAGGAGTTCTTCGTCGCGGTCACGCGAAGACTCGCGGTGCCCCTCGCACCAGACGACGCGCAGCGTGCGGTACGGCGCCTGGCGGACCTCTCGGTCGTGCAGGTCGATCCGGATCTGATTTTCAGCGCGATCGACCTCGGCATCCGAAGCAGTATTTCGTTCTGGGACTCCTTGATCATTCGCGCCGCTCAACGGGGGGGCGCGTCGATCCTCTATACGGAAGACCTGCAGAACGGCCAGAAGTTCGACGGGCTCCGGATCGCAGATCCGTTCCTCGAGAACTGACGACGCGGGCGGCTGCCTTCGTTCGCCTGGTGCTCGCGCCGCGGCGATCGCGCTGCGTTCAGGCCCTAGAATGGCCCGCGACACGTTGAAGGAAACCTGCGACTCTCACGCGACATGGCACGCTGGCTCTATACCATCGCCTGGT
>DASWVL010000406.1:0-7106 GCA_036406255.1 Zeimonas sp.
AACCTGCTCGACACGCCCGGTCACCAGGATTTCTCCGAAGACACCTACCGGGTGCTCACCGCGGTCGACGCGGCGCTGATGGTGATCGACGCGGCCAACGGCATCGAGGCGCAGACGCTTCGCCTGCTGAAGATCTGCCGCAGCCGCAACATCCCGATCCTCACCTTCGTCAACAAGCTCGATCGCGAGGTGCGCGGCCCGCTCGAGCTGCTCGACGAGATCGAGCATGAGCTGGCGATGACGCCGATCCCGTTCACCTGGCCGATCGGCATGGGCAACCGGTTTCGCGGCATCTACGATTTCGCCGCCGCCCGAGTGCATCGCTTCCGTCCGGGGATGGATCGCCTGGGCGGCGACGACGAGCAGGTCGACCCGTCCGATCCGGCGCAGGCCGAAGCGCTCGGTGCCCCCTGGCAGGACGCGGAGCCCGAAATCGAGCTGGTGCGCGGCGCCACCCCCGATTTCGACCTCGACGCCTTCGTCGCTGCGCGTCAGACACCGGTGTTCTTCGGCTCGGCGATCAACAACTTCGGCGTCGCCGAGGTGCTCGATGCGATCGTCGAACTGGTGCCGATGCCCGGACCGAAGCACGCCGACGAGCGAATGGTGTCGCCCGACGAGCCGCGCTTCTCGGGAGTCGTCTTCAAGGTGCAGGCCAACATGGATCCGCAGCACCGGGACCGCGTCGCCTTCGTGCGCGTGTGCTCCGGGCGCTTCGAGCGCGGGATGCAGCTGGTCAACGCACGCACGAAGCGGGCGCTGCGCCCGCACAACGTGGTCACCTTCCTGTCGCAGCGTCGCGACCTCGTCGACGAGGCCTGGCCCGGCGACGTCATCGGGATTCCGAACCACGGGACGCTCAGCCTCGGCGACACGCTCACCGAAGGCGAGACGCTGCATTTCAGCGGGCTCCCGTTCTTCGCGCCGGAGTCGTTCCGCACCATCGAGGTGGTCGATCCGATGAAGGCCAAGCAGCTGCGCGCCGCGCTCGCACAGCTCGGCGACGAAGGCGCGATCCAGGTCTTCCGCCTCGACGGCGGGGCGCAGCTGCTGCTCGGCGCCGTCGGCGAGCTGCAGTTCGAGGTCGTCGCACATCGGCTGCGCGTCGAGTACAACGTCGCGGCACGCATCGCACCGGCGCCGTACACGATGGCGCGTTGGCTCGATGCCGACGACGACGCGCTGGTCGCCCGCTTCATCGAACAGAACGCATCTCGCATCGCCTACGACGCCGCCGACGCGCCCACCTGGCTCGTCCGCTCGCCGCACGAGATCACGGTGGCGCAGGAGCGCTGGCCACAGCTGCGCTTCAGCGCGATGCGCGAACGCGGCGGCGCGCGCTTCACGCTCGTCGACCACCACGCCTGAGGCGCGGGGCGCGGGCACGGCCGAGCGCGCCGAGGCGGCGCGAACGCGGGTGTCGCAACGATCGCGGGTGCCGCACTTGCCAGGGGCATCGACGCACGCTACGGAGACGACGATGCGCTGGAGGGATTTTCGGCAAAGCTCGAACATCGAGGATCGTCGTGGGCTGCCGATCCCGGGCGGCGTCGGCGGGATCGGCATCGGCACCGTCGTCGTGGCGTTCGTCGCCGCCTGGTTCCTCGGCATCGACCCGGGGGTGCTGTTGAGCATGCTCTCCGGCGGCGGCGCGCCCGTGCAGCAGCAGTCCGTGCAGGACGAGGGGGTTCCGACCGACGAGGAGGGCCGCTTCGCGTCCGTCGTGCTCGCCAGCACCGAGGACGTCTGGTCGAGCATCTTCCGGCAGTCGGGGAGCAGCTACCAGGCGCCGCGGCTCGTGCTCTTCGAGCAGCGCGTGGACACCGCCTGCGGCCTGGCCGGTGCGGCCTCCGGACCCTTCTACTGCCCGGGCGATCACCGGCTGTACATCGACCTGAGCTTCTTTCGGGTCCTCAGCCAGCGGCTCGGGGCGGAAGGCGATTTCGCGCGCGCCTACGTGATCGCCCACGAAGTAGGCCACCACGTACAGAACCTGCAGGGCACGATGCGGCAGCTGCAGTCGGCGCGGCAGCGCCTGTCGGAGACGCAATCCAACGCCCTGTCGGTACGCGTGGAACTGCAGGCCGACTGCTACGCCGGCGTCTGGGCGAATCACGCGCAGCAGGCGCGCAACTGGCTCGAGCAGGGCGACATCGAGGAAGGGATGAACGCGGCGGCCGCGGTAGGCGACGACCGGCTGCAGCGGGGCATGCAGGGAACCGTGGTGCCCGAGACCTTCACGCACGGATCGTCCGCGCAGCGCGTGCGCTGGTTCCGTACCGGCCTCGAAAGCGGCGACCCGCAGGCTTGCAACACCTTCGGGGGTCGCTAGCGCCGCGGGTGCCTTCTCAACGGAGACGCTCGACGGCAGGCGTCGCCTCGACCTTCATCGCGTCCTGCACGGCAGTGACACCGCCGGTGGCGCGCGCGATCGACAACGCGCGATGCGCGACCGCCTCGGTGCTGACGCGGCCGGAAAGGTTTGCGATGCCGCGGGTCACCGCAATGTCGATCGTTTGCGCGCGCGTGAGGTGATCATTGGCGAGCGCGACGCGCACGCGCTCGGCGATCGCCTGGTCGATGGCAATCTCCGCCGGACTGCGCGGCGCCGGCGGATCCTCGGTGGCCGGCGTCACCGCAGGCGGCGCGGTGGGCGACGCGGGGTGAGAGGGCGTAACCGGTGCCGCCGACGTTTCCTCGGCGCCTTGCGTGGCCTGGGCAATACGTTGCGCCGTCTGCGCGAAGCCCTGCGTCGACTGGGCCAGCACGACCGCCACGCACAGCAGCAGGGAGGAGGCGATCAGCCCGGAAGCGAACCAGCGGGACAGCTGTTTTTCGGTGAGTTGCGTCTGGAAAGCCTTCATGCGCCGTCGGTCCTGCTCCGTCCTTGTCGGGCTGTGCGCGAAAGGCACAGCGAGCAATTGCAGTGCCCGGTGCGCCGGGTGCGAAACGGAAAAAGCGGGCGTGCCGATTGCAGACGCAGGCCGCTTTCCTTACCGAGACGCCGTCGGCCGATGCCGCAACCCGACCCGCTGCAGCGGTATCGCGAGAAACGCGACTTCCAGGTGACGCGCGAGCCCTCGGGGGCCCGCGCCTCGAAGCGGCCCGCTCCGACCGTCGAGCGCGAATTCGTCGTCCAGAAGCACGCCGCGCGCAGGTTGCACTACGATTTCCGCCTCGAGCTGGACGGAGCCCTGAAGAGCTGGGCGGTGCCCAAGGGCCCGAGTCTCGACCCCGACGTGAAGCGGATGGCGGTGCACGTCGAGGACCATCCGCTCGACTACGCCGACTTCGAGGGAACGATTCCGCCGAAGCAGTACGGCGCCGGCACCGTGATCGTCTGGGATCGCGGCGTGTGGATTGCGGACGGCGACGCCCGGGACGGCTACCGGGACGGAAAGTTGAAGTTCGAGCTGCGCGGCGAGAAGCTGCGCGGTCGCTGGACGCTGGTGCGCATGCACGGTCACGCCGACGAGCGCCAGGAGCCGTGGCTGCTGATCAAGGAACGCGACGCCTTCGCGCGGCCCGAAGAGCGCTACTCGATCGTCGACGCGCTGCCCGACAGCGTGCTCCAGGCGCCCGAGCGCTCGGCACCGCCGCCGCAGGCGCGCGAGGCACTGTTGCCCGCGACACTCGAGCCGCAGCTCGCCACGCTGGTCGACGCCGCTCCGACCTCCGGCTCGTGGAGCTGGGAGATGAAGTTCGACGGCTACCGGCTGCTCGCGCGCGTCGATGGAAACGACGTGCGCCTGGTCACCCGCAACGGGCACGACTGGACCTCCCGCATGCCGTCGCTCGCGCGGGCCGTCGCGGCGCTCGAGCTGCCGTCGGCGTGGCTCGACGGCGAGATCGTCGTGGCCGACGCCGGCGGCGTTCCCGACTTCCAGCAACTGCAGAACGCCTTCGACAGCGCACGCACCGACGACATCGTCTATTACCTGTTCGACCTGCCGTTCTGCGCAGGCTACGACCTTCGACAGGTTCCGTTGCGCGAGCGCCGCGCGCTGCTGCGGGAATGGCTCGACGCGCATCCGTCCGAACGCATCCGCTTCAGCGAGGACTTTTCCGCCGCGCCCGACCAGTTGCTGCGCTCGGCGTGCGAGCTGCGCATGGAGGGACTGATCGGCAAGCGCAGCGACTCGACCTACGTGTCGCGGCGCTCGCCCGCGTGGATCAAGCTCAAGTGCACGAACCGACAGGAGTTCGTCGTCGGCGGATACACCGATCCTCAGGGATCACGCAGCGCCTTCGGCGCGCTGCTGCTCGGCGTGCACGACGACTCCGGCGCCCTGCGCTACGCCGGCAAGGTGGGCAGCGGCTTCGACGAGACGGCCCTGCGCGAACTGTTCGCGCAGCTGAAGGCGCGCGAGACGGCGACGTCGCCGTTCGCGGAGCGCGTGCGCGAGCGCGGCGCCCATTGGGTGCGCCCCGAGCTGGTGGCCGAGGTGTCCTACAGCCAATGGACGGCCGACGGACGCATCCGCCATTCGGTATTCCACGGCCTTCGCGACGACAAGCCGGTCGACGAGATCCGCCGCGAGCGAGCGCGCGATGCCGGCACGCTGCCGGCAACGGGCCCGCGGCCGGACCCGCGCGCCGAGCGCCTGCTCGCCGCAGTCCGGGTGAGCAATCCCGAACGCGTCATCGACCCGGGCAGCGGCATCACCAAGCGGGACGTCGTTCGCTACTACGCGGTCGTCGCCCCGAGGATGATGCCGCACCTGAAGCGACGGCCGGTGGCGCTGGTGCGGGCGCCGGACGGCATCGGCGGGCAGCGCTTCTTCCAGAAACACGCCAGTACGTCGGCGATGCCCGGGGTGCGTTCACTCGACCCGAAGTACGACCCGGGCGAGGAGCCGCTGATCGAGGTCGCCACCGGGAAGGGGCTCGTCACCGCGGCGCAGATGAACACGATCGAGTTCCACACGTGGAACGCGACGACGCGCGCGATCGAGAAGCCCGACCGGATGATCTTCGACCTGGATCCCGGCGAAGGCGTCGCATGGCCGGCCGTGCGCGAAGCGGCGCAGCTCGTGCACGCGCTGCTCGACGAGCTGGAGCTTGCGAGCTTCGTCAAGACGAGCGGCGGCAAGGGCCTGCACGTGGTCGTGCCGCTCGTACCGAAGCACGGCTGGGACACCGTGAAAGGCTTGTCGAAGGCGATCGTCGTTCACCTCGCGCGCACGCTGCCCGACCGCTTCGTCGCCAGGAGCGGACCGTCGAACCGCAAGGGCCGGATCTTCGCCGACTTCCTGCGCAACGGGCGCGGTGCGACGACCGTCGCCGCGTGGTCGACTCGCGGCCGACCCGGCGTCGGCGTGTCGGTTCCGGTGTCGTGGGAAGAGCTGCCGGAGCTGACGAGCGGCGCGCAGTGGACGCTGCGCAACGTCGAGCCTCGACTCGCGCAACCCGATCCCTGGGAGGACTATTCGACGACCCGGCAGACGATCGATGCGGCGATGCAGGCTCTGGACTTCGTTTCGCCCGGCGCCTGAGGCGTCGGCGCGCTCCTTCCCGAGCGCGGGCGGCGCAACCGGACCTCAGGCGCGCGACGAAGGCCGTGCGTCGAGCGGCGCGTGCGAGCCGAGGCGATCGCCGAGCCAGCCGGCGACGAGGAAGGCGGCAGGGATCAGCAGCAGTCCGTAGGTAAGCCAGTGACCGTACACACCTTCGGGGCCGTACGGCTCGCTCGCGAGGTGCCACCAGGCGTTGTCGAGCCCGGGCAGCAGGCCGGCCTCGCTGAATTCGTGGAATGCGTAGATGCCGAGCTGCACCGAGAACAGCACCATGAACGCCGCGGTCACCTGGAAGAAGCGCGACAGGTTCACGCGTCTCCCGTAGCGCGACCACGTCCACGCCATTGCCGCAGCACACAGCACGCCGGCGGCGCCGCCGACGAACATCTCGCGCTGCTCGGCGCTGGCCGCGAGCGCGGCGAGCATCGTCGCCGTCTCCACGCCTTCGCGTCCGACCATCAGCGCCGCGAACGCGAACACTGCGAGCGCCGCCCCGAAGCCCGAGCGTCGGGAGGCGGAATCGAGCCGCGCGCCGATCTCGCTCTTCATGCGACGGCCGTGACGCAGCATGTGGACGGTGCAGCTGACGACGAGCACGGCGGCAGCCGTCGCGAGCCACCCCTCGGTGGCCGGCGTGAGTGCGCCGACGCGCGACAGCACGATGCCGAGCACGAGGCTCCCGGCCACCGCGAGCGCGACACCGCCGCGCAACGGCGCGAGCAGTCGCTCGCGACCCGTCTGGCGCAGGAAGGCCGCACTGATGGCAACGATCAGGAACGCTTCGAGTCCCTCGCGGAAGGTGATCATCAGGGTCGCGTACATGGCGGATCCTCGCTGGCCGGCCAGAGGCCAGTTTACGCGAATCGTTCTCATTCGTACGGATGCCAGCGCCAATCCTTGACTTCCGGCAAATCCTCTCCGTGGCCGGCGACCCATCGGCGATGTCGGTCGATCGTGCGCTCGTAGCGCTCGCGTGCCTTCTCGTGCATCGACGCCAGCCGCGGGACGCAGAGGATCGCATCGAGCGCGAGCCGATAGCGGTCGATCCGGTTGAGCACGACCATGTCGAAGGGCGTGGTCGTCGTGCCCTCCTCCCGATAGCCGTGCACGTGCAGATGCTCGTGGTTGTGCCGCTTGTAGGTGAGGCGGTGCACCAGTCCCGGATAGCCGTGGAAGGCGAAGATCACCGGCCGGTCGACGCCGAAGATCTCGTCATAGCGCGCATGCGTCAGCCCGTGCGGATGCTCGTCGCTCGGCTGCAGCGTCATCAGGTCGACCACGTTGACTACGCGGATTCGAATGTCCGAAACCGCCTCGCGCAGCAGCATCGACGCGGCGAGCGTCTCCATCGTCGGCACGTCTCCGGCACAGGCGAGCACGAGGTCGGGCGGCGCGTCGGCGCGCTCGTTCCCCGCCCACTCCCAGACGCCGGCACCCGCGGCGCAGTGGCGCACGGCCGCATCGATGTCGAGCCACTGCCATTCGGGCTGCTTGCCGGCGACGATCACGTTGACGTAGTCGCGGCTTCGAAGGCAGTGGTCGGCCACCGACAGCAGGCAGTTCGCATCGGGCGGCAGGTAGATGCGCGCG
>DASWVL010000407.1:0-3267 GCA_036406255.1 Zeimonas sp.
GTCTCCCTCGCGCAGGCCGAGATCCTCGTGCTCGACGAGGCCGACCGCATGCTCGACATGGGCTTCCTGCCCGACATCCAGCGCATCCTTCACGCGCTGCCCGATCGGCGCCAGAACCTGATGTTCTCGGCGACGTTCTCCACCGAGATCCGCCGGCTCGCGGCGACGTACCTGAACGATCCCGAGGTGATCGAGGTTGCGCGGCGCAATGCCGCCGCCGAGAACGTCGAGCAGCGCGTCTATCGGGTCGGCGATCTCGAAGCGAAGCGCGCCGCGGTCGCTCAGCTCGTGCGCGAGCGCGGCCTCGCGCAGGTGATCGTATTCACGAACACGAAGATCGGCGCCGGGCGCCTCGCCCGCCAGCTCGAGCGAGACGGCCTGAACGCGGCGGCGATCCACGGGGACAAGTCGCAGCAGGAGCGGCTGGCGACGCTCGAGGCGTTCAAGAAGGGCGAGACGGTCGTGCTCGTCGCCACCGACGTCGCCGCCCGCGGGCTCGACATCGCGGAATTGCCGGCAGTCATCAACTACGACCTGCCGTACAACGCCGAGGACTACGTCCATCGCATCGGACGCACCGGGCGTGCCGGTCTGAGCGGTCTCGCGCTTTCGCTGATGACCGGCGACGACGAACGGCATCTCGCCGACATCGAGAAGCTGCTCGGACGCAAGCTCCCCGCCGAACGCCTCGAGGTTTCGGCTCCCGCGCGCAGCCGCGAAGGCGCGCGTCGCGAGCCCGGGCCGACCGAGCGCCGCTCGCGCGCGCCTCGAACGCCGCAGGGTCGCAGTCGCGAGGGCGCGCACGGTTCGCTCGCCGGCTATTCCAGCGATCCCTTCTTCTTCGAACCCTACGTCCCGGCAGCGCCGTCGCCCGAGAGCGAGGCGCACGCCTCCGCTCCCGAACGCGTGAGTGCCGCACGCCGACCGCGCCGGCCGGTGGCCGCACTGCTGGGCGGCGGCAAGAAGCACTGACCCTGCGAACGGGTCTCGCGCCGTCGTCCGCGCCGCCGGCCCGTGTTACAAGCGGGCGCGGTCGCTCCGGCCGCAACGCCTTTTGATCCGATGAAGCCCCGGTCGAGACTTCCGTATTCGAAGCCCTCCCTGTCGTCGGTCCTCGCGATGGGCGGCCTTCTCGTGGCCGTCTTCGTCCTCGACCTCGCCGTGCCGCTCGGCTACGCGCCCTGGACGCTGTACGTGCTGGCGGTCGCCGCAGCGTTGCTGCAGAACGACGAGCGCACGCCTTTCGTCGTCGCGCTGCTCGCCACGCTGCTGGCGATCGTCGGCTACCACGCGAAGGGGGCGATCGTCGACGACACGATGCAGGCGATGGCGCTGGTGAACCGCTCGGCGGTGGTCGTCGGTTTCTGGGTGATGGCGGCGGCGATCCGGCACGTGATCGCGATGCGCAACCACGACGCCGAGCGGCTGTGGCTGCAGAAGGCGCGCTCCAGCGTCGCGCAGGCGCTGCTCGGCGAACAGACGGCCGAGGACATCGGCCGCAACGCCACCGGCGCCCTCGCTCGCCTGCTCGGCGCCGACGTGGGGGTGCTGTACCGGCTCGACGAAACGACGCTGCTGCGCAGCGGAGGACACGCGCTCGACGAAGCTCGGGTCCCGTCGGGCATGGCGGTGGGCGAGGGCCTCGCCGGCCAGGTCGCCGCCGACGGCACGGCGCGCGTTCTCGATCGGGTGCCCGACGGCCATCTGCCGGTGCGCAGCGCGCTGGGGGCGAGCGCACCGGCGCGTCTGGTCGTCGCCCCTGTCGTGGCCGACGGGCGCGTGGTCGGCGTGGTCGAGCTGGGTTCGCTCGACCCTGCACTGGACGCCGGGCGCGTCCTCGCGGTCTTCGATTCGGTCGGCGAGACGATCGGCGTGGCGCTGCGCAGCGCGCACTACCGCGAGCAGCTCGTCGCGCTGCTCGAGGAGACGCAGCGTCAGGGCGAGGAGATGCAGGTGCAGCAGGAGGAGCTGCGCGTGTCGAACGAGGAACTCGAGGAGCAGAGCCGTGTCCTCGAGGCCTCGCAGACGCAGCTCGAGAAGCAGCAGGGCGAGCTGGAGCAGACGAACGTGCAGCTCGAGGAGCAGACGCAGCAGCTCGAACGGCAGAAGTCGCAGCTTCTCGACGCGCAGCAGACGCTGCTCGAGTACGCCGCCAGGCTCGAGTCGGCGAACCGATACAAGTCCGACTTTCTCGCGAACATGTCGCACGAGCTGCGCACGCCGCTGAACAGCGCGCTCATCCTCTCGAAGCTGCTCGCCGAGAACAAGGACGGCAACCTGGGCCCCGAGCAGGTCAAGTACGCCAAGGCGATCCACGCGTCGAACAGCGACCTGCTCGCGCTGATCAACGACGTGCTCGACCTCGCGAAGATCGAGGCGGGACACGTCGAGCTGCACCCCGGCAGTGTCGAGATGTCGGTGCTGCTCGAGCGGCTGCGGGCCACCTTCGAGCCGCTGGCGCGCGAGAAGTCGCTCGACCTTCGCCTCGAGGCCGACCCCGACGTCCCGCCGGCGATCGTCACCGATTCGCTGCGGCTGGCCCAGATCCTGAAGAACCTGATGTCGAACGCGGTGAAGTTCACCGAGCGCGGCCACGTGCACCTGCGCGTTTCGTCGATGCCGGGCGAGCGCCTGGCGTTCGAGGTGCGCGACACCGGGGTCGGCGTGCCGCGCGAGCAGCTGCCTGCGATCTTCGAGGCGTTCCAGCAGGGCGAGGCCGGGACGAGCCGCCGCTTCGGCGGCACCGGCCTCGGCCTTTCGATCTCGCGCGAACTGGCGCGCCGCCTCGGCGGCGACATCGAGGCCGACAGCGAGCCGGGTCGAGGAAGCGTGTTCACCTTCGTGCTGCCGCTGGCGTGGAATCCGCCCAGCGGAGCGCGCGTCCAGCCCCCGGCCGTGCCCACGTTCCCAGCGGCGATACCCGGCGTCGAGGCCTTCCGCGAGCCGACGATGCAGCGCGTCGACGCCAGGTCGCTGGCGATCATCGACGCGTCCGGCGCGAACGTCTCTCCAACGACTGCGCCGGCAGGCGACACGGCCGCACGCACCGACGCGTCGTCGGCAGGGGCAGGGGCCGATGCGGCGGACGTTCGCGAGGTCGCCCGCGCGGCGTCGAGACGCCCGGGGGAGCCGGCCGCCGCGGCCGCCGGCGCGCGCGACGACCGTTCGCGGCCCCGCCGGCATCCGCGCCTCGTGCTCTGTGTCGAGGACGACGACGCCTTCGCGCAGATTCTCGTCGACCTCGCGCACGAGCAGGGCTTCGACTGC
>DASWVL010000408.1:0-2084 GCA_036406255.1 Zeimonas sp.
ACGCTCGCGCGCCTGCACGGCCGCGCCGGCGCGGGCTTCGAAGGCGACGGCGCGGCGCTGTCTCGAGCGCGCGCGCAGCTGCCCGCCGTTCCGGCGATCCGCGACGCGCTCGACCGCCTCGAGCGGCTGTGCTCCTCCCCCGTCCTGCAGCGCTGGGAGCAGCTCGAACTGTCGATCGATCTCGCCGACCTGCGCGGCTATCGCTATCACAACGGCATCACGTTCGCCGCGTACGTCGAGGCGCTTCCCTATGCGATCGCCCGCGGCGGGCGCTACGACGACGTCGGCCGGGCATTCGGGCGCTCGAGGCCCGCTACCGGCTTCTCGATCGAGCTGCGCGCACTTGCCGGGATGCTCGCGAACGGCGAGCCGGCCCCGGCGATTCGCGCACCGTGGTCGGACGACGTCGCGCTGGTCGAGGCGATCGACGCCTTGCGCGCGGCCGGCGAAATCGTCGTCCAGGCCTTGCCCGGGCGCGATCCCGGGCCGCAGGAGTTCGTCTGCGACCGCGAGCTGGTGCTTCGCGGCAACCAGTGGGCCGTCGCCCCGATCGGCGCGCGGCGCTGAAGTGGTGCGGCATCGCGCACCGGACACGGATATCGACCAGGAATCGAGGAAACGGCAGCAGATGGCGAAGAACGTGGTGATCGTCGGCACGCAATGGGGCGACGAGGGCAAGGGCAAGGTCGTCGACTGGCTCACCGACACCGCGCGCGGCGTCGTGCGTTTCCAGGGCGGGCACAACGCCGGACACACGCTCGTCATCGGCGGGCGAAGGCAGGTGCTGCGACTCATTCCGTCGGGCATCCTGCGTAGCGGCGTGCACTGCTACATCGGCAGCGGCGTCGTCGTTTCTCCGGCCGCGCTGCTGCAGGAGATCGAGGAGCTGGAAGCCGCCGGCATCGACGTGCGCGGACGGCTGCACGTCAGCGAGGCGTGCACGCTGATCCTTCCGTATCACGTCGCGCTCGACCAGGCGCGCGAAGCGCGACGGGGAATCGCGGCGATCGGAACCACCGGCCGCGGCATCGGCCCGGCCTACGAGGACCGCGCGGCACGCCGCGCACTGCGCGCCGGCGACCTGCTCGATCCGGTGCGTTTTCGCGCGCGGCTCGACGAAGCGCTGGAGCTGCACAACTTCACGCTGCAGCACTTCCTGAACGCGCCGCCGCTCGATGCGCAGAAGGTGGCCGACGACGCGCTCGCGCTCGCCGGGCGCATCGCACCGATGCTCGCCGACGTGCCGTCGATGCTCGCCGAGACGATGGCGCGCGGCGAATCGCTGCTATTCGAGGGCGCCCAGGGCGCGTTGCTCGACGTCGATTACGGAACCTATCCGTACGTCACGAGCAGCAATTGCGTGGCCGGAGCCGCTGCTGCCGGCGCCGGCGTCGGTCCGCACGCGCTGCATTCGGTGCTCGGCATCGTGAAGGCCTACACGACGCGCGTCGGCGCGGGCCCGTTTCCCACCGAGCTGCACGACGAGGTCGGCCGCCACCTCGCAACGGTCGGCAAGGAGTTCGGTTCGGTCACCGGGCGGCCGCGCCGTTGCGGGTGGTTCGACGTTCCGGCGCTCGCCCGCTCGATCCAGCTCAGCGGCGTCACCGGGCTGGTCGTCACGAAGCTCGACGTGCTCGACGGGTTGCAGACGGTGAAGCTGTGCACCGCGTACCGCAGCGGCTCGCGCACGCTCGAGATGCTGCCCTTCGGCGCCGACGCGGTCGAGCACTGCGAGCCCGTCTACGAGGAAATGCCGGGCTGGAGCGAAAGCACGGTCGGCGTTCGCGACTGGTCGGCGTTGCCGGCCAACGCGCGCCGCTATCTCGAGCGCCTCTCCGAACTCGCACGCGCGCCGATCGACCTCGTCTCCACCGGCCCCGACCGCGACGAGACGATCGTGCTGCGGCATCCGTTCGGCTGAACGCCCCGCGCGCGCCCCGAACGCGAATACGAATGCGCGACCTGCACGTCTCCTGGGACGAATACAACCGGCTCACCGAGAAGCTCGCGCTCAAGGTCTGGGAGTCGGGCTGGAGCTTCGATGCGGTCGTCTGCGTCGCGCGCGGCGGCCTGCGCATCGGCGA
>DASWVL010000409.1:0-3847 GCA_036406255.1 Zeimonas sp.
AGGCGGCCCGTCTTCCCCGGTTTTCCGGGGTTCGCGGCGCACGCGGTACCACGCGGCATACAACGCGGGCAGGAAGATCAGGGTGAGGACGGTGGCGACGGTGAGGCCGCCCATGATGGCGACCGCCATCGGCCCGAAGAAAGCGCTGCGCGACAGCGGGATCATCGCGAGGATCGCGGCGGCGGCCGTGAGCATGATGGGGCGGAAGCGACGCACGGTCGATTCGACGATGGCATCCCAAGCGCTGCGGCCGTGCTCGCGATCCTGGCCGATCTGGTCGACGAGGATCACCGAGTTGCGCATGATCATGCCGGAGAGCGCGATCGTGCCGAGCATGGCGACGAAGCCGAAGGGCTTGCCGAAGGCGAGGAGGAAGACGGTCACGCCGATCATCCCGAGCGGAGCCGTGAGGAGCACCATCGCGACGAGCGAGAAGCTCTGCAGTTGCAGCATGAGCACGGTGAGCACCGCGATGAAGAACAGCGGCATTCCCGCCGCGACCGACGTGCCGCCCTTGGCACTCTCCTCGACGGAGCCGCCCACCTCGACCCGGTAGCCCAGCGGCAGCCCGGCTTCGATCGACGCGATCTGCGGGGCAAGGTCGGCGACGACGACGGCCGGTTGCACGCCGCCGTACAAGTTCGCGCGGACCGTGACCGTGGGGATGCGGTTGCGGCGCCAGACAACGCCCTGCTCGAAACCGTATTCGGCCGTCGCGACCTGGGCGAGCGAGACGCTGCGACCGCCACCGACCGGAATCGCGAGATCCGGCAACAAACCCAGATGCACGCGCTCGGATTGGGCGCCACGCAGCATCACGTCGATCGTCTCGGTGCCTTCACGGAACTGGGTGACGGCGAAGCCCTGCACGGAGGTGTTGAGCAGGGTCGCGATGTCTTGTGTCGTAAGGCCGAGGAGCCGCGCCTTGTCCTGGTCGATCTTGAGGCGCACGCGCTTGGACGGTTCCTCCCAGTCGAGATGCACGTTGGAGAGCTGAGGGTGGGTGCGCAGCTTCGTCGCCACCTCGTGCGCGATGCGGCGCAGTTCGTCGAGATCCTGACCGCTGACGCGATACTGCACCGGGAAGCCGACCGGCGGACCGTTCTCCAGCCGGTTGACGACGCCGATGAGCTCGGCCGGGGCCTCGTCGAAAAGTGCGATCAGCCGCGTGCGCAAGGCCTCGCGCGCCGCCGGGCCGTCGGTGAGGATCACGAACTGGGCGAAGCTCGTCTGCGGGAGCTGCTGGTCGAGCGGCAGGTAGAAGCGCGGACTGCCGCCGCCGATCCACGCGACGTAGTTCTCGATACCGGCTTGCGCATCGAGGAAGTCTTCGAGACGCCGGACCGCGCGTTCGGTGGCCTGATGCGAGGCGCCCTCGGGAAGGCGCAGATCGACGAGCAGTTCCGGGCGGGTCGAATCCGGAAAGAACTGCTGCGGCACGAAGCGCCCGAACGCGACAAGCGACGCGGCAAAGACGAACAGGGTCAGCGCGATGACAATCCAGCGGTGCGCGACGCAGGCGTCGACCAGCGCGCGCAGGCGCGTGTAGAAGGGGGTGTGGTAGATCGCGTATTCGTCGTGCAGCTCACGCGCATGAGTGGCGCGTTCGGCGAGGCGCGCCCCGAGTCGCGGCGAGAGGCGGCCGACGACACGCGCGAGCACCGAGGGCTTGCCGCGCTGGGCGTGGAAGTCCGGCAGGAGGTGGTAGCCGAGCCAGGGAACGAAGAGCACCGCCGCGACCCAGGACACCAGCAGCGCGATAACCGTGACCTGGAAGATCGAGCGCGTGTATTCGCCGGTCGACGACGCGGCGGTCGCAATCGGCAGGAAGCCCGCCGCGGTCACGAGCGTCCCGGAGAGCATCGGCATCGCCGTTGTGACATAGGCGGCGCTCGCGGCCTTCGCACGCTCCCAGCCCTGCTCCATCTTCGTCGCCATCATCTCCACGGCGATGATCGCGTCGTCGACGAGCAGGCCCAGCGCGAGGATCAGCGCGCCGAGCGAGATCTTGTGCAGCCCGATGCCGAAGAGGTTCATGAACAGGAAGGTGATCGCGAGCACGACCGGAATGATCACGAGCACGACGACGCCGGTGCGCAGGCCGAGCGAGAGCAGGCTCACCGCCATGACGATCACGACCGCCTCGACGAGCACCTGGACGAATTCGCCGACGGAGCGGGTCACAGCGCGCGGCTGGTCGGCGACGCGCTCGAGGCGCACGCCGACCGGCAGTTGCGCGTCGATGCGCACAATGGCCGCATCGAGTTGGCGGCCGAGCGCGATGATGTCGCCGCCTGCGCGCATCGACACGCCGATGCCGAGCGCGTCCTCGCCCTTGAAGCGCATGCGCTCGCGCGGCGGATCGGCGAAGCCGCGGCGCACCTCGGCCACGTCGCCGATGCGGAAGCTGCGCCCCTGCGCGCGGATGACGGTGTCGCGGATGGCGTCGAGGTCCTCGAACGCACCGCTCGGCCGCAGCCACACGCGTTCGTCGCCGGTATCGAAGAAGCCGGCGCCGGTCGTCGCGTTCTGCCCCGCGAGCGCGCCGGTGATGTCGCGCACCGACAGGCCGAAGGTCGCGAGCTTGGTGTTCGAGAGTTCGATATACACGCGCTCGGGCTGCTCGCCGAAGAAGCTGACCTTGGCGACGTCCGGCACGCGCAGGAGCTCGCTGCGGATCGCCTCGGAATAGCGCTTGAGCTCGGCGTAGTCGAGCCCTTCTCCGACCAGCGCGAAGATATTGCCGTAGGTGTCGCCGAACTCGTCGTTGAAGGTCGGACCGACGATGCCCTGCGGCAGGGTGTGGCGGATGTCGCCGACCTTCTTGCGCACCTGGTACCACACTTCCGGCATCTCGCGCGCCGGCGTCGAGTCCTTGGCGACGAAGAACACCATCGACTCGCCCGGGCGCGAGAAGCTGCGCAGCACGTCGACCTGGGCGACCTCCTGCAGCTTCTTCTCGATCTTGTCGGTGACCTGGCGCGCGACCTCCTCGGCATCGGTGCCGGGCCACTCCGTGCGGATCACCATCACCTTGAAGGTGAAAGGCGGATCCTCCGACTGGCCGAGCCGGGAATAGGAATACAGGCCGATCAGGGCGAGCACGGCCATGAAATAGAGCACCAGCGCCTGGTGCCGCAGGCCCCAGGCGGAGATGTTGAAACGCCCTTCGTCGGACTCGCGCGCGGTCGTCATTTGCGCACATCCAGCGCGACCGGGGCCGCTTCATCGACCGCGCGCACGGTTTCGCCGGCGACGAGGCGATGCACGCCCGTCACCACGACGCGCGAGCCGGCCGGCAGCCCACCGGCGACCACGACGCCGTCCTCGCGGAATGCCGCCGTGTCCACCGCGAGGGGCGCGAGACGCGAGGCCTCGTCGACGACCCAGACGGTCGCGCGGCCATCGACGCGGGTCACCGCGCTCAGCGGCAGGACCGTCTGCGCCGCATCGCGGGACTCCGTGAAGGCGACGCTCGCCGTGGCGCCGAGCGGCAACGCGTCATCGGCATCCGCAACGCTCACGCGCACGGCGTAGGAACGGGTCGCGGCGTCGGCCGCGGGGGCGATTTCGCGCACCGCCGCGACGTAGGTGCGCGCCGGATGCGCCCACGCACGCACGGCAGCGGGCGAACCCGTCTTCAGATCGGCAAGGCGGCTTTCCGGCACGTGGATCAGCACCTCGCGCTGGTCGGGGCGTGCCACGCGCAGCACCGGCTGGCCGGCCGCGACGACCTGTCCGACTTCGGCCGGAGCGGCCGTGACCACGCCCTCGTCGGCAACGGTCAGGGCCGCGTAGCCGGCCTGGTTGCCGGCCGTGGCGAGTTGCGCGCGCGCCTGGCGCAGCC
>DASWVL010000410.1:0-5179 GCA_036406255.1 Zeimonas sp.
GAGGTCCACCAGACGAGCGCGCCGGCGCCGGGAGCGGAAAGTCGTCGGCCGAGCGCACGCATCCTCGCGCGTCGCCGAAGGGCGGCGTGCGCGGCACGGTGCAACGTCGCGCGGCGCATCAGCGCGCGAACGCGCACGCCGAGCGTGCGCAGCGCCTGCGTGCGCCGCCACACCGACAGGATCCAGCTGCGCGGCGCTTCGCCGATGCGCGCCGCCCCGATGCGGAACTGGTCCGACCACGCGACCAGCGGCCGGAACACCAGGGCGTCGTACAGCGCGATGACGACCAGCATCGCACCGAGCGCCCAGCCGACGGCGGCGAGGTCGCGTTCGGCGATGGCGAGCGCCACGTACGAGCCGATTCCCGGCAGCGGGATCGTCCAGGTGCCGACCGCGATCGCCTCGGAGGCGACGACGAAGAACCAGCCCCCCGACATCGAGACCATCATGTTCCAGACGAGTCCGGGCATCGCGAAGGGCACGTCCAGGTGCCAGAAGCGCTGCCAGCCCGACAGCCGCATCGAGCGCGCGGCGTCGACCAGATCCCCGGGAACGGTGCGCAGCGACTGGTAGAAGCTGAAGGTGATGTTCCAGACCTGGCTCGTGAAGATCGCGAAGATCGCCGCCATCTCCGCGCCGAGCACCGAATCGGGAAACAGGCGCAGGAACACGACCACGGTGAACGACAGGTATCCGAGCACGGGAACCGACTGCGCCACGTCGAGCAGCGGCAGGACGATCGATCGCGCGCGCGGACTGCGCGCGGCCAGCGTTCCGACCGCCAGCGCGAAGGCGAGCGACAGCGCGAGCGCCGCGAACATGCGGAAGGTCGTTCGCACGGCGTAGGCGGGCAGCAGCGCGGGATCGAGCGTCACCGGAGCCGCCTCGAGCGCGGCGAGCGGCGCGCGCATCGAATGCGCGGCGGCGACGACGAACGCCAGCGCGCCGAGCGCGAGTGCGGCGGCGAGCACGTCCCAGCGGTTCACCCCGACGTGCGGCGCGAGCGGAAACGCGAAGCGGCGGTGCATGGGGGCGATTGTCTCCGGCGGCGCCGGCTGCCGGCGCTGCGGATGCGCTACATTCGTCGGCGGAGGACTCCGAAGTGACCGACGACATTCCCACGCTTCGCCGCATCCTGAAGAACTGCCGGACGATCGCCGTCGTCGGCCTGTCGGCGGAGTGGCATCGACCGAGCTTCTTCGCCGCGAAGTACCTGCAGGAGCACGGCTACCGGATCGTCCCGGTTAACCCGCGTTATCCGGAAGTGCTCGGCGAACGCTGCTACGCGTCGCTGCGCGACATCCCGCATCCGGTCGACATGGTCGACGTGTTCCGGCGCACCGCCGACGTCGGACCGATCGCCGAGGACGCGGTCGCGATCGGCGCGAAGTGCCTGTGGCAGCAGCTCGGCGTGCGCAACGTCGAGGCCGACGCGCACGCGCGCGCCGCGGGCCTCGATTCGGTGATGGACCGCTGCGTGAAGATCGAGCATGCGCGGCTGTTCGGCGGGTTGCACTGGGCCGGCGTGAACACCGGCGTCGTCTCCGCGCACCGGCCGCTTTGATCGAACGCGCGAACGCGAGGCAACCGATGGCCGACCGCAGGTTCCACCCCGAGACGCTCGCCATCCACGCGGGCCAGATTCCCGACGCCGCCACCGGCTCGCGCGCATTGCCGATCTACCAGACGACGAGCTACGTCTTCGACAGCGCCGACCACGCGGCGTCGCTGTTCAACCTGCAGACCTTCGGCAATGTCTACTCGCGGCTGTCGAATCCCACCGTCGCTGCCCTCGAGGAGCGCGTCGCCGCGCTCGAGGGCGGGCGCGCGGCGGTCGCTGCCGCCAGCGGCATGGCGGCCGAGGCGCTCGCGCTGACGACGATCCTGCAGCAGGGCGACCACGTCGTCGCGACCAGCGCGCTATACGGCGGCACGGTGACGATGTTCGCGGTGAACCTGCGCCGCTTCGGTATCGAGACGAGCTTCGTCGATCCGACGGATGCCGGTGCCTTCGCTGCCGCGATGCGCCCGAACACGCGCGCGGTCTTCGCCGAGACGCTCGGCAACCCGAGCCTGCAGGTGCTTGACATCGCTGCAGTGGCCGACGTCGCCCATGCGCACGGCGTGCCGCTCGTCGTCGACAACACGGTGCCGAGCCCGTACCTGTGCACGCCGATCGCCTTCGGTGCCGATCTCGTCGTGCACGCCGCCACCAAGTATCTCGGCGGTCATGGAACGACGCTCGCCGGAGTCGTCGTCGAGAGCGGCCGGTTCCCGTGGGACAACGGGAAGTTTCCGGGAATGACCGAGCCGTCGCCCGGCTATCACGGCGTCCGCTTCTACGAGACCTTCGGCGACTTCGGCTTTACGATGCGCGCACGCATGGAGTCGCTGCGCGTGTTCGGCGCATCGCTCGCGCCGACGAGCGCGTGGCAGATCCTGCAGGGCATCGAGACGCTGCCGGTGCGCATGGATCGCCACTGCATCAACGCGCTGCGCGTGGCGGAACACCTGCGCGCACATCCGCGGGTGAGCTGGGTCTCGTACCCCGGGCTGCCCGATCATCCGCAGCATGAACTCGTGCGCCGGCAGATGCGCAGCATCGACGGTGCACCCGGCGCCTCGGGCCTGCTCGCCTTCGGCGTGAAGGGCGGGTTGCAGGCCGGCGTGCGCTTCATCGAGGCGGCCCAGTTCATGAGCCACCTGGCGAACATCGGCGACACGCGCACGCTGATCATCCATCCGGCGTCCACGACGCATCGGCAGCTCGACGAGGCGCAGCAGCGCGCGGCGGGCGTCACGCCCGACATGGTGCGGATGTCGGTCGGGCTCGAGCACATCGACGACATCCTGTGGGACGTCGACCAGGCACTCGAACGAAGCGCAAGCTGACCAAGGGCCTGTTCACACTGTTCATGGTGTGAACAGGCCCTGGACTTCAGAAGGTTCCGCGGTACAGCGCGCAGCTGCGGCAGACGGCAGGCGGATCGTCGCTCGCGAGCGACGTTCGGAAGGCGTTCGCCGCTTCTCCGTTCCAGCGGTGGATGAGCCCGCCGCCTTCCTCGTCGAAGACGTTGCCGAAGCTCGCACGATCGGCGGTGGCCACCATGCAGCACGGCAGCAGCTCGCCGGCCGCCGTCACGTAGAGCTGCTCCCACGGCCAGCTGCAGCTCGGCGTCGCCGGGTCGCTCGACGACGGGGAGGGCGCCTTCGGAACGAGGCGCGGCAGGTGCAGTCGCAGCCCCAGTGCCGCGGCGAGCGTGCGCGCGCGGTCGAACACCTCGTGCGCATGATCGAGATCGCCGGCGTGCAGCTGCGCGTCGCGCACGTAGTCCCGAATCGGGATGTAGCCCGGCGCGAGGTCTGCCTGCTCGAGGTCGCTCGACAGCCGCTGCACGAGCAGCTCGGGAACGCGGTGACGATGCAGCAGCCGTACGAGCGCGGGCAGCTCGTCGAGGTTGCCGCGCATCAGCACCATCACGCCGCGCACTTCGAGTCGGCTCTCGTGCTCCGCGCGGGCGCGCATCAGGCGCGCAAGATTGCGCACGACCTTGTCGAACGACGCCTTGCGGCGGATCGCCTGGTAGACCTCGCGGCTCGCTCCGTCGATCGACACCGACAGCGAGGCGAGGCCGCTCGTCACGCAGCGCAGCGCGCGCGCCGGCGTGAGCAGCGTGAGGTTCGTGTTCGCCGAAACGCGAATCCCGCGCGCGGCGGCGAGCTCCACCATGTCGAAGAACGCCGGATGCAGCATCGGCTCGCCGAGCCCCTGCAGATGAAGCGTCTCGAGCCCGGGCATCTGTTCGAGCAGCGAGCGGAAACGTTCGAGCGACATCTCGCCGACGGCGTCGACACGCTCGTTGACCGTGCACATCCGGCAGGCGAGATTGCAGCGGCCGATGGGTTCGATCTGGGCGAAGCGGGGCAGCGGCGGCGGGTTGTCGGCGCGGCGGACGGTCGTCATCGACGCGCTGCGGCAATCCCCGTACCCGCCGTGCACGGGGGGATAATCCGAACGAGGCCACCGACGCCGCCGTCCGTTCGCGGTCTGCCCGCATCGCCAAATGGAGAAACGCGATGAGATCGAGAAAGCCGGTCGAGGAATTCACGACACCCAACCCGGTCACCGCCGCGGAGAACGCGTCGATCGACGAGTTGCGCGCACTGATGACGACGTACGGCGTGCGTCACCTTCCGATCGTGCGCGAGGGTCGCGTGGTGGGGCTGGTGAGCGACCGCGACCTGCGCATTGCGCAGGGCCTGAGCGCCACGCATCGGCTCCAGGTGCTCGCCGCCGACATCATGGCCATCGACCCGGTCTCGGTCCAGGCCGAAACGCCGCTCGACGAGGTCGCGTTCACGATGTCCGATCGCAAGATCGGCAGCGTGCTGGTCCACGAGGCCGACGGCAACTTCCTGGGGATTTTCACGCTGACCGACGCCCTGAATGCGCTCATCGAGGTGATCCGGTCGCGCGAGGATCGGTAGCGGCGCACGCGACGCACGGCGCGACGCCCGCGCGTCCGATCAGCGCTGCGTGCGCTGCCGCTCGAGGGCCTCCACGATCGCATCGGCTCGATGCGGTCGCACGAGCCGGGCGACCTCGCGACCGTCGTTCAGGAACACGAGCGTCGGCCACAGCTTCACGCCGAACGAACGTCCCAGTCGGCGCCCGGGTCCGTCCTCGATCTTCAGGTGGCGCACGTCGGGATGGGCGGCGAGCGCGGTCTCGAGCATCGGCTGCGTGCGACTGCAGTAGCCGCACCAAGGCGTTCCGAACTCGACGAGCGTCGGGCCGGCCAGCCCGTCGACCTCTTCGCGCGACGGCTCGCGTTCGGCGTAGTCACGATTCATCGTCATCGCCGGTTCCGTGCAAGTGCCGTACCCCGGTCGGGGTCCGTCGCGGCCGGCTCAGAGCAGCTCGGCGCGCAGCTCGGCGGCGCTCTTCGGCGACAGCAGGCCGGGTGCGACGTCGAATACCGTGCGCGCGCCCGTCTCGCCCCGTTGCGCGAGGCGAAATGCCGCGCGCGCATAGGCGACGAGCACGCTCGCGGTGAACTCCGGGTTGCTGTCGAGCTTCAGCGAGAACTCGACGGACTGCGCCGTGTTCCGGCCGGTGGTGCCGGTGCGGATGACGAAGCCGCCGTGCGGCATCGCCGAGTGCTCGCGTCGCAGCGTC
>DASWVL010000411.1:0-10454 GCA_036406255.1 Zeimonas sp.
AGCGCCGACCGCTGCAGCGGGAGCCGTGCTGCGCGCAGCCCGGTCCCCGCGCGCTCGTTTCGGCGCACGCAGCGCCGGCGCGCACCGCCCGGCCCCGCAAGCGGCCCGTTGTCGCCTGCCGCGAACGCACGATCGTGTTCATTGGCCTTTGTGCAGGTCCTGGAGCCTGCGCCGGATCAGCTTGCCGGTGGCGGTTCGCGGCAGCGCATCGATCGGATGGAACCAGCGCGGGCGCCGGTACGGCGGCATCGTCTGCGTGTGCTCGCGCAGCGCGGCTTCGGCGCGTTCGGCACTCGCGTAGTCCTTCGGCACGTAGAACACGGCGACGGCATCGAGCCCGTCGTCGTCGGGTACGAGTACGGCGGCCGCTTCCAGGATGTCGGGGCTGACCAGGCCGAGCGTCTCCTCGATCGCGATCAGGTCGACCCACCGACCGTGCACCTTGACGAGCGAACCCTCGCGGCCCGCGAAGCGGTACGAACCGTCGGGCTGTCGCTCGAACAGGTCGCTCGGGCAGAAGCGTCCGTCGCGGAAATGCTCGGCCTGGTCGCCGGGGAGGTTCCAGTAGCCGAGCGCGATCATCGAAGCGGCGAACGACAGGCGGGCCGGCGAGACGCCGTTCCCGGCGAGCGGCTGCGCGTCGATGCCGGGCGAGGGGCGCAGCCCGCGGCCGTCGTCGCGGTCGGTCATCACGAGCACGAGCGTCTCCGATGCGCCGTAACCGTTGATGATCGAAGCGCCGGTCTGCCGACGCCATTCGTCGCGCAGGTCGACCGACAGCGCTTCGCCCGCGGAGACGAAACGGCGCACTCCATCCTGGACGAGTCTCGCCGCGAGTCCTTCCTTGAGCAGGTTGCGATACAGCGACGGCACGCTGCACAGGACGGTGGGTCGCGTACGGGCGACCGTTTCGGCCACCCCCGCGGCGGTCGGCCACGCCGGATCGAGGACGATCGAGGCGCCGAGCTTCAACCCGGCGTACAGCGCGTTGGTCTGCGGATACGAGAAGAACATCTTCGAGCTGCCGAAGATGCGGTCGCTCGCGCCGACGCCCACGACCTCGGCGGTGACGCGCTCGATCTCCAGCGCGAAACGGTGACCGTGCACGACCGCCTTCGGCTTGCCGCTGGTACCCGACGAGTGCACCCAGACGGCCGGCTGCGTCGCTTCGCAGGGCATCGGCTCGATGGCGTGCGCTGCTTCGTGCTCGACGAGCCATTCCTCGAGCGGAATCACGCGTTCGCGATACGGGGCCGGCGTCTCCGATCGACTCTCGGCAAGCACGAAGCGGAAGTCGGCGGCGTCGAGCATCGCCTTCCATTCCGTCTCGGACAGGCGGGGGTTGACGCCGACGGCGACGCCGCCGGCCCAGATGCACCCGAGAAACGCCTCCACCCAGGCGAAGCCGTCGGGCAGCTGGACGGCGACGCGCTCGCCGGGGAGCAAGCCGCGAGCACGCCAGACGCCGGCCGCGCGCGCGACCGATTCGCGAAGCTGCGCATAGCTGCGCGTCTGTCCGTCGCACACGAGCGCGACGTCTTGCGCGCGCCCGTTTTCGAGGAGAACCGAGGCCGCATTGAACCGCATGGCCAGCTCCTTGTTCAGGCTTCGGCGAGTGCTCCGCCCGGGGTGCGCTTGCCCGCGCATTCGTCGAGCAGCTCTCGCACGAGCCGCTGGACGGTGACCGCGGCGACCTGACGCCGATAGTTCGCCTGCGTGACCGTCGTGCGCATCGGGCTCACCTGGCGTTGCACGAGCTTGCCCAGCGTGGCGATCGCGTCGTCGCCGAGCGCGTGCCCGATCATCGCTTCCACGCCGGCGAGATCGAGCGGGTGCGAGTTCGTCCCGGTGAGCCCGATACGCAGCTCGCGCAGCACGCCATCGCGCATCGCGAGCGCGACGGCGACGCCCGCGAGCGGGAAATCGATCGACCCGCGCACGCGTGCCTTGCGGTACAAGGAGACCAGGCCGTCGACCGGGGTCGGCACGAACACGCGCGAGAGGATCTCGTCGCGCTCGCTGGTCAGCCACGCACGACCGTCGTCGCGGTAGAGCTCGGCCAGCGGGATGCGTCGTTCGCCGCGTGCCGAAACGAGCTCGATCTCGGCACGTAGTGCGATCAGCGCGCCGGCCAGGTCGCCGCTGAATGCGGCGTGGCAGCGGTTGCCCTGCGGTGCGACGTGGCAGACGGTGCCGCCGCGCTTCAGGCAGTAGCCGTTCGACGCGCGCCACCATTCGCTCTGGTTGTAGTAGACGCAGCGCGTGTCGAGGAACAGGTTGCCGCCGATCGTCCCGACGCCTCGATGCGCGGGGCCCGCGATCGAACCGGCCGCCTGTGCGATCGCGCGGTAGCCGCCGTCGAGCAGCGGATGCGCGGCGAGCGTCGCCAGATGCGCGCCGGCACCGATCGCCACGCCGGCGCGCGTGCGCTCGACCGCGTCGAATCCGGCAATGCCGCCGAGGTCGACCAAAACGGCAGGACGCTCGATGCCGCGACGAAGGTTGGGCACGAGATCGGTGCCGCCGGCGACGAGCCGCGCCTGGGGGTCGGCGGCGAGGATCGCGGCGGCCTCGGCCAGCGTGCCCGGCCGCTTCCATTCGAAACTGTGCAACGCGTCCATGTTCAGCTCCCGGAGACGCTGGTCGAGGCGGGTTCGGCGGTGCCGGATGCCGTGGCGGCAGAGGCGGGGGCCGCCGCTGCCTTGCGCGCCGCCGAGGCGCCGCGCACGCGCTCGAGTCGCCGGCGCGCCTGGATCGCCTCGAAGACACGGTCGGGCGTGGCCGGCAGTTCGCTCAGCCGGATGCCGATCGCATCCTGGATTGCATTCGTCAGCGCGGGCGGGAATCCGTGCAGCGCGCCTTCGCTCGCCTCCTTCGCGCCGAACGGGCCGAGCGGATCGTTGCTCTCGACCAGGTGCACGTCGATCGGCGGCGACTCGGCGATCGTCGGGATGCGGTAGTCGAGCAGGTTCGGCCGCATCGACAGGCCTTCGTGATACTGGTTCTCCTCGGACATCGCCTGACCCATTCCCATCCAGACGGCACCCTGGACCTGTCCTTCGACGGCGAGCGGGTTGATCGCGAAGCCGCAGTCGTGCGCGACCCAGACGCGCTCGACCTTCACCGCACCGGTGTCTTCGTCGACCGATACTTCGACGACCTGCGCCGCGTACGAGAAGCCGGCGGTGGAGCCGACCGCCGCGCCGCGGAACTTGCCGCCCTGCGTCTCGGGCGGCGTGGACCACGCGCCCTTGACGGTGATCGTTCCGTTGTCGGCAAGTGCGGCCTGCACGACCTCGTGGAACTGAAGCGCGCGATCGGTGCCCATGACGTGGCACTGCTCGCCTTCCCATTCGAGGTCGGCGGGCGCGACTTCCAGCCGACGCGCGGCGGCCTCGGTGAGGACGCGCTTCATCTCCTGCGCCGCTCGCAGCGCGGCGTTGCCGACCATGAACGAGACGCGCGACGAGTACGAGCCGTTGTCCTTCGGCGTGAGCGCGCTGTCGGTGGCGACGACGCGGATGCGCTGCATCGGCAGCGCCAGCACCTCGGCGACGATCTGCGTGAGCAGCGTCGACGAGCCCTGGCCGATGTCGGAGGCGCCGGTGAGGATCGTGATGCCGCCGTCGAAGTCGAGTTTCAGGTTGACGACGGCGTGCGGCTCGCCGCTCCAGTGCACGGGCTTGGCCGACCCCGACACGTAGTGCGAACACGCCATGCCGAGACCATGGCCGCGCGGCAGCTTGCCGCGTCGCTCGTTCCAGCCCGACGCCTTCTCGACCCAGTCGAGGCAGGCGGGAATGCCGTAGGAGTTGACCTGCAGGTCGTTCAGCGTGCGGTACGGCGCCTCGATCAGGTTCGCGCGGCGCACCGCGAAGGGATCGATTTCGAGTTCCTCGGCCATCTGGTCGAGCAGCGCCTCGAAGGCGTGACGCGCGGTGACGGCGCCGTGGCCGCGCATCGCGCCGCACGGCGGCGTGTTCGTGTAGACGCGCAGCCCGTGGTACTTCACGGCGCCGAGCTTGTAGAGCGCATGCAACAGCGAGCCGGCGTAGAGGATCGTGACGAGACCGTAGCCGGCGTAGCCGCCGCCGCGCTGCACGATCTCGCAGTCGACCGCGGTGATCTCGCCCGTCTTCTTCAGGCCGATCTTCAGGCGCACGTCGGTCTCGGGGCGAGCGCGGTGCGTGAGGAAGCTGTCCTCGCGCGACTGCTCGAGCTTGACCGTACCGCCGGCGGCGCGCGCGAGCGCCGCGGTGACCATCTCGAAGTTCAGCGGCTCGACACGGTGCCCGAAGCCGCCGCCGACGAAAGGCTTGATCACGCGGATCTGCGAGCTGTCCATGCCGAGGCACTGCGCGAGCGTCAGGTGCAGGTAGTAGGGGACCTGCGTGACCGACTGCACGGTGAGCCGCTCGCGCTCGGGCTCGTAGGAGGCGATCGTGGCATTCAGCTCGAGCTGCCCGTGCGAGACCTCGGCATAGTGGAACGTGTGCTCGCGCACGAGGTCGGCCTGCGCGAAGCCGCCTTCGACGTCGCCGAAGGTCTGGTCGACCTCGCGCTCGATGTTGCCGGCCTTGCGCTCGTGCAGCTGCACGGCATCGGGGGCACGCGCGGCGACCGCATCGAAGTACGCCGGCAGCGGCTCGATGTCGATCTCGATCGCGGCGAGCGCGGCTTCGGCCGTCGCATCGTCGACCGCGGCGATGCCGACCAGCGGCTCGCCGCGGTAGCGCACGCGATCGCGTGCGAGCGGCCATTCGTTCTGCGCAATCGGGATGACGCCGTAGGGCGCGGAGAAATCCTCGCCGGTGACGACGGCGCGCACGCCGGGCATCCCGCGCGCGCGGCTCGCGTCGATGCGACGGATGATTCCGTGCGCGACGGGGCTGCGCAGCAGGCGGCCGACGAGCGTCTCGCCGACCGGAAGGTCGCGCGTGTAGCGCGCGCGACCCGTGACCTTCTCGATGCCGTCGATCAGCGGAGTGGGCTGGCCGATCGAGCGCACCGCGGTGGAAGGCGTCGTGCCGGAGGCTGCGGCGCGTTCGGGGGAGGCGGTGGCGTTCATTCGATCGACTCCGTCGCGGCAGCCGCCTGCACCGACTCGATGATCTTCACGTAGCCGGTGCAGCGGCACAGGTTGCCGGCCAGCGCGTCGCGGATCTCGTCGACGCCCGGTTCGGGGTTGCGCCGCAGCAGCGCCTCCGCGGCCATGATCATTCCCGGCGTGCAGAAGCCGCACTGGGTGCCCAGGTTCTCGTGGAACGCGCGCTGCAGCCGGCTCATGCGTCCGCCGTTCGACAGGCTCTCGATTGTCTCGACGCTGCGGCCGTCGCAGGAGGCGGCGAGCGTGATGCACGACAGCCTCGGCTCGCCGTCGACGAGCACGGTGCACGCCCCGCATTCGCCGCCGTCGCAGCCCTGCTTGGTGCCGGTGAGCCCGGCCGTTTCGCGCAGGTAGTCGACGAGCAGCGCGTTGTCGGCGATCGCGTCGTCGCGTGCGCGGCCGTTCAGCGTGAGCGAGAGCAGTCTCTTGGCCATGATTCCTACCCCTTGGGCCGAAGGTCGCGAACGCGCACCGCCTTTCCTTGCGAGCGCGGGATCTCACCGGGCTTCTTCACCTCGACAGCGGTGGAGATGCCGTTCATCGATTTCACCTGGTGCGTGATCTGCTTGCCGATGCGCGCGTATTCGCTCTCCGGCACGCCAGGTTGTGCCTCGGCCTCGATCGAGACCTGGTCGAGAGACCCCTTGCGCTCGACGACGAGCTGGTAGTGCGGTGCGACGTCGGGCAATCCGACGAGCACGGCCTCGACCTGCGACGGATAGACGTTCACGCCGCGGATGATCAGCATGTCGTCGTTGCGGCCGGTGACGCGCAGGATGCGCACGTGCGTGCGACCGCAGTCGCACGGCGTCGTCGTGAGCTTCGTGATGTCGCGCGTGCGATAGCGGATCATCGGCAGCGCCTGCTTGGTGAGCGTGGTGATCACCAGTTCGCCGGCTTCGCCTTCGGGCAGCGGCTTGCCGCTGTCGGGGTCGATCACTTCGAACAGGAAGTGGTCTTCCCAGCCGTGCAGTCCGTTGCGATGTTCGCACTCGCAGGCCACGCCCGGACCCATGATCTCCGACAGTCCGTAGATGTCGACCGCCTTCAGCGCGAGACGCGCCTCGACCTCGTGGCGCATCGCGTCGCTCCACGGCTCGGCGCCGAACATGCCCACCTGCAGCGGCCCCCTGGAGAGGTCGACGCCCATCTGCTCGGCGACCTCGGCGATCGCCAGCGCGTACGACGGCGTCGCGCACAGCACGCGCGCCTTCAGGTCGACGATCAGCTGCACCTGCCGTTCGGTGGAACCGCCCGAGACGGGAACGACGGCGCAGCCCAGGCGCTCGGCGCCGTAATGCGCGCCCAGCCCGCCGGTGAACAGGCCGTAGCCGTATGCGTTGTGGACGACGTCGCCCTTGCGCACGCCGGCGCAGTGGAACGAGCGCGCGACGAGGTCCGACCAGTTGTCGAGATCGCTCGGTGTGTACGCGACGACGGTCGGCTTGCCGGTGGTGCCCGACGAGGCGTGCACGCGCGTGATCTCGCTGATCGGGCGCGCGAGCATCCCGAACGGGTACTGGTCGCGCAGGTCGGTCTTCACCGTGAACGGCAGGTGGCGGACCTCGTCGAGCGAGGCGAGGCCGCTGGGGTCGATGCCCGCCGCCTCGAGTCGCGCGCGATGCAGCGGAACGTTGTCGTACGCGTTGCGCAGCATCTCGCGCAGGCGCGTCAACTGCAGTTCGGCCAGACGCTCGCGCGGCATCGTCTCGTATTCGCCATGCAGGTACGCGCGCGCATCGCTCGTGCCGCGTGCGGCGGATTTCGCGTTGGTCGTCACGGCCATCGGGGGTCTCCTGTTCTTGCGGATGATTCGTCGTGCGTCAGGCGAGGCCGGCCTTCTGCGCCTTGGCCGCCAGCCGGGCGACGGTGGTTTCCACGCCCACCACGAAGCGGTTGTGCCTGCCGCGGCAGATCGGCTCGACGCTGTCGTGCCCTTCGATCTCGAGCGAGACCGCACGGCCCTTGACCTCGGAGACGGTGACCGTCAGCTCGACGTCCATGCCCATCAGCGTGGCGGCGAGATGATCGACCTCGATGCGCGTGCCGACGGAGTCCTCTCCGGCGTCGAGGTGCTCGAGCAGCAGCTCGCGGCAGACGCGCTCGATGTCGAGCACGAGCATCGGCGTGGCGTAGACGCGGGCCTTCTCGCCCATGAAGTCGATGGTGCGTTCACGGTCGACGCGGATCTTCCGCGTGGTGGACAGGCCTTTGGCCAGCGATTCCTTCATGCCGTTCTCCGGGTTGCTGCGGATGGATTTCGTGTGGTTGCGTTCACAGGCCGAGGTACGCCTGCTGCACACGCGGGTTGCCGAGCAGCTCCGCGCCGCTGCCGGCGAGCGCAATGAGCCCGACCTCGAGCACGTAGGCGCGATCGGCGATCGAAAGCGCGGCGCGCGCGTTCTGGTCGACGAGCAGGATCGTGGTGGCGGCGTCCTTCAGCGCGCGCACCGTGGAGAAGATCTCCGCGACCAGGCGTGGGGCCAGCCCCATGCTGGGCTCGTCGAGCAGCAGCAGCTTCGGGCGCGTCATCAGCGCGCGCCCCATCGCGAGCATCTGCTGCTGGCCGCCGGAGAGCGTTCCGGCCGCCTCCCGGCGCTTCTTCGCGAGAATGGGAAACAGCGAATAGACGCGCTCGAGCCCGTCGGCGACCTCGCTCGCCGGCCGCACGAAGGCGCCGAGTCGCAGGTTGTCGTCGACCGACAGCGGACCGAACACCTGCCGGCCCTCGGGCACCTGCACGATGCCCATGCTCACGCGCCTGCGCGGCGTCGTCTTCGTGACGTCGGCCCCCTCGAAGCGCACGTGCCCGTCGGCGATCGGCTGCACGCCCGAGAGCGCGCGCAGCAGCGTCGTCTTGCCGGCGCCGTTGGCGCCGACGAGCGCGACCAGCTCGCCGTGGCCCACCTGCAGGCTGACGCCGTGCAACGCGGTGATGCGCCCGTAGCGGCTCGACAGCGCGTGCACTTCAAGCATGCGCCACCTCGTCGGTGGCCGCGCCGAGATACGCCTCGATGACGCGAGGGTCGCTGCGCACCTGCTCGGCCGTTCCCTCGCACAGCTTGCGGCCGTAGTCGAGCACGATGATGCGGTCGGACACGCCCATGACGAGTTTCATGTTGTGCTCGACCAGCACGACGGTGGTGCCGCCGCGCGCGAGCTGGCGGATGAGATCGGCGATCTCCATCGACTCGGTCGGGTTCAGTCCGGCGGCCGGCTCGTCCAGCAGCAGGAACTTCGGCTCGCCGGCCAGCGCGCGCGCGATCTCCAGGCGCTTTAGCGCACCGTAGGGCATCGAGTCGGCGCCGGCCTCGGCGTACTCGGCCAGGCCGACGAAACGCAGCAGCTGCATCGCGTGCGCGCGGCACTCGCGTTCGGAGCGCACGAGCGACGGCATGCGCAGCATCGTCGACCACAGCGTGCAGCGCTCGCGCAGATGACGGCCCGTCATCACGTTCTCGAGCGCCGTCATGTTCAGGAAGATCTGCAGGTTCTGGAAAGTGCGCCCGATGCCGGCCGCGGCGAAACCGTGCGCCGGTACGCCGGTGAGGTCGCGTTCGCCGAACGACACCCGTCCCGCGCTCGGTACGTAGACGCCGGTGAGCAGGTTCAGCAGCGTCGTCTTGCCCGCGCCGTTGGGCCCGATGATGGAGTGCACCATTCCGGAGTCGAGCGCGAAGGAGAGATCCTCGACGGCGTGCACGCCGCCGAACTCCTTCGACAGGGCTTCGACGCGCAGCGTGATCATCGCGAACGGCGCCCGAAGAAGGCTGCGAGCGTGGGCACCGCGCCGCGCGGAAAGAAGATCATCGTGCCCATCATCACCGCGCCGAGCACGACCATCTCGTATTCCTTCACGACGGTGAGCGCCTGCGGCAGCACGGTGAGCACTGCGGCGCCGACGACGGCGCCGAAGGTGGACGCCATGCCGCCGAAGACGACCATCGTGACCAGCTCGACCGAGTGCATGAACGACGCCTTCGACGGCGTGACGAACCCGCTGTAGAAGGCGGTGAGGCCGCCGGCGGCGGCGGCGAAGGCCGCGGACAGCACGAAGACCATGACCTTGTGGCCGGCGCTGTCGATGCCGACGACCTCGGCGGCGACTTCCGACCCGTGCAGCGCGCGCAATGCGCGCCCCTTCGGCGAGTCGATCAGGTTCAGCGCCAGCCAGACACTGACGACGAGGCAGGCGCCGACTACCCAGTACCACATGCGCTCGCCCTGCACGGCGAAGCCGAGGACCGAGAACGCAGGCACGGGCATGCCGTCGGGTCCGCCGGTGATCTGGTCTTCGTTGGCCAGCACGATTGCGATGATGATGCCGAGCCCGAGCGTGGCCATCGCCAGGTAGTTGCCCTTCAACCGCAGGATCGGGCGGCCGACCAGGAACGCGAGCAGCGACACCGCGGCGGTGGCGAGCACGAGTGCGGCGAAGGGCGGCACGCCCCAGTTCGCGGCCAGCAGCGCCGAGCCGTAGGCGCCGAGTCCGAAGAAGCCGGCGTGCCCGAGACTGATCTGTCCGGCGTAGCCGATCAGCAGGTTCAGCCCGACACAGACGATCGCGTTCAGGCCGACCAGGATCGCGACGTCGTAGAAGTAGGCGTTGGCGAGCGCGAAGGGGAGCAGCGCGACGACGAGCGCGAGCACCGCCAGGCCGCGCAGGCGCGGTGCGAAGCGCCCGCCTGCCGGCAGCGCGACGGGCTCAGACCCGCTCGCTCTTGATTGCGCCAAGGATTCCATCGGGACGGAAGAAGAGGACGACGAGGATCAGCACGAAGGCGAGGACATCCTTGTAGGCCGACGAGACGTAGCCGGCGCCGAGGCTCTCGAGCAGCCCGAGGAGGAGTCCGCCGACGATCGCGCCGGGGAAGCTGCCCAGGCCGCCGAGGATCGCGGCGGCGAAGCCCTTCAGGCCGAGCATGATGCCGACCTCGTACGAGGTGAAGGTGATCGGGGCGATCAGCACGCCGGCCAGCGCGCCGAGCCCGGCGGCCAGGCCGAAACTGGCGAACAGCACTTTCTTGATGTCGATGCCGACGAGCTGTGCCGCCAGCGGGTTGTACGAGGTGGCCAGCATCGCCTTGCCGAGCACCGTGCGGCGGAAGAACCACGACAGTGCGATGACGACGGCGACGGTGGCGCCGAGCACCCACAGGCTCTGCGGCACGATCGTGGCGCCGAGGAAGGCGATCGGCGTGTCGCCCGACAGCGGGGCGAGCGCGTGGATGTTCTTGTCCCAGACGAGCTGCGCGACGCCGCGCAGGAAGATCGACGCGCCGATCGTGATGATGATCAGCGTGACGATGTCGGCGTTCCTCGCGCGTCCGACGGCCAGGCGCTCGAG
>DASWVL010000412.1:0-2859 GCA_036406255.1 Zeimonas sp.
CGACGACGCCGTGGCCGCCGTCGAGCGTGCCTTTCGACACCGCATCGAGCAGGTTGAACGCCGGAACGACGGCACCCGCGGGCAGCACCTCGATCTTCAGGTCGCCGCCGGTCATGTCGTTGACCTTCTTGGCGAAGTCGATCGCATACTCGTGGAAGATGTCCTTCGACGGCCAGGTGCTCTGCCACCGCATCGAGATCGGACCCTGCGCCTTGACGATCATCGGGAAGGCGAGGGTTCCGGCGCCCGCCGCAGCGGCACTGCCGATGAACTTGCGGCGTGAGCGGATCTGTTCAGCCATGGGTCTGTCTCCGGAAAGAATGGCTACGAGGATCGGTTCTGCGTTCACGCGGGTCGGCGACCGCTGCGCGAAAGGCCCCAAATCGTAATCAGGTGCGCAGGGGCTGTCACGCGATCGTTTTGCACGCTCGGGTTTTCCCGAAGTGACTTTCGTTCGCGCTAGAAGAACCCGACACTGACCTGGAACAGCTTCTCGACCTTCGGGATCGTGCGCTTGTTGTCGACGAACACGATCACGTGGTCGCCCGAACGAATCTCGGTGTCGTGGTGCGCCATCCGGACCTCGAAGCGCGGCGCCGCGCGGCCGCGTGCCGGCTCGAGTGGCAGCGGTTCACCGTCGAACGAGCGCACGATCGCGCCGATCGTCGCGCCGCGCGGCAGGTCGATCTCCTCGATGCGCCGGCCCACCACCTTCGACGACTTCGGGTCGCCGTGCGCGATCAGCTCGAGCGCCTCTGCAGCGCCGCGACGCAGCGAATGCACCGAGACGACGTCGCCGCGCCGCACGTGGGTGAGCAGCTGGCCGATCGTCGTCTGCGACGGGACGATCGCGATGTCGATCCGGTTGCCCTCGACGAGGTCGGCGTAGGCCTGCCGGTTGATCAGCGCGATCGTGCGGCGCGCGCCGATGCGCTTGGCGAGCATGCACGACATGATGTTCGTCTCGTCGTCGGAGGTGAGCGCGACGAACAGGTCCATCTCGGCGACGCCCTCCTCGGCGAGCAGTGCCTCGTCGGTGGAGTCGCCGTGCAGGATCAGCGTGGACGTGGGCAGCTGCGTGGCAAGGTAGTTGCAGCGCGTCCGATTGCCCTCGATCACCTTCACCTGGTAGTCGGTGCCGAGATGGCGTGCCAGGCGCAGGCCGATGTTGCCGCCGCCCGAGATCATCACGCGGCGCACCGGCTCGTCGCTGCGGCGCAGGTCCGACAGCGCGGTGCGGATGTGATTCGAGGCGGCAAGCAGGAACACCTCGTCGCCGGCCTCGATCGTCGTGTCGCCTTCGGCGCGCACCGGGCGATCGTTGCGGAAGATCGCGACGATGCGCATGTCGATGTCGGGGTGCGATGCGCGCAGGTCGCTGATCGGCCGCGAGACGAGCGGTCCGCCCGAATACGCGCGCACGGCGATCAGGCTCGCGCGCCCACCGGCGAACTCGAGCACCTGCAGCGCGCCGGGGAACTCGATCAGCTTCGAGACGTAGTCGGTGACCGTCTGTTCCGGGCAGATCAGGTAGTCGACGTAGAAGCCGCCCTCGCCGGTGATCTCCGGATGGTTCTGGAATTCGGGCGCGCGCACGCGGGCGATGCGCGTCGGCACGTTGAACATGCGTGCCGCGACCTGGCAGGCGACGAGGTTCGTCTCGTCGCGTGCGGCGGCCGCGATCAGCATGTCGGCGTCTTCCGCGCCGGCCTGCTCCAGCACCGGCGGATGCGTACCGTTGCCCGCGACGGTGCGCAGGTCGAGCTTGTCCTGCAACTGGCGCAGCTGCGCCGGGTCGGTGTCGATGACCGTGATGTCGTTGCGCTCGGAAACGAGGCTCGCAGCGACCGAGGATCCGACGCGACCGGCGCCGAGGATGAGGATCTTCACGGGTGAACGCCGACGGGGTCGCGACGAGCGCGCCTCGCGCGATCAGCTTCCCTGCTTGCGATACGCGCCGCGGGAGAGATCGATGCCCAGCTGCTTGAGCTTGCGGTACAGGTGCGTGCGTTCCAGTCCGGTGCGCTCGGCCACGCGCGTCATGCTGCCGTGCTCGCGCGTGAGGTGGTGCTCGAAGTAGGCGCGCTCGAAGCAGTCGCGCGCCTCGCGCAACGGCAGATCGAGCGGAAGCTCGCGCAATCCGACGTGTCCGGGCGTGGCACCGACCGCGCCGGCCACGGCGGGAACGGCACCCGGCGGCACGCCCGCCTGCCCGACGCCGTAGCCGCCGAGGCCCTCGACGGCACCGCCCGCCGATATCGTATGCACGAGCGTCATCGAAGGTTGCGGATGCGCGCCCGGCACCGTGACTCCGACGCGCGCACTCGCCTGGTAGGTTCCTTGCACCGTGCGCATCTGCGCATTGCCGGGAGTGTGTGCTGCGCGCGGATCCTCTCCGCGACCGCGCTGCAACCCGGTTTCGACGGCCTTCAGCAGCTTCTGCAGCGTGATCGGCTTCTCGAGGAAATCGAGCGCGCCGATGCGCGTGGCTTCCACGGCGGTGTCGATCGTCGCATGGCCGGACATCATGATCACCGGCATCGTGAGCTTGCCGCAGCTCGCCCATTCCTTCAGCAGCGTGACGCCGTCGGTGTCGGGCATCCAGATGTCGAGCAGCACGAGATCGACCGCGTTCTGCTCGCGCACCTGGCGCGCCTGCTGCGCGCTTTCCGCCAGCAGCACCGAGTGACCTTCGTCGCCGAGAATCTCGGAGAGCAGCTCACGGATCCCGATTTCATCGTCGACAACGAGAATTTCCGCCATGGGTGCCGTCTACCCTCTCAACCGTGCAGTGTTGCGACCAAGCGACGATTGTCCTCGTTTTTGGCCAGTTTCGTAAATAGCACCGAGATCTGGGCG
>DASWVL010000413.1:0-5964 GCA_036406255.1 Zeimonas sp.
GAAGCAGATCCGCATCAACTCGACGTGCACGGTGTTCGCCGGCGCCGAGCTGCGCGACCGGCTGTCGCTCGGCGACAAGCGCGAAGACATCATGGCGGGCCTGCACCGCGCGATCATCCTGCGCGCGATGTCGATCCTCGCCCGCTCGGGCGGCATCCGCGACGAGTTCACGTTCACCGGAGGTGTCGCGAAGAACGAAGCGGCGGTCAAGGCGCTCAAGGAACTGGTCGAGGAGAACTACGGCAGGCTCACGCTGAACATCGACCCCGACTCGATCTACACGGGAGCGCTCGGCGGCGCCACCTTCGCCTACCGCGCCGTGGTGCAGGAAGGCAAGACCGCCGAGAAGCGCGCCTGAGCTGCAACGGGGCACAAAGAGGAAACCGAGATGACCTACACGATCGGAATCGACATCGGCTCGGGCGCGGTCAAGACCACGCTGTTCCGCGTCGAAGGCGACAACGCCGAATGGCTGGCGAAGCGCAGCGAGCGCATCCGCCGCCGCGACCCGATGACGCTCGCGCAGGAGGGCCACGACGGGGTGATCGCCGACGCCGGCCTGAAGCCCGAGGACATCGACTACATCGCCACGACGGGCGAGGGCGAGAACGTGAAGTTCGCCACCGGCCACTTCTACTCGATGACCACGCACGCGCGCGGCGGCGTCTTCCTGCACCCGGGCGCGACGGCGATCGTCGACATCGGCGCGCTGAACGGGCGCGCGATCAACGTCGACGTGCGCGGCAAGGTGCTCGCGTACAAGATGACGAGCCAGTGCGCGTCGGGCTCGGGGCAGTTCCTCGAGAACATTGCGCGCTACCTGGGCGTGGCCGTCGAGGAAATCGGCGGGCTCTCGCAGGAGTCGAAGGATCCGGAGAAGGTGAGCTCGATCTGCGCCGTGCTCGCGGAGACCGACGTCATCAACATGGTCTCGCGCGGCATCGCGACCTCCGACATCCTCAAGGGCATCCATCTCTCGATGGCCTCGCGCATCGTCAAGCTGCTCAAGGTCACCGGGGTGAAGTACGGAACGACGCTGCTCACCGGCGGCCTCGCGCTCGACACCGGGCTGCTCGCGGCGATCCAGGAAGAGATGGCCAACGAGAAGGTCAACGTCGAAGTCGTGAATCACCCCGACTCGATCTATGCGGGCGCGATCGGCGCGGCCCTGTGGGGTGCGTTCCGGCACGACAAGCTTCGCGAGCTCGAAGCGGCCTGATCCCCGGCCGCCGATCCGCGATCACCGATTCTGCATCCGAAGCACCAGGAGAATCGAAATGGCTCTGATGATCAACGACAACTGCACCTCCTGCGACGCATGTCGTCCGGTGTGTCCCAACGAGGCCATCGCGATGGGCGATCCGATCTACGTGATCGACCCGGTGCGCTGCACCGAATGCGTGGGCGCCGAGGACGAGCCGCAGTGCATGCTCGTCTGCCCGGCCGACTGCATCGTCCCGCATCCCGACTTCCGGGAAACCCCCGAGGAACTGCTGGCGAAGTACGAGGCGATTCACGGGTGAGGGAGGCGAGAAGGGAGAAAGGGGAAGGGAGAAGGGGAAAACCGGCGAGGCACGCGCGCCGATGCAGCTCGGCCCCTTTCTGCCTTCTGCCTTCTCCCTTCTCCCTTCTCTAACCCAGCCCGGGAAACAGCTCCCGCAACCCCTCCGCCATCGTCTGCACGGCGATCGCCGCGAGCAGCAGGCCGAGGATGCGCGTCGCGATGTTCAGGCTCGTGAGGCTCATGCGCGAGGCGATCCGGTGCGCGTGCGACAGCACGAGCCCCGCGATGGCGCAGATGAGCGAGACGCACACGACGATCACGAGGCGATGAACGAAGCCGCCGTCCTCGGCGGCGAGGATGGTCGTGCTGATGGCACCGGGTCCGGCGAGCAGCGGAATCGCCAGTGGCACGACGCCGCCCACGTCGCCCTGCTCGAGCTCCTGCGCCTCGGCCGGCGAATGACGCACCGCGCCGGCCTCGGCATTCAGCATCGCCAGCGCCATCAGCAGCAGCACCAGGCCTCCGCCGACGCGGAACGACGGCAGGCTCGCTCCGATCAGCGCAAGCAGCGCTTCGCCGACGAAGGTCGCGAGCGCGAGCACGAGGAACACGGTGAGGACGACCGCACGTGCGAGGCGCGTTCGCGCCTCGAGCCGCATCGACGCCGTGACCGTGATGAAGATTGGGACCGCGAGGAAGGGGTCGACGACCGCGATCAGCGTGATGACGAAACGCAGGTAGTCGGTGGCAGCCGCCATCGGGGCCGGGGCGCGCGCTCAGGCGCGCGCGGGATCGGGGGACGTCTTCGCGCGCGAGCGTCGGCCCCGCAGCACCGCGGCGAGCATCGTCGCGATGAAGACCGCGAGCGAGATCGCGTTGAGCAGCCCGCCGACCCGGGTCCAGCCGTAGCCGGCGCCGGCGTCGCCCGCGAGCCTAACGGCGACCGAGGCGTGCAGCATCGCGAGCGGGAGATAGAAGGACGCGTGGTAGGGCAGCGTGACGCGCAGCACCGCGGGCAGGATGATCGCCGCGTGCCCGAACACCATCGAGAACACGAATCCGAGCGTCACCGCGTGCAGCGCCGCATCGTAGGCGCGTGTACCGGGCACGAACCCGCCGGCGGACAGTGCGACGAGCGAGCCGACCGCGAGCCAGGCGTAGCCGGCGAGCAGGCACACGGCGATGAAGCGCGTGAGGCCGCGCCCGCGCACCGTGCGTCGTGCGATGTCCTGCTTGAGCAGCCACGCCGACAGTGCGAGCAGCGCGGCGGCGAAGACGACGCCGCCCCACGGCGTCGACGAAGCAGCCAGGCCGGCGACGATCACGGCGAGAATCGCCGCGAACGCCATGCGGGCGCCGCGCGAAGGCGGCAGGAAACGCGACAGCTCGAGCCGCTCGCCCGCGATCGTCAGCACGAGGAACGCAAGCCACCACGGTACGACCGACGCAAGCGGTTGGCCCGCCAGCCACAGTGCACTGCCGATCGGCCAGCATGCGGCGCCGAGCGCGAGCGTCGCAGTGAACAGTGCACGCTGGCGGCGCAGCACGTCGAGCGACGCGGCGAGGAACACCGCGCCGCCGGCGAGAAAGAGGAGTGCCGCCCACGGCATCGCCGGCACGAACGGGCTGCCGAATGCCGCAATCAGCGCGCCAAGGCCCGCCAGCAACGGAGCCGTGTACGCCCAGTAGCGGCCGATGGCGACCGCGCGCTCGAGCGCGATGACGACGCCGAAGAAGCCGCCCACCATCAACGGCCCGTGCAGCGCCGCCGCAGCGGCGATGTCCTGCGGCATCGACCAGCCGAGACGCGCGAGGCCCGCGCCGGTGCCGAACAGCAGGCCGATGAAGCCGAGCGCCAACAGCGGTACGCGCCACGCGGGCGCGAGTCCCGAGCGCGACGCTGCGGCGTCGGCGGGGCGGTTCACCTCAACCCGGCGACCAGCCGAAGTGCTCGCGGGCGAAGCCGGTCATCTTGTCCGGCGACCACGGCGGATCCCAGACGAGCTCGACCTCGATCGCGGTGCCCTCGGGCACGATTGCGCGCACGACCTGTCGCACGTCGTCCATGATCATGTCCGCCATCGGGCAGGCGGCGGTGGTCATCGTGATGTCGATGAACACGGCCTTCTCGCCGACGGCGATGTGGTAGACGAGACCGAGGTCGACGATGTTCATTCCCGCTTCCGGGTCGTCGACCTGGCGCAGCGCCTCGCGGATCGCGTCGTCGTCGGGCATCGAGGGCATGGGTCGTTTCCTCCGAAAGGCTCGAGCGCCTTCAGCCGAAGCGTCGCACGAAAGCGATCCGCTGCGAAGGAACGAACCCGGTGTCGTAGAGGAAACCGAGCAGCCCGAGATCGTCCGGGGCGACGCTCGTCTCGACCTGCTCGATGCGCAATGCACCGAGGTTGGCGAACAGTTGCGACAGCAGCGCACGGCCGACGCCGCGTCCGGAATAGGCCGGATCGACGCCGATCGTGTCGATGACGGCCACGGGCTCCGTGCGGCCGTAGTCGCCCAGATCGACGCGCGCCATCAGGAAGCCGATGACGAGGTCGTCATCGAGACGGGCAGTGAGCGAGACGCGGATCGCGGAATCGGCGGTGGTTTCGCCGAACTTGTGCGCCATGTATTCCTCGCGATTGCGACCGGTGATGGCGCGGTCGATGCGAACGATCTCGCGCAGTTCGCCGGCGTTCATCGCGCGGACGTCGGCGGTGTCGCGCGCGAGCCGCTCGAAGTCGTTCGCCGATTGCCCGCTGAAGTCGACTTCGGTCGGCGGCAGCGAGGCTGCATCGGCGAGTACCGGGTCGTCGCGATCGGGTGCATAGCCGCCGCCGTTGACCGCGCAATCGACGATCTGCTCGGGCGCACGCTCGAAACCCATCGCGCTCATCCAGCGCAGCATCGGCAGGTCGTCCCACCGTGCCTGCGTGCGCAGGCTGGCGATCCCGTGTCGGGTAGCCCATTCGGACAGCGCACCGAACAGGTCGCGGCCGATTCCCTGGCTCTGTGCATCGGCGCGAACGCCGATCGCCTCGAGTCGCAGCACGCGTTCGCTGCGCCCGAACTCGCCTTCGAGCACGCGTGCGAGCAGGTACCCGGCAAGGCCCTTGCCGTCGATCGCCGCGAACTGCGCGTGCAGCTTGGGCTCTCGACGCGCGGACTGCAGTCGGCGTTCGAAGTAGGGCCGCCGCGGGTGCCCCTCGCTGGCGGCGTCGATCGCGACGACCTCTTCGAGGTCGCTCGCGGCAAGCGGACGGATGTCGGCGCGAAGCGTGTAGGAGGCGGGCATGGGGTTTCCTGCGGTTCGACGGGACGTGCGGGCGGGACCGGCGGCGGGGCGCCGGCGTTCAGGCGGTCGCGTAGGCGAAGGCGAGTTCGCGGTCGGTTTCCTCGTCGAGCAGGTCGTCGAGCATCGGCAGCAGCGCCATCGTTTCCTTCTGGATGTGCGCGACCTGGCGCTCGACCATCTCGGCGACGCCCACCTTCAGGCGCGTCCAGCCGGCGTCGTCGAGCGTGCCGGCTGCGGCGGCGTGCGCGAGCGGCAGCAGCGTCTCGGCCGCCTCGCGGATCGCCTGGTGCTCCTCGGCGAGCAGTTCGGCGATGTCGCCTTCACCGGCGTCGGCGAGCCGGCTGAACAATTCGTTCTCCTCGAAATCGAAGTGACGTCCGACGTCCTGTTCGAGGTGGCGGGCGAACTGCCCGGCAAGCCGTGCGAGGTCCGGGTTTCCGCTCGCGCCGGTGCGGGGCGCGCGCGCGAAGGCCTGTTCGACTTTCCCGAGCAGGTCGAGGTTCGTTCGATGTTCTTCGTCGAGCGCGTGAGCGACCTGGCCCTGGAAATTCATGACGACTCCGAAATCTGCATCGCGTTACCAGAATAGGCTCGCGTGCCGGGTCCGCCATTGATACGGGTCAAGCAACGGGTGCGGGCGGCCGGGCGCTCGTTCGCGGGGCGGGCGGCGTGCGCATCCGGCGCACGAGAATGACGAAGAACGCAAGGAATGCGACCGCACCTGCCGCGCCGACCAGCGCCGCGGCGAGCGCGAGCCACGCGGAATCGACGATGGCAGCCGCGACGAGCAGCGCGAGCGCGCACAGGTGGCACGCGTAATGCACGGCGAGCGGTCGATCGGCGGTGAGCGACGAAGGCGTGCGCGGAAGCTTCGTTCCCGGCGCCTTGTGCATCGACGCGAGGAACGGGACGATGCGTTGCATCATGCCGAGCACGAGCGTGAGCAGCCAGCCCGGAACGAGAACGATGCCGAACAGCGTCGCGAGCAGCGGGACGCCGGGGGCGACGACCACCGCGAGCGCGAGCACGAGACTGGCGACGAGCAGTCCCCAGGCGATGCGAACGAGGCGGAACGATTGGCCGAGTTCGCGGCGCATGCCGGTGCGCAGTGCCAGCAGCACGAGCTTCAGGTGCAGCGCCACCGCCGCGCCGGCGGCAACGAGCGCCG
>DASWVL010000414.1:0-6247 GCA_036406255.1 Zeimonas sp.
CTCCTGCAGGTTGTGCCCTTCGCCCCCGATGTACGAGATCACCTCGAAGCCGTTCGTCAGGCGCACCTTGGCGACCTTGCGCAGCGCCGAGTTCGGCTTCTTCGGCGTCGTGGTGTAGACGCGCGTGCAGACGCCGCGCCGTTGCGGGCAGTCTTCGAGCGCCGGGCTCTTGCTGTTCACCGTTGCCGTCTCGCGGCCCTGGCGAACGAGCTGGTTGATCGTGGGCATCTGGGATCCTCTTGTTCCTGCCGGGCCCGGCCTGGCGCCTCGCCAGCGGGTTCATCGGCTGCAGCGCCAACCGCCGCAGACAACGCGTGCGCAGCCGATTTCCGGAAAGCCGACCAGTATAGATTGGCGTGGGGTTTTGGGCAAGTTCACCGACGGCGACTGCACTCGCCGCGCTTCGGTTCAGGGCTCGCGTGCGGGCCCGGCCTGCGCAGGTCCTGCTCCCGGCTCCGGCTGGTTCAGCAACCACGCGATCTCGCCCTTGTTCTGGATGCGCAGCTTCGCGTATGCCCGGCGAAGGTGGTGGCGCACGGTGGCGGGCGAATTCCCGAGGCGGCGGGCAACCGTCTTGTACGTGAGCCCCTCGCCGAACAGGCGCACGACCGAAAGCTCCTTCGGCGTGAGCAGATCCAGCGCACAGGGCGGACTCGCCTGGATCAGGAACAGGTCGGCGACGCGTTCGGCGCGCAGGGTCGCGTGCGTCCCGACGTACGGGGAGCCCGCCTGCGCGAGCAGCGCGGGCTCGAGATCGGAGGGCAGCGTCGCACCGCTCCAGGACGGCCACTGCATCAGGATGAGATCGGCGAAGGCGGAGTCGGCGTACTGGATCACCCCGCGCGCATCGCAGATGGCGACCGACGTGCGCGGTCCGTGCACGGCCATCTTGCGCTGCTCGACGTGGTGGACCCGGTTCAGGTTCAGCGCGGCGGCCAGATGCGGCATCAGCAGCCGCATCAGCTCCACGTCGCGCTCGCCGAAGCGGGGGACGAGGCCGTTGCGATACAGCGAGAGATGCGTCCACAACCTGAGCACCGGATCGACCGCGACCGTGCACATCAGCTGCGCGATCGCGTACTTGCCGCAGAACGCACGGAACGGGCCGTCGGCGACGTCGTCGGTCACGCAGACGAGCGCCGGGTTGCGATGCTGGTCGGTGATCAGCGGGACGAGCGGGTCGTGCGCCTTGACGCGCTCCCAGTCGGCGACGAACTCCGGCCCGAGGTTGCAGACATAGCTGTTGTGCATGACCGGGCCTGCGTCCACCATCGTCGAGCGCCCGAACCACGCTCCGTCGAACACGAGGTACTCGCGCATCAGCGTGAACAGTTGCTCCTCGAACTCGCCGATCCGCGAGTCGACGGCGAGCTGATAGAGGTGCAGCAGGCAACTGCTCACCGCCGTCGCGACCGGCCGGGCCGACTGCAGGTCCGCCGCATCGTCGTGCACCGACGGCCCGGGCGCCGACGCCTCGTGCACGGGCTCGCTCCAGTGCGCGCTGGGGGCCGTCGTCTCCGGCTGCTGCTGCGTGTTCATCGCAGGGGCACGCTACCCGTGCGGGCACGTCGGCGCAATGCCCCGGCTTCCCATCGTTCAGATGGACGACCGTACGGGCGCGAGAACCCGCAAATCCGTACGGCGGTGCAATAGCCCGGGGGGCCGACGGACCGGTGCTTCGCCGGGAACGCGAGCGGCCCGCACGATGCTGCGGTGCAGCAGGCGTCGCGCCGCGCCTGTACATCTGAACGACTGCGAGCGCATCCGGCACGCGCTTACCGTCGATGTTCCGCCCGAATCCCGGGCACCACGCAGCGGACACCGATGGGCTCGCAGACCGGTTTCGTTCACGACGAGAAATGCCTGTGGCACACGACGGGCGAGCACGCGCTCGTGATGCCCGTCGGCGGGTGGGTGCAGCCGATGGCGTCCGGCGGTCACGCCGAATCGCCTGAATCGAAGCGGCGCGTCGTTTCGCTGATGCAGGTGTCGGGGCTCGCGTCGCGGCTGGACGTGCGCTCGGCGCCGATGGCCGACGAGACCGACCTGATGCGCGTGCACCCGCGCACCTACCTCGAGGCCTTCCAGGCTGCGTCGGATGCGGGCGGCGGCAATCTCGGCGACTTCGCGCCCTTCGGGCGCGGCAGCTACGAGATCGCGAAGCTGTCGACCGGGCTCGCGATCCAGGCGGTCGACGACGTGCTCGCCGGCCGGCTGCGCAACGCCTACGCGATGACGCGCCCGCCGGGACACCACTGCCTGCCCGAGCGCTCGTGCGGCTTCTGCCTGCTGGCGAACGCGGCGGTCGCGATCGAAACCGCGATCGCGCGCCACCGACTCTCGCGCGTCGTCGTGCTCGACTGGGACGTGCATCACGGCAACGGAACGCAGGCGATCTTCTACGAACGTCCCGACGTGCTGACGATCTCGCTGCACCAGGAAGGATGCTTTCCTCCCGGCTACAGCGGATTCGACGAACGCGGCGCGGGCCCGGGCAAGGGCGCGAACCTGAACGTGCCGCTGCTGCCCGGCGGCGGGCGCGACGCCTACGAGTACGCGATGCAGCGCCTGGTCGAACCGCTGGTCGCCCGGTACCGCCCCGAGCTGATCGTCGTCGCCTGCGGCTTCGATGCCAACGGCACCGATCCGATGGCGCGCATGCTGCTCGGCTCGCGGGCCTTCGTCGACCTGACGCGCCGGACGATGGCGCTGGCCGACGCGTACTGCAACGGCCGACTGGTCATGGTCCACGAGGGCGGGTACTCCGAGGCGGTGGTGCCGTTCTGCGCACACGCGGTCCTCGAGACGCTGGCGGGCTGCTCGATGGGCGTCGAAGACCCCTTCGACGAGCTGATCGAGGCGCAGCAGCCGAAGGAGCGTTTCGCTGCGTTCCAGCGCGGACTCATCGACGAGATGGCACGGGCGCTCTGAACCCGGTCCCGAGGAGGAGACGAATGCAGACGATCGACATCGACTCGAAGGCGACGATCGCGGCGCTGGTGCTGCTGTCGGCGATCTCGCCGGCGATCCTGCTGCTCGCGCCGGCGATCGTCGGCGCGCTGGTGACGGGATCGGGACTCACGCCGCAGGCGGCCGGGCTGGTGATCTCCGCCGAGCTGGGCGCGATGGCGCTGGTGACGTTCTCGACGCTGTGGTGGATGCGCTTCTGGAATTGGCGAACGGCGATCCGCAGCTGCCTGGTGCTGATGGTTCTCGGCAACATCGCCTCGTCGCAGTCGGTCGACTCCGGGACGATGCTCGCCTTCTGGCGCTTCGTCAGCGGACTCGGTTCGGGCAGCGTGATCATCCTGTGCATGGTGACCATCGGCCAGACACGGCAGCGCGAGCGCAACTACGGCTGGTGGGTCGTCGGTCAACTCGTCCTCGGCGCAATCGGGTTGAAGGTGCTGCCCGGCCTGCTGCCGCACTACGGGCTCGAATCGGTGTACCTGTTCCTCGCGCTCGCCAGCGCCGCGATGCTGCCGCTGGCAAGCCTGCTGCCGATCGCCGGCACCGGCGACCGCCCGCAGGGGAACCGGCGCGCGTACTGGCTCGTCTCGGTCGCCGGACTCGCAGCCGTCGTCCTGTTCTACGTCTCGCTCGGCGGCGTCTGGGCCTACGTTGAACGGATCGCCGACCAGGCCGGCATGGCGCCGCAAAGCATCGGCGACGCGCTGACGATCGCCACGCTGTTCGGCATCGCGGGTTCGCTCGCCGCCACGTGGATCGGCGGTCGCTGGGGTTGCCTCGCACCGCTCGTCCTCGGCTACGCGATGCTGGCCGGCTCGATCGTTCTGCTTCAGGCTCCGCTGTCGGGGAGCACGTACCTGGTCGCGACGTCGGTGTTCAAGTTCGCCTGGACCTTCGCGCTTCCGTTCCTGCTGGCGAGCATCGCCGCCCACGACGCGAGCGGCCGGCTCGTCGTGCTCGCCAACTTCATGATCGGCGCCGGGCTGTCGATCGGCCCCGCCGCGGCCGGGGCAACGCTCGTCGCCGCGCCCGACTATTCCGGCGTTCTCACGCTCGGCATCGTCGGCAGCCTGGTGTCGCTCGGCTTCGCGTTGACGCTGGTTCTCGGGATGCGGCGGCACGCCGTAGCGGTTGTCGGGTCCGCCTGATCGGGCGGTCGATTCGCGCAGACCGCTGCGGGTCGCGCGTCCCGTCGACCGGTCCGGGCGTCGCGCAGGAGCGTAGCCACAAAGGGGGATTGCCGAGACGTAGCGCGCGCGAGAAGAATCGGCCGCACGAAGAATGGGAGGGCGGCATGAGCACACGCATGAAGATCGCTGTCGCCTGTTACGTGCTGGGCGGCGCGATCGGACTGTTCATGTTCGGACGGTACTGGGCCGCCGACCGGTTCATGCCGTACCACGCGATCGCTTCGGGCACCGCGTGGGAAGCGGTGGCACCGGGGCTGCAGCTCGTCGTACTCGCGTTGCTCAAGGCTGCCGCAGCCGGATTCCTGACGGGGGGCGTCGTCGCGCTGATGCTGATCGTACCGATCGTGCACGGCGAGAACTGGGCGCGCTGGACGGCGCTCGTCGCCAGTGCAGCGCTACTGGTTCCGTTGCTCTACGTCACGGTGTCGATCCGCCTGGCCACCGGCGCACCCTCCCCGGTCGCCGCGGCCGCGGTTGCACTCGCCCTGGCGATCGTCGGGTTCGTCGCCGCACGCATGCCGAAGCGCTCTGCGGCCGGGTCTGCCGGCTACGACCCCCGCGTGGAACTCCGCCGCAGCTGAGCGCAGGCGAGCGGGCCTCGCTCGCGCAGGCTCGCACTGCTTACTGCCCGACGTCGTAGTCGACCAGCTCCTGCACGAGCCCCAGGTCGCGCGTTCCGTCGGGCTCGCGCAGGTCGACCTCGAGGCGCACCCACGTTCCAACCGCCGGTGCGTACCAGTATGTCGTCCGCACGTCGCCGGCGCGCTCGACCGGCCGCCCCTGCTCCAGCACCGGACGGCTCCAGCGCCCCTCGTGCGTGACGCGCAGCGTCTCGAAGCGCCCGGCCGGCGTGCGAACCGTCTCGATCCCGTCGACCCGCGCGCGATAGCGGTAGGTGGTGACGATGTCGCGCTCGCGGCCGCCGAGCCAGTACTCGTATTCCCAGCTCTTGCCGACCGTCAGCGGGAAGACGAGCGCCCGGATGTCGCCGCGCGAGCGCACGTTCGGCTCGAGGTGCCAGACCGAACGCTTCACGACCCGCGTTCGAGCCGCGCCGGTGGGGCGGCGCGTGACCGGGTGCAGCGTCTGCTGGCGCAGCTCGACCCGGTCGCCATTCACGCTCGTGACGACACGCTCGATGACGGTCGTGTCGTCGGAAGCGTTCCTGCCCACCTCGTGCGCCGACCAGACCCAGCGATCACCGACATCGAGATCGGGCCGCGCGACCGGCAGCCGGAAGCCCTCGGCACGCTCGACGACCGGCCCGCGCGCGCCGACGCCGGGGGATCCGATCGGGAACTGGGCGCACGCGGACAACGCGAGCGCACAGCCGACGCCGAGCACGACGCGCACGTGCGCCGCGGTCCGGGCCGTGCGACCCTCCCGAGCCACGCCCGCCGCCGGCCCGCGTGCATTGCACGCGCGGCCGGCGACGAGGCGCTCACTCCTGGCCTTCGCCATCCGGGTGCACGTCGGCCGTCTCTTCGGCGCTCTCGCCCGGCATCGGCTCGAACAGGGCCTCGGCTGCGGCCAGCGCGGCCTGCTCCTGCGCCTCGCTCTGCTCCTTCGCGCGGCGCGCGCGATGGAACGCCAGTCCGGTCCCCGCCGGGATCAGTCGGCCGACGATGACGTTCTCCTTCAGGCCCCGCAGCTCGTCGCGCTTGCCCATGATCGCGGCCTCGGTGAGGACGCGCGTGGTCTCCTGGAACGAAGCGGCCGAGATGAACGAGTCGGTCGACAGCGACGCCTTGGTGATGCCGAGCAGCAGGTTCGCGTGGGTGGCGGGCTGCTTGCCGGCGTCGACCGCCTTGTCGTTCTCGTCGAGCAGCTCGGAACGTTCGACCTGCTCGCCGGTGATGAACGGCGTGTCGCCCGGGTCGGTGACCTGCACGCGGCGCAGCATCTGGCGGACGATCACCTCGATGTGCTTGTCGTTGATCTTCACCCCCTGCAGCCGGTAGACGTCCTGCACCTCGTCGACGATGTAGCGCGCGAGCGCCTCGATGCCGAGCAGGCGCAGGATGTCGTGCGGATCGGCGGCGCCGTCGACGATCATCTCGCCCTTGTTCACCACCTGGCCGTCGTGC
>DASWVL010000415.1:0-25611 GCA_036406255.1 Zeimonas sp.
CGGAACGGGCTATTCATCGGCGCAAGAACACCGTGGTCCACGGTTCGTCGTTCCAACGCTAATGAATTCGGCGCAAAAAAAACGCCGGAACCCGAGGGTTCGGCGCTCTCTGGAGATCGTCGCAACGGCAGTCGGATCGGCCGTCGTCTGCCGCTTTCGCAAACCCGCCCGCATCCGCTTTTCCACGCCCGGAGCCATCGACCTCAATTCGGATCATCCCCTGCGACAGCAACTGATTTCACGCTTCAATACACGCCGATAACTTCTTGTACTGCCGTGAAATTCCGCTGTTATGCACACGCGGAATCTTACGGCCCTTGTAGGGTGTCCGCAACGACGCTTCGCGTTTTCGCTTGACTTGAACGTCGTTTCGTCGGCGTGCACGCAACACATCGCAGCGTTCGACTTCCACGCGAAGCACGCGTCGCGCTGCGCGCGAATGCGTGTGCGGTTCAGAACGGTCGAACGAGATCGCGCGCTTCATGCATCGCATGCACGCGCGCCCAGTCGAAGTGCATGCCGGGATCCCGCTTGCGCCCGGGCGCGATGTCGCTGTGCCCCGCCAGCCAGCGAAGCGGGTGGCGCTCGCGCAGCGCCGCGATCAGGAAACGCAGGCGACGGTACTGCGCTTCGGTGAAGCGGTGCGACTCGTCTCCCTCGAGTTCGACGCCGATCGAGAAATCGTTGCAGCGCTCTCGATCGAGAAAGCGCGAGACGCCGGCGTGCCAAGCTCGCGCCCGGGTGTCGACGAACTGCAGCAGCTCGCCGCGGCGGCGCACGAGGAAATGCGCGGAAACGCGCAGCGCAAGCAGCTCGCCGAACGACGGGTGCGACGATGCGTCGAGCCGATTCGTGAACAGCCGTTCGACCGCGTCGCCGCTGAAGCGCCCTGCCGGCAGGCTGATGTGATGCACGACGAGCAGCTCGATGCGCGCGCCGGTCGGACGCGCGTCGCAGTTCGGTGACGGAACGGCGCGCGCGGCGGCGATCCACCCGGACGCATCGTCGCGCCACGCACCACGCGGTCGGCGCCTGCCGTCCATCAGCTCAGCCCGAGCCGCTGCATCCGGTAGCGAAGCGCGCGGAAGGTGATGCCGAGCAGCCGCGCGGCGGCCGTGCGGTTGTAGCGCGTCTTGTCGAGTGCGCGCTGGATCGCCTCGCGCTCGATCTGCTCCAGGTAGTCGGGCAGCGATTCGGGAACGCCGTCCTCGGAGATTCGCACCGGCCTGCGCTCGCCGGAAGCCGACTGCGCGGCGCCCGCGCCCGGATCGCCCGGCTCGGGCTCGACGCGCTCGTTCTCGTCCGCGTCGGAGACGATCGGCTTCAGGCCGAGGTCCTCGACGTTGATCACGTCGCCGTTGGAGAAAGCGAGCGCGCGCTCGAGCACGTTCTCCAGCTCGCGGACGTTGCCGGGGAAGCGATAGCTCTGCAGGTAGCGCACGGCGACCGGCGCGAGGCGGGGCGGCCGCGACGCACCGCTGCGTTCGGCGAGTCGCGCGAGAATCGCATCGGCGAGTGCCGGAATGTCCTCGAGGCGTTCGCGCAGCGACGGCAGACGCAACTCGATCACGTTGAGCCGGTAGTACAGGTCCTGCCGGAAACGCCCGGCGGCGACGCACTGGGCAAGCTCCTGGTGCGTTGCGCTGACGATTCGCACGTCCACCGCTTCCTCGACGGTCGCGCCGACCTTGCGAACGCGCTTCTCCTGGATCGCCCTCAACAGCTTCACCTGCATCGCCAGAGGAAGGTCGGCGACCTCGTCGAGGAACAGCGTGCCCGCGTTGGCCGCCTGGAAGAAGCCGTCGCGGTCGTGCTCGGCTCCGGTGAAGGCGCCCCTTCGGTAGCCGAAGAACTCGGCCTCCATCAGCGCTTCGGGAATCGCGCCGCAGTTCACCGCGATGAACGGCTGCGTCGCGCGCGCACCCGATTCGTGGATCAGGCGCGCCGCCAGCTCCTTGCCCGAACCCGATTCGCCGCTGATCGATACGGGCGCCATGCTGCGCGCGAGCCGGACGATCTGCAAACGCACTTCGCGCATCGGTTCCGAATCGCCGAGGAGTTGCCGTACCGGCTCGGTTACGGCCGCCGCGCCTTCGGGCGCGGCCGCCGCACCGCCCTGCACGGGCAACTGCAGCGCCGAGCGCACGAGGCTGCGCAGCGCGTCGAGCGCGACCGGCTTGGCGAGGTAGTCGAAGGCGCCCGCCTTCAGCGCCGCGACCGCATTCTCGGCGCTGCCGTATGCAGTGATCACGGCGATCGGCGTGTGCGGATGCCAGCGGTTGATCGAAGCGACGAGCGCCAGCCCATCGCCGTCGGGCAGCCGCATGTCGGTCAGGCACAGGGCGTAGGTGCCGCGCGTGAGCGCGGCTTCCGCTTCGGCGAAGGTACCGGCGCAGTCGACGTCGAGCCCCATTCCCACCAGCGTCAGCTCGAGCAGTTCGCGCAGGTCGGCTTCATCGTCGACGACGAGCACGCGCCGGGCCGGCGCGGGGCGCGCGGAGCGCGGAGCGCTGCGCGCGTTCGCGGTCTGGGGAATCTCTTTCATTCGGGGAGGGATCTCTGCCATTCGGTCGCAACCCGGGGCTCGATCGCGAAGACGCTGCGCCAGCGATGCGACGGCGAACCCGTTTCGTAGCGTATCGTCGCGCCGCTGGCGTTGCACAGCTCGCGTGCGAGGTACAGGCCAAGGCCGGTGCCGCGGCTCTCGGTGGTGTAGAAGGGCTCGAACGCATGCTCGAGCATCTCGTCGGTCAGCCCGGGGCCGTCGTCGGCGACGCGCAGCTCGAGCCGGCGGTCCTCACGCTCGCGCCATTCGATCCGCACCGCCTCGTCGGCGTTCGAGGCATAGCGAAGCGCGTTGGCCAGCAGGTTCAGCAGGACCTGCCGCAGGTGGTTCGAGTCGAAGCGGATCGCGCGATCGGTGCCCAGGCGCACGCCTATGCGGCGACGCTCGGCGCCGCTGGCCGAGACGAACTCGTCGACGAGGCGTTCGAGGAAGGGTTGCAACTCGATCGACTCGTCGGTCGTGCGCTCGCGCCTCGCGATCGACAGCACGTCCTCGATGATCCGGTCGATGCGCACCGTGTTCGACTCGACGATGCCCGCCAGCCGCTCGAGCGAAGGTTCGCACAGGCGCTCGGCGAGCAGCCCGTTCGCGTGGCGGATGGCACCCAGCGGATTGCGGATCTCATGCGCGATCGACGCCGACAGCCGGCCCATCGACGCGAGCTTGAGCTGCTGCGCGCGCTCCTCGACGAGTCGCTGGTCCTCGAGCATGACGACGGTATCTTCACCCGGGTCGGCCGTGCCGAGAAAGCGCAACCGAACCCGCGTGGCCCGTCCGTCGACCGTCGGCAGCTCCAGTTCGCTCTCGGTGCCGTTCGCTCCGCCGCCGTCGCGCCAGCGTGCATACGCGTCGCGCAGCAGCGCCCAGCCGCGATCGGCCGCATCGGCGGGCGGCGCCTGCGGCGATGCGAGGGTCGGCTCGTGCAGCGCAGGTGGGGGCGCCTCGGCGAGGCCGAGCAGCGCGCGCGCCGCGGGATTCATCGTGCGCACGGCGCCTGCGGCATCGACGATCATCACGCCGTGCGCGAGTTCGGAGACCACGCGCGAGGTGACGGCGAGCTGGCGGCGCAGGTCGTCGGCGCGCATCTGCGCGATGCGCTCCTGGGCATGCAGCCGCGTCGCAAGCCAGTTCACCGTCATCGCGGTGGCGAAGCAGCCGATGCCGACGAGGCCGGCCAGCATCAGCGACGCCGCGTCGCCTCCGCCCGGGCTCATCAGCTGCCAGCCGGCCTGCGCCAGCACGAGCAGGGTCGCCGCGGCGGCGAAGAACGCCGCCATGCGCCGGGTGGAGACGATCGCCGCGCCGGCGAGCGCGACGATGAGCAGCACGAGCAGCCCGCTTTTCAGGCCGCCGGCCGCGTGCATCAGCGTCGACAGCGCGACGATGTCGGTCAGCGCCTGGGCCAGCACGAGCGCGTGGAAGTGCCCGCGGAAGTGATCGAGCGTCGACAGGAACAGTACCGCGAGCAGCAGGTACGCGACGGCCGTGCCGCCATACAGCGAGGGATCGCCGAGCTCGTTGGAAAGCCGGCCGGTGTCGTGCAGCGGAAAGAACGCGAACAGCACGAGCGCGATCGCGACGCGGCTGGCCGCCAGCCAGCGCAGCGACGCCCAGTACGAGGGGGCGACGTTCATGCCGAACGGGGATCGTTCATTCGTCGCGCGAACGCGGGCGGCGCCCGGGGCCTTCCCCGGCGCTTCGCCGCGAGGCGCGATCGGCTTCCCGATGCGCGGTGCTGCAATAGATGAGTTCGCCGTCGCGCACGGCGTCGGAAGCCGGCACGAAGAGCCCGCAGTGCGCGCAGGGGACGATCGGCTCGCCTTCGAGCGTGCGGCCGGACGACCGGGCGGCCTCACCGCCGGACGAGGCCGCCGCGTCGCCGGCGGGGGCACCGCGGCTGCGCTCGCGCCGTCGCTGGCTGATCGAGACGAGATGAAGGACGAGCCAGGCCAGCGCGATCAGCACGACCCAGCTCAGCAGCTTGCCCATCCAGTGTCCTTGATATCGATGTCGACCCGGTCCGCCACCTTGCCCCACGCCCGCCTGGCGCGCACCAAAGGCGAGTTGTCTGTCGGACAGGACACTAATGCCGGTTCAGGATGACTTCCAGGACGAAGCGGCTGCCGACGTAGGCGAGCAGCAGCAGTGCGAAGCCGCCGAAGGTCAGCCGCAGCGCCGTGCGCCCGCGCCAACCCCACATTCGACGCCCGAGCAGCAGGATGCCGAACACCGCCCACGCGATCAACGTGAAGACGTTCTTGTGATCGAAGCGCAACGGCTGGCCGAAGATCTCCTCCGAGAACAGCACGCCGCTGAACGCGGTGAGCGTGAGCAGCGCGAAGCCCACGCCGATGAAGCGGAACAGGATGCGCTCGAGCACCAGCAGCGGCGGCAGGTCTTCGAGGAAGCGCGCGAGCGGCAGCGCGTTCGCCTCCTCGCCGCCACCGTGCAGCGCGCGCTCGGCGAGCGTCATCAGCGCAGCGTGCAGGGCCGCGAGCGAGAGCACGCCGTAGGCGAGCGTGCCGATCAGCAGGTGCGGCAGGAAGAGCGGGCGCGTGGCCTGCGCGCTGAGGTCGATGCCGGGAAACGCGAGCGGCAGCAGCACGGCGATCGCGGCGGCCGGCAGAACGATGGTTCGCAGCGCCTCGACGCGCGCCGACAGGCCTTCGATCCACAGCACCAGGACGCCGATCCACAGCGTGGCCGAGAGGATCGGCGCAAAACCGAAGTGCCATCCGTTCTCGCCGACGATCGCTTCATAGAGCCCGAAGCCATGCACGACGAGGCCGACGAGCATCGCCATCCCGCTCCACCGGTGCGGCGCTCGCCAGGCGACGACGTAAGCGAGCGCGGCAAGCAGGTCGGCGATAACCGGTAAAATCGGCACCGATTCAGTTTACCCCAAGGCCATGCTGGAAAACCTGTCGCAGCGGCTCGCTCGCGTCGTCAAGACGATGCGCGGCGAGGCGCGCCTGACCGAGGCGAACACGCAGGAGATGCTGCGCGAGATCCGCATCGCGCTGCTCGAAGCCGACGTCGCCCTGCCGGTCGTTCGCGACTTCGTCGCGCGCGTACGCGAGCGTGCGCTCGGACAGGAAGTGCTGGCCAGCCTGTCGCCCGGGCAGGCGCTCGTCGGCGTCGTCCATCGCGAGTTGACGCAGCTGATGGGCGGCGACGCGGCACCGCTCGAACTCGCGAGCAAGCCGCCGGCGATCGTGCTGATGGCCGGCCTGCAGGGCGCCGGCAAGACCACCACCGTCGGCAAGCTCGCCAAGTGGCTGCGCGAGAACCGGAAGAAGAAAGTGCTCACCGTCTCGTGCGACGTCTATCGTCCCGCGGCGATCGAGCAGCTGCGCACGGTCACCGCGCAGGCCGGCGCGGAGTTCTTCGCCTCGACTCCCGAACAGAAGCCGGCGGAGATCGCCGCCGCTGCACGCCAGTGGGCGCGCACGCATTACTTCGACGTCCTGCTCGTCGACACCGCCGGACGCCTGGCGATCGACGAGCAGATGATGCGCGAGATCGCCGAACTGCACGCGCTGCTCGATCCGGTGGAGACGCTGTTCGTCGTCGACGCGATGCAGGGGCAGGACGCCGTCAACACGGCGAAGGCGTTCAAGGAAGCGCTGCCGCTCACCGGCGTCGTGCTCACGAAGCTCGACGGCGACGCGCGCGGCGGCGCAGCGCTGTCGGTGAAGGCCGTCACCGGCGCGCCGATCAAGTTCGTCGGCGTCGGCGAGAAGCTCGACGGGCTCGAGGGTTTCCACCCCGAGCGAATGGCCAACCGCATCCTCGGCATGGGCGACATCGTCTCGCTCGTCGAGGAAGCGCAGAAGAACGTCGACCAGAAGACGGCCAAGGCGCTCGCCGACAAGCTGAAGTCGGGCCACCGCTTCGACCTGAACGACTTCGCCTCGCAGCTCGGCCAGATGAACCGCATGGGCGGGCTCGCGTCGATGCTCGACAAGCTGCCCGCGCAGTTCCAGCAGGCGGCGGCCGGCGCCGACATGTCGCAGGCCGAGAAGCAGATGCGCCGGATGCAGGCGATCATCCAGTCGATGACGAAGGCCGAGCGCGCCAAGCCCGACCTCATCAAGGCGAGCCGCAAGCGGCGCATCGCCGCCGGCTCCGGTGCGACGGTGCAGGAAGTCAACCGGCTGCTGTCGCAGTTCGAGCAGATGCAGTCGATGATGAAGAAGATGCAGAAGGGCGGCCTCGCGAAGATGATGCGAGGCATGAAGGGAATGATGCCCGGGCTGCGCTAGCGAAGTCCTCACTTGCGCCGCGAGTCGGCGCCTCGTGGCCTTGCGTCGGCCGTTCTGTGACGTATGTCCTCTCCCGGTTTCTGATGCCAGCGCGATCCACGCGGTCGCGCGGTTCCCGTCACACGGCGGGCATGTAGTGGCATTTCGGGAGAGGTTTCGATGGATTTCCGGTACTCCGTGTGCGCGGCAGCGCTCGTTGCGGCGTTCGTCTCGCACGCCTACGCCGCTGGCGATCACCCTGTGCAGACCGCCGAGGAGCGGCGCGCCGCCGCGGCCGCCGACGCGCAGGCCAGGCGCGCGAGCAACGAGGTGCTGCGTGCGCTGAAGGCGCTCGAGCGAGCGCCGGCCGCGCAGCGCGCGCAGCGCGAACGCGAGCTGACGCAGGCGGCGGCGGAGCGCCGGACGGCGATGCTGGAACTGGTTCGCACGGACCCGCGCGGCGCCTTGTCGATCGCGATGCCCGACGCGCTGCGCGAGAAGCTTCCCCCGCCGGCGCGCGCGCTGGTCGAACAGAGCGTCGATGCGCGCGGCCGCGTCGTGGGCATGCTGATCGACGACATCGAGAACGGCACCTCCGAGCATCCGCTCTTTCTCGAGCTCGAGGAAGGGAACGGCCAGCGCCTGAGCCTGGCGTGGTCGAGGGATGCGATTCCCGAGGAACAGATGATGGGCCTCATCGACCAGCGGGTGCGCATGCGCGGACTGCGCGTGGGCAACCGGCTCGTCGTCGGCAGTCGCGAGGAGATCGAAACCGCGACCTACGGCGGCACGGCGGGTTCGACGACGATGGCGATGTCGACGACTCCGCTGGTCAGCGGCGACCAGCGCACCCTGGTCATCCTCGGTAATTTCCAGGACAAGACGATCGGCTGCTCGGTCAGCGACGTGCAGAACCGGTTGTTCGGCAGCACGGCATCGGTCGACCGGATCCTGCGCGAATCCTCGCGCGACGCGGTCACGTTCTCCGGGAACGTGGTCGGGCCGTTCACGATCCCGTACTCCGGCTCCGGAACCTGCGACTACCAGGCATGGGGTGGCGCGATCGACAAGGCGGCCAAGGCGGCCGGCATCGACTTCTCGGGATACGCGCGCATCTCGTACGCGCTGCCGTCGAACGGAACCTGCGGCTTCTCCGGAATCGCCAACCTCGGCGGCACGCCTCCGACGCGCTCGTGGATCCTCTCCTGCTCGACCACCGGCGTGTTCGCGCACGAACTCGGGCACAACCTGCGCTTCCACCACGCGAGCACGCCCACGTCCGAGTACGGCGACTACTCCGATCCGATGGGCTACGTTCGCACCGTGCAGATGAACGCGGCGAACCGAGTGATGGCAGGCTGGCTGGGAAGCGGCAACGTCGTCGACGCGGCTTCCTCGGGTACGTACTCGATCGCCACCCTCGCCGCACCGGACACGGGCGCGGCGCAGGTCGTGCGACTGCGCAAGACCGACACCAACGAGTACTACTACCTCAGCCTGCGGCAGTCGCTCGACCTCGACTCGAACCTCCTCTCCGGCGACAAGGACGTCGTGAGCGTGCACCGGGCCACCGGCGCGCTGCCCGCCAGGACCGTCCGGGTCGCGCGGCTGGCTCCCGGCCAGACATTCAACGACGCTGCGAACGGCATCAGCGTGACCGCGCAGTCGATCGCGACCGGTGTGGCGACCGTTTCGCTGCAACTGGCCGGACCCGTCTGCTCGCGCTCGGCACCCTCGATCGCAGTCTCCCCCGTCTCGCAGAGCGGCTCGCCGGGCACTGTGCTGCGCTACGGCGTGACAGTCACCAATCGCAACTCGTCTGCCTGCGCGGGCAGCAGCTTCTCGCTCGCGCAGGCCTTGCCCGCCGGCTTTGCCGGATCGTTCTCGTCGGCGTCGATCTCGCTCGCCCCGGGCGCCAGCGGCAGCGCAACGTGGTCGGTGAACTCGGGCGCGACGCTCGCCGACGGCGTCTACTCGCTGCGGGCAAGCGCCGCGGAAACCGGCGGAACCGCAGCGTCCACGACCGCGAGCTACACCGTCTTCGCCGACGCGTCGTTGCCGACGGTAAGCATCACGTGGCCCTCGGACGGCATGACGATCGCGAGCAAGCCGACCTCGCTGTCGGCGTCGGCCTACGATGACAACGGCATTGCGCGCGTCGACTTCCTCGTCAACGGCAGCGCGGTAGGCAGCGCCACCACCGCGCCGTACCAGGTGCGATGGAACGCGAAGAAGAGCAAGGGCGCGAACACGCTCACCGTGCGCGCGACCAACCGTGCGGGCAACGCGAGCGAGGCGACGGTCCGCTTCACCGTGAAGTGACGTGAGCATCGGCAGGCGGGGCGTCTCGATCGCTTCGCCTGTCGCTGCACCCGGGGTACGCCTCCTGCATCGGCGGTAGACTTCGCTTCCTATGGAAGCGAACCGCACGCGATCTCCCGACACGCAGCCCCCCGATCTGGAGTCGCTGCGTTCCGGCTTCACCGGCCGCCTGCTGACCGAAGCTGCCGACGTCGAAGGCTTCACGATCGACTGGCGGCGACGCTACTTCGGGCGCGCCCTTGGGGTCGCGCAGCCCGATGACGTCGACGGCGTAGCCTCGGTCGTCCGCTGGTGTGCGCAGCACCGGGTAGCCGTCGTGGCGCAGGGCGGCAACACGGGCCTTTCGGGCGGCGCGACGCCCGACGAGTCCGGACGCTCGATCGTCCTGTCGCTCGCCCGGCTCACGAGAGTTCGCGCCGTCGACACCGTCAACAACTCGATCACCGTCGAAGCGGGCTGCACGCTCGCGCAGGTGCGCGACGCGGCACACGCGGCGGACCGCCTCTTTCCGTTGAGCCTGCCCTCCGAAGGCACGTGCACGATCGGCGGCAATCTCGCGACGAACGCCGGCGGCGCGCAGGTTCTGCGTTACGGCAATGCACGCGAGCTGTGCCTGGGAGTCGAGGTCGTCACTGCGGAAGGCCGCGTCTGGAACGGGCTGCGCGGGCTGCGCAAGGACAATACCGGCTACGACCTGCGCGACCTCTTCATCGGCTCCGAAGGCACGCTGGGCGTGATCACCGCAGCGACACTGAAGATCTGGCCGCGCCCCGCCGCGCAGGTCACCGCAATGGCGGCCGTGCGCGATCCGCACGCCGCACTGCGCCTGCTGGAGCTGGCGCAGTCGATGCTCGGCTCGTCGCTCACGGCCTTCGAGCTGATCTCCAACCTGTGCCTCGAGCTCGTGATGCAGCACTTCCCCGACCACAGGCGTCCGTTCGCCGAGGCGGCGCCCTACTACGTGCTGCTCGAAACCTCCGACAGCGAGAGCGAGGCGCACGCGAACGCGCAGTTCGAAGCGCTGATGGAGCGCGCAATCGAATCGGAGATCGTGCTCGATGCGGTCGTCGCGACGTCGGGCACGCAGAGCCGCGCGCTGTGGGCACTGCGCGAGCTGATCTCCGAGGCGCAGGCGCTCACCGGCAAGAACATCAAGCACGACATCTCGGTACCGATCTCGTCGATCGGCGACTTCGTCGCGCAGACGAACGAGGCGCTGCAGCGCGCCTTCCCGGGCATCCGGATGGTCGTCTTCGGCCATCTCGGCGACGGGAACCTTCACTACAACGTGTCCCCGCCGGTCGACCGCGCGGGGCCCGAACACGAGGACGAGTTCCTGGCGATGCAGCCCGGAATCAACCGGCTCGTGCATGACGCGGTCGTCGCGTTCCACGGCTCGATCTCGGCCGAGCATGGACTCGGACAGCTGCGCCGCGACGAGTCGGCGCGCTACAAGTCGGACGTGGAGATGGCGCTGATGCGGCAGGTGAAACGGGCGCTCGATCCGCTGAACATCCTCAATCCGGGGAAGTTCCTCCCGCCCACCTGAAGGCACGGCGTGCAGCGCACGCTGGACGAGGCGCCATCACCATCGTCGCACGCGCCCGGTGTCGAGGTGCACGAAGTTCGAGCGCGCGTAATGGCCGACGCCACCCGCCTGCATCGACAGTGCGGCGCGATGAAGCGTGCGCAACTCCAACCCCGGCATGCGGACGTCGACCGCACGCCCCTGCAGATGCAGGCTCCTCGTTGCGACGCCGCGGCTGCGCGCTGCCAGCGCCGCATTCGTCCTCGGCGAGCGATACCCCGATATCACGTGGAAAGGCCGCTTGCCGACGTCGAGCAGCCCCTGCAGTCGTGCCAGCTGATCGAGCAGCGTACGGTCGATCTCGTGCACGTCGCCGCTGCGGTGGTCGCGCAGCAGGCGATCGATCTCGGCGAGCGCATCGGCGAGATAGCGCCGGCCTTCACGATAGACGACGTCGAGCTTTTCCCCGGTATGGGTATTGAGGAACGCGAGCCGCGCGATTTCGTCGACGGAATCGAAAGACGGACGCGCCGACGCCGCCCACCCCGGCTGCGACGCTGTCGCGCCCAGCGCGAGCGCGAACCCGGTGCGCACGAACCGCCTGCGGGAATGGCTCTTCGTCATCGTACGGAAACCTCCTGCGCCTGCGCGCGTTCCTCGTTCAAGGTCGCGTCGTTCATCGCAACGGCGCCGACCTCGATCGCATTGCCGGCGCGCCGCTTCATCGCCACCTCCACCCGCGACCAGTCGATCGCACGCTCGTCGATCGACTGCAATCGCGCCATCTCGCGCACGGTGTCGAGCGAGCCGGGTCCGCGCCGGTAGACGTCGGGGTTCGCCTCGAACCAGATCCGCCCGTCGCCGGCTCTTGCGAGCAGCAGCGGACGGTAGACGATGCGTCCGCGGCCGCCGACCTGCGTGGCGGCGAACAGCGCCGCAATGTCGTCCGGATGCAGCCGCACGCAGCCATGCGAACGAAAACCATAGACGCTCGCCGGCGCGTTCGTTCCGTGCAGGCCGATGCCCGGCAGGCTCGTGCCGATCCAGTGGCGCCCGAGCGGATTCTCCGGCCCGGGCGGCACCTCGACGAGCACCGGCTTGCCTTCGCGCAGCATCTCGGCCTGGATCGACGCGGGGACGATCCACGTCTTGTCGGTCTGTCGGTTGATCACCGTGAAGTCGCCCGTCGGCGTCGCCCAGTCGCGCCGGCCGACGGTGACCGGGTACGCCGCGACGACACGTCGCCGCTCGAAGCGGAAGAGCATGCGTTGCGGGACGTTGACGACGATGCCGTCTTCGATCTCCGGCGGCACCACGTGGCGGGAGACGATCGCGATGCGCTGCCCGATTCGAAGCCGCGCGCGCGCGTCGAGGGCGTTGTGCTCGGCGATCTGCGCGACGGAGACGCCGTAGCGCGCAGCGAGCGAACCGAGCCCCTCGCCACGCGCGACCACGTGCTCGAGCATCTGCTCGACGATCGCGTCGCGCACCTGCACGGCGTCGAAGTCGAACATGGGTGCCGCGGGAACGGCGACGAAAGCGGGCGAAGCGCCGGGCGACCAGGACAGCGGCGCTGCCGCCACGCCGGGCTGGAGCGTCGCGACGAGCGACAGCGCGACGAAGACCGCCGTGAACCTCACAACCCCAGATACGCCTCGCGAACGCGTGGATCGTCGAGCAGCTCGGCACCGCTGCCCTGCAGCACGATGCTACCGTTTTCGAGGACGTAGGCCCGGTCGGCGAGCTTGAGCGACGCGGCGACGTTCTGCTCGACGAGCAGCACCGTCATTCCCTGCCCATGCAGTGTGCGGATCGTCTCGAGTACTTCGGCGACGAGCGCGGGCGCCAGGCCGAGCGACGGCTCGTCGAACATGATCAGCCGCGGCGCGCCCATCAGGCAGCGCGCGATCGCGAGCATCTGCTGCTCGCCGCCGGAGAGGGTGCCCGCATCCTGCCCGGCGCGCTCCTTGAGCCGCGGGAACATCGTGAAGACGCGCTCGAGCGTCTCGCCGGCAGCGGCGCGTGCGTGCGGCAGCAGCGCGCCGACCTGCAGGTTGTCGAGCACGCTCAGCGACGGGAAGATCTGCCGTCCTTCCGCCACCTGGCCGATGCCGAGATCGCAGACGACATGGCTGTCGAGGCCGGCGATCTCGCGCCCGTCGAAGACGATCGAGCCCGAGCGCGGCTTCAGGATGCCGGCGAGCGTGCGGATGAGCGAGGTCTTGCCCGCCCCGTTCGCACCGACCAGCGCGACGATCTGGTTGGTACCGACTTCGAGGCTCGCGCGGTCGAGCGCCTGCGCATCCCCGTAGAACACCGAGAGATCGCGCACCTTCAGCATCGCGGTCCGCTCACTGCAGTTCCGCCGTGCCGAGATAGCTCTCGAGCACCTTCGGATCGGTCGTCACCTCGGCGGGCGTTCCCGACGAGATGATGACGCCGTGATGCAGCACGTAGACGCGCCGCGCGAGCGCCATCACTGCGCGCATCACGTGCTCGATCAGCAGGATCGTGACGCCGTGCTCGGCGTTCAACCGCTTGAACGCGGCGACCATGTGGTCGGTTTCCGTCGGGCGCAGTCCGGCCATCACCTCGTCGAGCAGCAGAAGCCGCGGCTCGGTGGCGAGCGCGCGCGCGACCTCGAGCTTCTTGCGGTCGGGCAGCGTGAGCGCCGAAGCCGGGCGGTCGCGCTGGTCCCACATCTCGAGCGCACGCAGCGCACCCTCGGCGCGCCGGCTCGCCAGGCGCCGGTCGGTCGTTCCGCGAAACCCGCCGACCATCACGTTCTCGAGCACCGACATGTCGGCGAACGGCTTGACGATCTGGAACGTGCGCCCGATACCGGCCGCGCAGACCCGGTCGGCCCGCCAGCCGGCGATGTCGGAACCGAGGAACACGATGCGCCCCTCGTTCGGCACCAGCGCCCCGGCGATCAGGTTGAACAGGGTCGTCTTGCCCGCACCGTTCGGCCCGATCAGCGCGACGATCTCGCCGCGCTCGACGACCAGCGACGCATCGTCCACCGCGCGCAGTGCCTGGAAGCTCTTCGAGGCGCCGACGACCTGCAGCATCGGAGCCTGCGACTCAGTCATTCGCGGTCACCGAACGGCGGAAACCCAACCTGCGCGCGATCACCGGCCAGATGCCGTGCGGCATGAACATGATCGCGGCGCCGAGCGCGATGCCGTACAGGATCTGCTTGACGCCGGGAATCTCGTGCCCGGCGAGGAACAGCGCCTGGTTGATCCCTTCGGACATCAGGGTGAGCGCAGCAGCGCCGAGGATCGGCCCGAACAGCGTGCCGATCCCGCCGATGATCGGCGCGAGGATGATCTCGATCGAGCGACTGATATGGAACACCTGGTCGGGGAACAGGTTGTTGTAGTAGAACGCGAAGAAGACGCCGGCGAGCGCGGTCATCCCGCCCGAAATCTGCACCGCGTACATCTTGTAGCGGAAGACGTCGACGCCGGCGGCCCGCGCCGCCTCCTCGTTGTCGCGGATCGCACGGAAATAGAAGCCGAGCCGACCGCGCAGCATCCACCAGCAGACGATGAACGCGAGCGTCGCAAGCGCGAGCGCCAGGTAATAGAAAAGGATCGGCGGACCGCGCAGGTACGCGAGATCGACCTGGTCCTGCTGCGTCACGCGCAGGAAGAAACCGCCCGTGCCGCCGACCCATCCGAAGTGCTCGAAGCCGATGCGGGTGAACTCGGCGAACGCGATCGTCAGCAACGCGAAGTACGTCCCCCCGATGCCGAAGCGAAACGCAAGCCAGCCGACGAACGACGCCATGACGACGCAGACGACGACGGCCGCGATCATCCCGATCCACGGAACCACCGAAAAGTGCTGGAACAGCGCCGCCGCCGTATAGGCACCCAGGCCGACGAACAGTGCGTGCCCGAGCGACAACTGTCCGCAGAACCCCATCATCACGTTCCACGCCTGGCCCACGTACGCGAAGTACAGGATCAGGATCATCACCGACAGCAGGTAGCGATCCAGCGCGAACGGCAGCACCAGCAGGATGCCGAACAGGACGAGCAGCGCGACGACGGAGCGGTTCATCGCCGCTTCACCGCGCCCGGAACAGGCCCTGGGGCCGGAACGCGAGCACGAGGATGAGCAGCGCGAAGGACAGCATGCTCTTGGCCGACGGCGTGATCAGCAACCCGGCCACCGACTCCGAGACGCCGATCAGGATTCCACCGGCCAGTGCCCCGACCATCGAGCCGAGTCCGCCGATGATCACGATGACGAAGGCAAGCAGCGTGTAGGCCGGTCCGAGCCCCGGGGTGACGTCGACGAGCATCGACAGCAGTGTCCCGGCGACGCCGACGCAAGCGGTACCGAGGCCGAAGGTCAGCGCGTACAGGTGCTTGACGTTCAGCCCGACCACCTGCGCGCCCAGCAGGTTGTCGGCGCACGCGCGGATTGCCTTGCCGAAGGACGTGTAGCGGAAGATCGCGAACAGGATCGCGCAGGCGATGACCGCGACCACTGCGCAGATCACGCGCACCTTGTCGACGAGGAGCGGCCCGATCTCGTACGAGTCGAGCGCGTAGTCGACATACACGCTGCGCGCATCGGGCCCGAAGGCGACGAGCAGGAGATTGACGAGGACGAGCGCGACGGCGAGCAGCAGGATGAACTGCGAATGCTCGGGACGGTCGATGAACGGGTTCACGAGCCCGCGCTGCAGCACGTAGCCGACGCCGAAGAAGGCGAGCGCGATCGGCACGAGCATCCACAGCGGATCGACGCCGGTGAACGCGAATGCGAAGACCGTCGCGTACATCGCGAGCGCCATCAGCTCGCCGTGCGCGAAGTTGACGATCCGGACGACGCCGTAGATGACCGAGAGACCCAACGCCATGAGGCCGTAGATCAGGCCGGTGAGCAGGCCGCTGAGGACGATGTTGGCGATGGCGTCGATGGGCACGCGCTTACTTTGTAAAGGTTGCGATTTGTCTTCGGGCGAGGAGGATAACCGATCCGCTGCAGGGGAGCAGCATGAGTGCTGCGGCTGCGAACTTCGGAGAAACGTTCCCTCTTCACGTTCCACGACCTCAAAAGCAAGCAAGCCCGCTTCGGAAGCGGGCTTGCTGTAGGCGGAAGAATCACCTCAACGCGTACTACGCCGTCGCATCCAGCCCAAGCCAGCCAATCCCAGCCCGAGCAGCGCTATAGACGCCGGTTCGGGGAGCGGAGGGCCTGGCACAAATGGAGTCCCGCCGAGCCAGATCGAGTTACCTGCCGAGTCGATTTGGCCGAGATGAATCGACAGGTTCAATTCCCCTGACGTATCGAAAACGTCAAAATCTGCGGCAGTAATTCCCGTGGCGAACAGCGTCACGCTCGTGGTATCACCCCAATTCCCGGGGGGAGGGTCCGGTATGAAAAGGTCGAACGAACCATCCGAGTATCCGTCCGCCTGGACGCCGTCACAGTCCACGATCGCGCCAAAACTGGCAGGATCGGTCGTGAACGACGTCCCCGCGCCGCAACCGGAAAAATTCAGAGCAAGACCTTGAATGCGGTCGCCGGATCCGTCGGGATCGAAAAGGTTCACCGAGATCTGAACCTCGCCGACCGCCACGTCAGAGATCGTCACCGTCCCAAAACTGGAAATGGGATCCAGATCCGGGAGAGTGGCGTCGAGGTCATAGGTTAAAACAGCAGCACCTGCGATCGGTGCAATCGCCAGGCCGACCGCTGCGACGAGCCCTTTCAACGCTTTCATACACGCCTCCCCTATTGGGTTGACATGGTCGACCATGTCAGTACGTGTACGAGCAAGATCTGTGCCGGTGCAATATCACACTGAAACCATTGGGGAAAACCCAGCGACGCCAGGCGCGCTGTAAACCCATCCGACAAGACCCGAATTCCGCAGCCAACGCGTCCCGACTGGCATGCGGATACGGCGAATCAACAGGTGCTTCGCCGACGGATCGTCGAGGCCACAAGCACCCCGACTCCAAGCAGCGCCAGGGCGCCGGGTGCGGGGACCGGGTTAGGCCCGGGCGCGTCGACGCGCTCGCCGCGCGCCCAGAACGTCAGGTGAGACAGGTCACGGTCCTTGGGCCCCTTCTTGGAGTTCAGGTTCGCGATCGCCACCCGGTACGTGCCCTCGTAGCCCCCTTCGTCGGGATCCAGGAGAAATTCCTCGAACGTGTAGGCGAAGTATTCGGTCGAAGACTTGAGCACGAAGGTGAAGTCCATCAGTGCCGGTCCACCGGTCCAGCTCAGCATCAGTTCGCCGGCCGGAGCGTCGTCGGGCGTCAGCAACAGCGACAACCAGAGCGTCCCGGTCGGATCGAGGTCCACGTCGCCGGTGATCGGGTTCTCGTCATCCGATTTTCCGATGCTCGTCCAACCGGCCCCGGGGGACCAGCCATTGTCGTTACCCGAGTAATACGCGCAGGAACTGGCGGCAACCTCACCGATCATCACATCGGAGAGGGCAGGAGAGTAGCCGTCCGGTACGGACCCCGAGCAGACTGCTGCATTGGCGAACGCAGTCGCGCCGAAGGTGGCGGCGGCAGCGAAGGCGATAACGAGAGATTTGATCGGCATCGGGCTCGGGTCGCGGTAGTGGCTCGTTGGCGGCTATAGGGAGCAAGAATGATGCCACTCTCGACGAACCCCTTTCGATCAGATACTTACGCTCTCATCTCCTCCCTTCCGGCCGATGCATCTTGCGCACATGTAAGAAACGGCGACGTGAAATCCTTCCTCACGATCGGCGCACCCGCGTCCCGGCCGCGAGCAGGCCGATGCCGAGCAGCGACAGCAGGCCCGGCGCGGGGACCGGGTTGAACGGAACGTCATCGTCACCGTCGCCGTCATCCGCGGCGCCGGTGACCCAGTTCGACGGCGTGGGCGTCAGTCCGTCCAGGCTGTAGCCGGTCACCGAGAGAACTCCGTGGGTCGGAGACGGCTTGGCGTTCGCCGAGGCCGAGGGGCCGGTGAAATCGGTCAGCGTCGCGCCGAGGACGGTCCACACGCTGTTGCCGAAGCTGCTGTCGAAACGATCCGCGTCGGGATCGCCGTTCCGGTGGAAGAAATCGATGGTGACCTGACCGACGTTCGTGGCGTATCCCGCGTCCATGCTGGCAGACGAAGAGAAGCCGAAGCTGCGGACGGGGGCACCGCCGTCCCACCGGAAACTGGCGTTGCTCGTCAGTGACGGGTAGCTTGGCGTGAAGTCCGTGAGCGGGCTTCCGCCGTAGACGTAGTCGACGCGCTCGATCTGGGAACTCGAGGCGAAGCGCCCGGTCGGCGCCTCGGTCCAGGTCGGAGACAGCGTGAACTGGACGCCGTCGGTCGTCTCGAAAAGCATCAGCGACGCGACCGTAGGGTACGGCGGCTCTTGCGATTCCAGCGCCGTCGCCGGCAGGTTGAAGTCCCAGGTCGCGCTGTCACCGGGGACAGCAGCCGCCGGCGCAGAGACGCCGAGCGATGCAGCGGCCAACAGCAAGGCTGGGCCGGGTGCGTGACGCGGGGAACGGGCGATGGAGGCAGGCTGCGGTTCGGTGTAACGCACGTGAAATACTCCCGGGAAAGATCGCTCGATCGGAGAACTGCGGGAAAACCCGCAAATCCCGGACCCACCGCCGCCAACTCCTTGATCCACAAGGCCACTCGACACGGGTCGAAAAGCAGGCAAAACGAAAGAGCGCCCTTTTGTCGGCCTGCTTTACATGTCGACGTCGTCACTCCGGAATCCGGAACCTTCCGCGCCTGGCGTGTCCCGCAATTGCCGGGATGGTTTGCCGCTCGGCCGGTTCTTCCCCTCCCGGGGAGCGGCTGTCGAGTGGCGGCAACCGCGAGGGAGCGCGAATCAGGCGCGCATACGGAAAGTGCCGCCCGAGGGCGGCACTTTCGCGGTCTACTGCTGCAGGGATGTTCGTCGGGCAGCGTTTCGCAGGCTTCGGCGACTCAGGCCTTGCGCTCCTGCCACCCCGGCACCGGAAACACCGGCTTGGCCTGCGCCGCTTCCTGCGGCAGCACGACCTTCGGCTGTCCACCCCGGTTCTGGATGCACGCCGACGCGACCTTCGAGTTCTGCCCCTTCGCGTCGAACTGGATCGGCCCGCCGATCATCATGTGCTCGGTGATGTTCGTCTTGCGCAGCGCATCGGCCAGTTGCGCGCCGTCGGCGGTGCCGGCGCGCTTGAACGCGTCGGCCGCAATCATCATCGCCTCGAAGGTGAAGCCGACGTTCAGCGCGTGGAACATCAGCTTTTCCTGCGGAAACTGCTTGTTGAACTGCGCCTCGACGCGCTTGGTCAGCTCGGCGTTCGGGTTGTACCAGGGGACGTTGGAGATGCAGTAGTCGGAGTACCGGTTGCCCAGCGCCTTGTAGAACTGCGCCTCGTACATGCCGGGCGATCCGGGGCTGAGCACCGCCTGCGGCGACCAGCGCTGCTTGACCAGTTCGCGCACGAGCAGGATCGCGTCGTTCAGGCGGCTCACCAGCAGGATGAAATCGGCGTTGGTGGCCTTGGCCTTCGCGACCTCCACCGAGAGATCGCGCGCCTCGCGGTCGTACGGGATGGTGTCGACGAGCTTGAACGGCAGGAAATCGAGCTTGGGCAGGATGGCCCCGATGCCCTTCGCCATCGACGTGCCGAAGGTGTCGTTCACGTGCATGAAGACGGCGGTGCGCGGCGCCGCGCGCGTGGCCTGGAACAGGTCGCCCGTCAGCGCGAGACCGTTGCGGATCAGCTCGGGCGCATTCGGGAAGTTGCGGAAGGTGTACTGGAAGCCCTGCTCGGTGATCTGTGGCGCGGCGGCGATGTTCACCACGAGCGGCACCTTGCGCTGCTCGGCGACCTGCGCGATCGCCGTCGTCGGGCCCGAATCGAAAGCGCCCATCAGGACCTGAGCACCTTCGTCGACGAGCTTCTCGGCGCGCGAGCGCGCGACGTCGACGTTCGACTCGATGTCCGCATTCATCAGTTCGACGTCGACGCCGTACATCTCCGAGAGCAGCGCCGGTGCGATGTCGGCGCCGCGCTGGCACGACTGGCCGATGAACGCCAGCGCACCCGAACGCGGCAGCAACACGCCCACCTTCAGCTTCTTCGACTGGGCGCGCACGATGGCCGGTGCGGCGAGTGCGCCGGCTCCGGCGATCGCGGAGCCCGCCGCCATCCGATTGAAATCACGACGCGTGACTCGGGTCATGCTCCTCTCCTTGCAGTGTTTGTTCGAAGCGGCAGCCGATCTGCCGGAAAATGAAAGCCGGTTACCCTATCACGGCTTTGCCGCCTCATCGCGCAGAACCCGCTTCAGGATTTTCCCGGTCGCGCTCTTCGGAAGCTCCTGAACGATGTCGACGCGCGCCGGCACCTTGTATGCCGCGATGTTCGCGCGGCAATACGCTATGACATCCTCGGGTGCGATTGGCTGCCCAGCCTTCGGCACGACGGCCGCCACCACCTGCTCTCCCTTCTCCGGATGCGGAATGCCGTACACCGCCACTTCCTGCACCTGCGGAAGCTTGTACAGGTACTGCTCCAGCTCGGCCGGCCACACCTTGAAGCCCGACACGTTGATCATGTCCTTGACGCGATCGACGATGTAGACGTAGCCGTCGTCGTCCATGCGGCCGATGTCGCCCGAGTGCAGCCAGCCGCCGCGCAGCGTCTGCGCGGTGTCCTCGGGGCGGTTCCAGTAGCCGAGCATCACGCCCGGGCCCTTGATACAGATCTCGCCCCACTCGCCGCGCGCCAACTCGCGGTCGTCCTCGTCGAGGATCTTCAGCGTGAAGCCCTCCACCGCCCGCCCCACCGAACCGAAACGGTGCTCGACGAGATCGTTGTAGCAGGCGAAGGGCGAGCACTCGGTGAGGCCGTAGCCCTCGTAGACGCGCCGCCCGAAGCGTTCGGTCCAGCGACGCGAGATCTCCTCGGGCATCGTCGCGGCGGCCGACATCTCGTAGCGGATCGACGACAGGTCGTATTTCGCCAGATCCATCGACAGCAGGCCGATGAAGATCGTCGGCACGCCGAAGAACAGCGTGATGCGGTCGCGCTGGATCGCCTCGAGCACGACGTCGGGAACGAAGCGGCGGAACAGGCACACGGTGGCACCGGCCAGGATCGCCGCGTTCAGGATGTAGTTCTGCCCGTACACGTGGAACAGCGGCAGGAACGTGCACAGGCGGTCGTCGTCGCGATAGCCCGAGTACTTCGCCGCGGTGGCGACGTTCGTCGAGATGTTCGACTGCGACAGCGTCACGCCCTTCGGGAATCCCGTCGTGCCCGACGAATAGAGCAGCGCCGCCGGATCGTCGGGTGCGCGCTCGACCGGCTCGCAGCGATCGGGCTGGCCCGCGCACCACTGCGCGAGCGTCTGCGCGCCGTTCACCGCGTCGCCCTCGCAGACGACGACGTGCGCGAGCAGGGGGCACGATTCGCGCGGCACGAAGGCAACGAGTTCCGCGACGGTGAACACGAGCTTCGCGCCCGAGTCGTTGAGCAGGTACTCGACCTCGCCGCTGCGGAAGATCGCGTTGATGGCCACCGGAATGGCGCCGATCTTCTGCGCGGCGTAATAGGTGGTGGCGAACTCGGGAATGTTTGGCAGGTACAGGCCGACGCGGTCTCCGGCAACGATGCCCTTCGCGCGCATCGCGTTGGCCAGCCGCGAGGCGTCGGCTTCGAGCTGCCCGTACGTGACCGTGCGGCCTTCGAACAGGATCGCGGGCTTCGACGGCGCGCGCGCCGCCCATTGCTGCAGGCTCGAAGCGAGATTCATCGGTGCGTCCGGCAGAGGAAGGGGAAGTGCCCGTTTATAGCACTTTCGCTTCTGCCTCCGGCGCACGTTCGGTGAAGCGTTCGGGGGCCTGCTGCGGGGTGTACTGCCAGCGTTTCCAGGCGCGCAGCACCGCGTTCGGATACTCGGCGCGACCGAGGCTGCCGTTGTAGCGGCCAAGCGCGCGGAACAGGTCGCCGCGCTCTATGTCGAGGTAGTGCCGCAGGATCGTGCAGCCGTAGCGAAGGTTCGTGCGCTCGTCGAACAGCTTCGAGGCGTCGGCGTCGCCGATCAACTTCGTCCAGAACGGCATCACCTGCATGTACCCGCGCGCGCCGGCGCTCGATATGGCGTAGCGGCGGAAGTTGCTCTCGACTTCGATCAGCCCGAGCACGAGATGCGGGTCGAGCCCCGCGCGCTGCGCTTCGTAGCGCACCGCGTGCAGGAACTCGATGCGCTGCCGGTACTCGGGCTTCCAGCGCCGCGGAAGGCGCGACGACATCGCCGAGAGCCAGTCGACCTTCTCCGAGACCGATGCGAAATGCGGCTGCGGCGTCTCGTGATCTTCCCGAACCGTCGCCGCCAGTGCCGATTGCACCGAATCGCCCAGAGCCTCGTACTGCTGCGAGCCCGCACGCGCCGGCCTGGTCGCGATCAACGCGGCGAGCAGCGCGCAGGTGAGCAGCAGCAGGATCAGGACACGTTTCATTCGCGGCGATTGAAACGCCGCGCGGCTCAGCCGGCAAGCGCTCGCCGGATGGCCGGCAGGGCATCGCCGACGGGGACCTGCTCGACCTGCATTGCGCGACGCACGAGCACCTCGACCTTGCCTTCCTTCAGGCTGCGCTCGCCCACCGTGACGCGCACCGGAACGCCGATCAGTTCCCAGTCGGCGAACATCGCGCCGGGCCGCTCGTCGCGATCGTCGAGCAGCACGTCGACGCCTTCGGCGAGCAGTTGTTCGTACAGCGCATCGGCCGCGGCGCGAACGACATCGGAACGCGCGTAGCCGGGCGGAACGACGACGACCTCGAAGGGCGCGATCGGCCGCGGCCAGGCGATGCCGCGCTCGTCGTGGTTCTGCTCGATGGCCGCACCGAGCAGACGTGTGATGCCGATGCCGTAGCAACCCATCTCGAACGGCTTCGACTGGCCGTCGGCGTCGACGAAGAGCGCGTTCATCGCCTTCGAATAGCGCGTGCCGAGATAGAACACGTGGCCGACCTCGATGCCGCGCTGGATCGCCAACACGCCTTTGCCGTCGGGGGAAGGGTCGCCCTCGCGCACGTTGCGGATGTCGGCGACGATCGGCTCGGGAAGGTCGCGCCCCCAGTTCGCGCCGGCGTAGTGGAAATCGGCTTCGTTGGCGCCGCAGACGAAATCGTGCATGTTCGCCACCGTGCGGTCGGCGACGATGCGCACCGGCCGGCGCGGGCCGATCGGGCCGAGATAGCCGGGCGGCGAGCCGAAGTGCTCGACGATCTCGGCATCGGTGGCGAAGCGGAAGCCCTCGAGGCCTTCGACCTTGCCCGCCTTGACCTCGTTCAGCTCGTGATCGCCGCGCACGAGCAGGAGCCAGATCTGCACGTCTGCCGCAGGCAGCGCGGACAACTCGCCGGGAACCGATGCCACGCGCGCTTCGCCGTGGATGCGCGTATCGGAGCGGGAATCGACCGCGAGCACGATCGACTTGACGGTGCGTTCCAGGGGAATGCCGAGCAGATCGGCGACGTCCTCGCAGCGCGCGCGCGAAGGCGTGGACACCTTCACCAGCGATTCGACGGGCGCTTCGCGCCGCTCGACGAGCGGCAGCGCCTCGGCAAGCTCGATGTTCGCCGCGTAGTCGGACTGCGGGCAGTACGCGATCGCATCCTCCCCGGTTTCGGCGATCACCTGGAACTCGTGGCTGGCCGATCCGCCGATCGCGCCGGTGTCGGCGGCGACCGCGCGGAATCGCAGGCCCATTCGCGAAAAGATGGCGCGATACGCGTCGAACATCGCGCGATAGCTGGTCAGCGCCGATTCGTGGTCCCGGTCGAAGGAATACGCGTCCTTCATCGTGAACTCTCGCCCGCGCATGACGCCGAAGCGCGGCCTGCGCTCGTCGCGAAACTTCGTCTGGATGTGATAGAAATTCTTCGGCAATTGCCTGTAGCTGCGCAGCTCGTTGCGGGCGACGTCGGTGACCACTTCTTCCGAGGTGGGCTGCACGACGAAGTCGCGCTGGTGGCGATCCTTCAGGCGCAGCAGCTCCGGTCCGTATTTATCCCACCGACCCGACTCGACCCACAATTCGGCCGGTTGGACGACCGGCATCAGCAATTCGATCGCTCCCGCACGGTTCATCTCCTCGCGCACGATCGCCTCGATCTTGCGAATGCTGCGCAGGCCCAGCGGCATGTACGTGTAGATGCCGCCGGCGACCTTGCGGATCATTCCGGCGCGCGTCATCAGGCGATGACTGAGGATCTCGGCGTCGGCCGGCGCTTCCTTCTGCGTCGCGAGGTGGAATCGGGAGGCTTTCATTCGGGAATCCGGGGAGGCTCGACGCCCTTCGGGCGGCGAAGGCAGTGCGCGAACGAGAGGGAGCACTGGCTATAATCGACGCGATTGTAAGAGATCGAGGGGTGCGGCCATGCTGGACCGTGACGGCTATCGCCCCAACGTCGGGATCATCCTGGTCAATTCGAGGAACGCGGTCTTCTGGGGGAAGCGGATACGCGAACACTCGTGGCAGTTTCCGCAAGGCGGCATCAAGCGCGGCGAGGCGCCCGAGCAGGCGATGCTTCGCGAGCTGCACGAGGAGGTCGGACTTCATCCGCACCACGTCCGCATCGTCGGACGTACGCGCGACTGGCTGCGCTACGAGGTGCCCGAGCATTGGGTACGTCGGGAATGGCGAGGCCACTACCGCGGCCAGAAACAGATCTGGTTCCTGGTGCGACTGGTCGGCCGCGATAGCGACATCGATCTGCGTGCCTCGAGTCACCCGGAGTTCGACGCCTGGCGTTGGAACGACTATTGGGTGCCGCTCGAGGCGGTGATCGAATTCAAGCGCGGCGTCTACGTGCAGGCATTGAACGAGCTGTCGCGGCTGGTCTTCGGCAGTCCGCGGCGCGACCGCCCGGCGCACGGCGAGCGGGCGCTGCGCGAAACAACGCAGCCGGGCGAGGCGGGGCGATTCCTGCGCGGGCGGCATCGCGCGCGCGCTCACCACGTCGAGGCTCCCGCCGACGAGGCCGAACGCGCCGCGCTGCTCACGGTGCCCGAGGCGGCCTTGCCGCGCAATGACGAGAGCTGAGCGGTAGCGCGACGCCTACCCTCGCACGAACCACACGCATGCCGCGCCGGCCCCGTCCGCACGTCGAGCATCATCGAACCGAGCGAGTGGGCTGGCTGCGCGCGGCAGTGCTCGGCGCGAACGACGGCATCGTCTCCACGGCGAGCCTGCTCACCGGCGTCGTCGCGGCGGGCGGCGCGCGGCGCGAATGGATCATCGTCGCGCTCGCCGGCCTCGCCGGCGGCGCGATGTCGATGGCGGCCGGTGAATACGTGTCGGTCAGCTCACAGCGCGACAGCGAGCGCGCCGACCTCGCGCTCGAGCGTCGTGAGCTGACGGCGCACCCGGCGAGCGAGCTGAACGAGCTTGCGTCGATCTACGCGGCACGCGGCGTCGAGCCCGCGCTCGCGCGTGAAGTCGCTCGGCAGCTGAGCGCGCACGACGCGCTCGCCGCGCACGCGCGCGAGGAGCTCGGCATCACGCACGAGACGATCGCGCGACCGGTGCAGGCGGCCCTCGCGTCGGCGTCGAGCTTCTCGGTGGGCGCCGCACTGCCCCTGGCGGTCGTCTCGCTCGCTCCGGGGGCGGCGATGATCGGCTGGATCGCGGGCACGTCGCTCGCGTTCCTCGTCACGCTCGGCGCGATCGCGGCCCATGCCGGCGGCGCGCCTCCCCTTCGACCCGCGATCCGCGTCGGCTTCTGGGGCGCGGCGGCGATGGCGCTCACGTCGATGATCGGAAAGCTGTTCGGCACGGTGGTCTAGGAGCCTGTCGGAGTTGAATCGAGCCCGCGTGAGCCCCTTTCCGGGGCGCAAACAAGGCGCAAAGCGCAGCCGTGGCGGGGCCACGGCGAGCATTTGCAACGCGGTGTGCGCCCCGGAAAGGGGCTCACCCGAAGGGC
>DASWVL010000416.1:0-2831 GCA_036406255.1 Zeimonas sp.
CGCAAGCTTCCGTCGACCGCGAAGTCCCGCCACTTCTCGACGACCTCGCTTTCGAGCGCCGCACGGCTTTCTTCGCTCGCCTGCGCCACCATGTTGACCAACGGCGTGCTGCAGATGTACTGCCACAGGAACTGACTTGCCGGCGGCAGAGTGAGTGCCGTGCGCCGGGTCTCCACGCGCACGTCCTGAAAGCCGGCCGCGTTCACGAGTTCGCGCAGTTCTCGTTCGTCGTGGAGCGAGAACACGACATGGACGAACGACGCAGCGCGAGGGTCGACGTGCGTTTCGAGCGCATCGGCCAACACGGCGAACAGTGGCGGGGTCGGACCGGGCACGTTGACGACGAGTCGCCCGCCGGGGGCGAGCACGCGCCGCATCTCCCGCAGTGCGCCGAGCTTGTTGGTGATGAACTGCAGCCCCAACTGGCACAGCACCGCGTCGAATGCGCCATCGGCGAGCGGGATCGCTTCTGCGGTTGCCTCGTACCAGTCGATCGCCGGTTTCGGTGACGCCGATCGCGCCACGGCCAACATGCCTGGATTCGCGTCGAGACCGGCGACCGTGCCGCTGTCGCCGACGCGTTGTCGCGCCATTCTCGCGACGACACCGGTGCCGCAGGCGACGTCGAGGACGCGCTCGCCCGGGCGCAACGCGGCGGCCTCGAGCAGGTTCGCGGCAAGCGGGGCTGCGATGTGCGGCACGAAGTGGCGTTCGTAATTCTCGGCGGCGGTTCCGCCATATGCCTTGTCGAAAGTCGGCTGGGTCATGGTTGCCTCCCTGGCTTGGGTGACTTCCAGACTACGGAGAAGGGTGCCATCCCGCATCGGTCGAACCGACCGTTTTGCGGGAGCACCGAGTAGTCAGGATTGACCGGTCAGAGGAGCCCGTGCCGGAAAGCGAACGCCGCCGCTGCGGTTCGCGATGTCACGCCGAGCTTGCCGAAGATGCTGCTCAAGTGACCGGCGACGGTGTGCTCGCTGATGAACAACCGGGCGGCGATCTCCCGGTTCGATCGTCCCTTGGCGACCAGCCCGAGCACCTGCAGCTCGCGGCTGCTGAGCCCGATTCCGGGAGGCGAATCGGGCTTCTCCACGGGTTTTCCGCATTCGGCGAGCGCAGGCGCAGCGCCGAGTCGTTCGAAGGTGCGGGCCGCCGCTTCGCAGTGGCTGCGTGCGGTTTCCTCGTCGCCCAGGCATCGGCAGGCGCGGGCGATCAGCACGCGAACCTGCGCGGATTCGTAGGGCGCGTCGAGTTGCTGCCACGCCGTCCACGCCTCGCGCAGACGGGCCAACGCAGCCTGTGCGTTGCCCTCCGCGAGCAGTACCGAGCCGGCTGACTGTGCCGACGACGCGCGAAGGAACGGCGCCCCGGTTCCGGCCGCAATTGCATCGAGCTCGTCGGCGGCGGTCCGGGCGATCGCGATCTCGTCCTCGCACACCATGATCTCGACGCAGGCGCGAAGCGCCTGTACGCGCGCAGCCGTGGCGCCGCTGCGCGCCGGACGTTGACCGGTTTCGTCCACGACGCGCAGCATCGCCGCCCTGGCTGCGCCGGCATCGCCCTGGGCGAGACGGAGCAGCGACAGGCCGGGTTGCGGCTCGGTCCCGCGGTTGCCCGCCTCCCGGTACAGCGCTTCGGCGCGCTCGTATGCGCCGCGCAGGCGATGAAGCTCGGCACACTGGTAGAGCGCCCGTCCGGCCAGGGTGCCGGCACGGACCGAGCACACCTCGACCGCTCGCTCGGCCTCCGCGATCGCGTCGGACCATTCCCCCTGCAGCTGCAGGATCTCGGAGCGGTGGACGAGACACTCGCCTCGATACGGCACGAGGTCGGGCTGCGTGGCGCACCAGTCGTTCAATGCCTGCGTCCATTCCCGGCAGCGCCGAAGATCGAAGATGCGCTGGCAGGTGAGGATCACGGCGCAGTAGACGATGCCTGCCGCCATCGGCGAGACCTCCCCGGTGGCGACGGCGACCATGGCCTCGTCGAGTTGCGGAACGCCTTCGGCGATCCGCTGCGACTGGATCAGTGCCTGTCCCCGACCAAGGAGCCCGAACGCCAACAGGTCGCGATCGCCGAAGCGCTCGGCGAGGGCGATCGCCTGTTCGAAGCTGACGCGGGCGCCTTCGGCGTCTGCCTGCGCCATCTGTCGCAGGCCCGAGAGCACGCCGACGTATCCCTGCTCCGCGCCCTGCGGCTCTTCTGCGACGAGCCGCTGCATGCGGGCGAACCAACCGGTGCTCTGCGCGAAGTCGCCGGCGAGCAGCGCATGGAAGCTCAGCCAGAAGCCCCAGTGCGCCGCCCGCTGCCGTTGCCCGTTGTCGATGAGAACGTGGTGCGCGCGCCGGAACAGCGCCTGTGCATCGCCGTCGCGCCCGCTCAGCCAGGCGGCCTGCGCGAGGCGTTCGAGGTCTGCCGGCTCGAGCGGCAGGTCGGCGTCGGCAGCGGAAAGCTGCCGATGCGCCTCTTTCCATCGGCGGTTCGCAAAAGCCTGGCGACCGCGCTCGAGTCTCGTGGTCATCGCATCGCGCGACCTTTCGACCTGGACCAGGGTGATTGCGCTGCGCTACTGCGTCGCGAAGCAGTAGAACAACCCGTTCCCTCCGGTGCTGCGCAGCCCCTGCGGGTCGCAGCCGCGTGACGGATGCGACGAGTTCCACGACTTCGCCCACGCGCTGTCGCTGGGACCGGCGCGATCGAAGTGCCCGAGCATCGCCGATCCGTCGGTGCCGCTCTTCGTCCAGTTGCCGCAGGTCATGTCGGCGAACGGGGCTCCCGCGAACGCGTTGCCGTCGGGGCGCGAGCCGGTCAGCATGTCGTGCTCGTTCGGT
>DASWVL010000417.1:0-2066 GCA_036406255.1 Zeimonas sp.
CGCGCCGGCCGGTGCGCAGCAGCACGGCCAGCAGCTCCGCGTCGGACAGCTGCGCGGCGCCGCCGGCCAGCAGCCGTTCGCGCGGCCGGTGCTCGGGAGGCCAATCCGTAATCGCCACGTGCCTTCCTCTAGAATGGAGCCGATGAGTTCCGTGAGCCCTGCCCAGGGGCCGGTCGTGAAGCCCGGCTCGCACCTGACGCTGCACTACCGGGTCAGTCTCGCCGACGCGGGCACCGACGTCATTAACACCTTCGGCGATCGGCCGGCCACCCTTCAGGTCGGTGTCGGTCAGATGGCCGAAGCGCTCGAACGATGCCTGCTCGGACTGGCGGAAGGCGAGCGCCGCGCGTTCGAGCTGTCGCCCGCGCAGGCCTTCGGCGAGCGAAATCCCGATCTCGTGCAGAAGCTCGCGCGCGAAACCTTCGATGCCAACGTCGACGGCGCCGAGGAGTACCGCGCGGGCGACGTCGTCGACATCGCCGGGCCGGACGGCGGGCGCATCGCCGGCGTGCTGAAGGAGCTCACCGACGGGTACGCGCTGTTCGACTTCAATCACCCGCTGGCCGGGCACCGCGTGCACTTCGAAGTCCACATCCTGGGAGTGCTCTAGTGTCCGATGAGGGAGGTACCCCGATGCACGCGATCCTCGCGCAGCCGCGCGGATTCTGCGCCGGCGTCGATCGTGCGATCGAGATCGTCGAGCGCGCGCTCGAGCGCTTCGGCGCTCCGGTGTACGTGCGTCACGAGATCGTGCACAACGATCACGTCGTCGGCCGGCTGCGCGAGATGGGCGCTGTCTTCGTCGACGACGTCGACGAGGTCCCCGACGGTGCGGTGCTGATCTTCTCGGCGCACGGCGTCTCGCGTGCCGTGCGCCGCCAGGCCGACGGCCGCGAGCTGCGCGTGTTCGACGCCACCTGTCCGCTCGTCACCAAGGTGCACGTCGAGGTGGCGCGCATGCGGCGCGAGGGGCGCGAGGTCGTGATGATCGGTCATGCCGGTCATCCCGAGGTCGAGGGCACGATGGGGCAGGCCGACGACGGCATCCATCTCGTCGAATCGGTGGAAGACGTGGCACGCCTTCAGGTCGCCGATCCGGAGCGCGTCGGGTGCGTCACGCAGACGACGCTGTCGATCGACGACGCACGCGCGATCGTCGAGGCCCTGAAGAAGCGCTTCCCGTCGATCGCCGAGCCGCGCAAGCAGGACATCTGCTACGCGACGCAGAACCGGCAGGACGCCGTCAAGCTGATGGCGCCGCAGTCCGATCTCGTTCTCGTCATCGGATCCCCGACCAGCTCGAACAGCAATCGCCTGCGGGAAGTGGCGCAGAACATGGGCTGCGAGGCGCGCCTGATCGGCTCGGCCGCCGAACTCGATCCCGCGTGGCTCGAGGGCAAGCGGCGCATCGGCGTCACGGCCGGCGCATCGGCGCCCGAGGTGCTCGTCGTGGAACTGCTGCGCCGGCTCGAGGCACTCGGCGTCGCCTCGGTGCGTCGGCTCGAAGGCGTGACCGAATCGATGACCTTCGCGCTGCCCAAGGGGTTGCTGGCCCCGGACAAGTGATCCTCGCCGTCGACGCGATCTCGAAGGTCTACGCTTCGGGCCTTCGCGCGCTCGATTCGGTGTCGCTCGAGGTCCGCCGCGGCGAGATCTTCGCCCTGCTCGGCCCGAACGGCGCCGGCAAGACGACGCTGATCGGAATCGTCTGCGGGCTGGTCGAAGCGACGCACGGTACGGTTCTCGTCGACGGGTACGACAACGTCGCCGACTATCGCCAGACGCGTTCGCGGATCGGCCTCGTGCCGCAGGAGTTGACGACCGACGCGTTCGAGACGGTGCGCAACACCGTGTCGTTCAGCCGCGGGCTGTTCGGCAAGCCACCCGACCCGGCGTACATCGAGCGCGTCCTGCGCGACCTGTCGCTGTGGGACAAGCGCGACAGCCGGATGATGACGCTCTCCGGCGGAATGAAGCGGCGCGTGCTGATCGCCAAGGCGCTGTCGCACGAGCCCTCGCTGCTCTTCCTCGACGAGCCGACGGCGGGCGTCGACGTCGAGCTGCGC
>DASWVL010000418.1:0-4746 GCA_036406255.1 Zeimonas sp.
TTCGAGGAAAACGTTCTCGATGGGAACCAAGATCTATGTAGGCAACCTGCCGTGGCGCGCAACCGATGCACAGTTGTCGCAGCTGTTCGGCAGTCACGGTGAAGTCACCGACGCGAAGATCGTCACCGACCGCGAAACCGGCCGCTCGCGCGGTTTCGGCTTCGTCACGATGACTTCCGACGACGCGGCACAAGCGGCCATCCGCGCGCTGAACGGCTACTCGCTGGAAGGCCGCAGCCTCGTCGTCAACGAGGCGCGCGAGCAGGGAGGCGGTGGCGGCCGTCGTCCGGGCGGCTATGGCGGCGGCGGTGGCGGTGGCGGCTATGGCGGCGGTGGCGGCGGCTACGGAGGTGGCGGCGGCGGCTACGGCGGCGGCGGTGGCGGCTACAACCGCGGCGGAAGCGGCGGTGGTGGCGGTTACAGCGGCGGCGGTGGCGGTTACGGCGACCGCGAAGGCGGCGGTGGCGGCGGCGGTCGGGGCGGCTACGGCGGCCAACGCCGCGCCCGGCAGTTCGGGCAGTGAAGACAAGGGAAGGGGGAAGGGAGAAGAGGGAAGGGGAACTTCACAGCGCGAGGCAGCGCGATCGTCCCCCTTCTACCTTCTCCCTTCACCCTTCTCCCTTCCCTTCCTCGAGTCACATCTCCGAGTAATTCGGTCCCCCGCCCCCCTCGGGGACGACCCAGACGATGTTCTGCGTCGGGTCCTTGATGTCGCACGTCTTGCAGTGCACGCAGTTCTGCGCGTTGATCTGCAGTCGTTCGCCACCGGCTTCGTCGCGCACGAATTCATAGACGCCGGCAGGGCAGTACCGCTGTTCCGGACCGGCGTAGCGGGCGAGGTTGATCTGCACCGGCACCTTCGGGTCCTTCAGCGTAAGGTGCACCGGCTGGTCTTCCTCGTGGTTGGTGTTCGAGATGAACACCGACGACAACCGGTCGAACGAGAGCTTCCCGTCCGGCTTCGGGTAGGCGATCGGCCGCGACTGGGCGGCCGGCTCCAGGTATTCGTTGTCGGGTCGCTTCACGTGCATCGTGAATGGCGCCTTGCCGCGGAACACCGTCTGGTCGATGCCGACGAGCAGCGTGCCGGTCCACAGGCCCTTGCTCATCGCCGGCTTGAAGTTTCGCGCACGGTGCAGTTCGTCACGCAGCCAGGACTTCTCGAACGCCTCCCGGTAGGCAACCAGCGCGTCGCCCGAACGCCCCGCCGCGATCGCATCGAAGGCTGCTTCGGCCGCCAGCATTCCGGTCTTGATCGCCGCGTGGCTGCCCTTGATGCGCGAGGCGTTCAGGAATCCGGCTTCGCATCCGATCAGGCAGCCGCCGGCGAAGGTGAACTTCGGCAGCGAGCCGATGCCGCCGGCGGTGATCGACCGCGCGCCGTAGGACAGGCGCTTGCCGCCCTCGAGCAGGGAACGAATTGCCGGGTGCAACTTGTAACGTTGGAACTCCTCGTACGGTGACAGGTACGGATTGCGGTAATTCAGACCGACGACGTAGCCGATCGCGATCTTGTTGTCTCGCCAGTGATACAGGAAGGAGCCGCCGTACGTGTCGTTGTCCAGCGGCCAGCCCGCCGTGTGCAGGACGAGCCCGGGCTCGAACTTCGACGGCTCGACTTCCCACAACTCCTTGATGCCGATCGCGTAGCTCTGCGGGTCGCGCCCTTCGTCGAGCCGGTAGCGCGAGATCAGCTGGCGGCCGAGATGTCCGCGCGAACCTTCGGCGAAGAACGTGTACTTGCCGTGCAGCTCCATGCCGGGCTGGAAGTTCGCCGTCGGTTCGCCGTCGCGGCCGACCCCCATGTTGCCGGTGGCGATGCCCTTGACCGCGCCGCTTTCGTCGTGGAGCACCTCGGCCGCGGCGAAGCCGGGATACACCTCCACGCCCAGCGCTTCGGCCTGCGCGCCGAGCCAGCGAACGAACTCGCCCAGGCTCACGACGTAGTTGCCGTGATTGCGGAAGCACCCGGGCAGCATCCAGCCGGGGACCTTGCGCGCTCCCTTTTCGGAGAGGAACAGGAACCGGTCTTCCTTCACTTCGGTGTTCAACGGAGCGCCCCGCTCGCGCCAGTCGGGGAACAGCTCTTCGAGCGCGCGCGGATCCATCACGGCGCCGGACAGGATGTGTGCTCCGACCTCCGACCCTTTCTCGACGACGCACACGCCGATCTCGGTGCCTCGCTCGGCCGCGAGCTGCTTGAGCCGGATCGCGGCGGACAGCCCTGCGGGCCCCGCGCCGACGATCACGACGTCGAACTCCATCGACTCGCGTTCGATTTCCATCTTCGTGTGCTCTCCGTTCTCGCTCGGCGTCGTTGTGCCGGTTTCGCTGCGGATTGTCCCGGAAACGGTCGGGCGCACGCAAACGCCCGGCATCCGGAGCGCACGGCCGATCGGCTACCATGCTCGCAGCCGCCATCGGTCGTCGCGCCCGCCGCAGTCGACGACGCGCTCGCTCGCGGCAGCGTCGCGGGCGGACGCGCGCAGCACCGCATTCATCGAGGAGAACCTACGTGCCCACCCGATTCGATCTCGACGGAAAGACGGCGCTCGTCACCGGCGCTTCGAGCGGGCTCGGCGCCCGCTTCGCGCGCGTGCTCGCCGACAACGGCGCGCGCGTCGTGCTCGCTTCCCGGCGTGTCGAACGCCTGAAGGAGCTGCGCGCGGAGATCGAGTCGGGTGGCGGGGACGCGCACGTCGTCGCGCTCGACGTCACCGACCTGCGAAGCATCTGCGACGCCGTCGAGCAGGCCGAGTCGCAGGCCGGCCCGATCGACGTCCTCGTGAACAACTCGGGCGTGAGCACGACGCAGCGACTCGTCGACGTGACCCCCGAAGACTACGACTTCATCTTCGATACGAACACGCGCGGTGCCTTCTTCGTCGCGCAGCAGGTGGCCCGAGGGATGATCGCGCGCGCGAAGGAAGATCCGCAGCGCGGAGCGCGCATCATCAACATCGCCTCGATGGCGGCGCTGCGCGTGCTTGCGCAGATCGGCGTCTACTGCATGAGCAAGGCGGCCGTGGTGCAGATGACCAAGGCGATGGCGCTCGAATGGGGGCGTTACGGCATCAACGTCAACGCGATCTGCCCGGGCTACATCGAGACCGAGATCAACGCCGAGCACTGGAAGACCGAGGCCGGGCAGAAGCTGATCGGGATGCTGCCTCGCCGTCGCGTGGGCCAGCCCGAGGACCTCGACGGCATCCTCGTGCTGCTCGCCTCCGACCGCTCGGGCTTCGTCAACGGCGCGGTGATCGCCGCCGACGACGGTTTCGGCGTGTGAGCGTCGCGCAGCCGTCCGCCGAAACGCGAGCGCCCTTCGATCCGGGGGACGCTGGGCACGTCGCGCGCAACTTCGAGCTGCGCGCCGCGCCGCCGGCGTTCTGCGACGATCCCTATCCGTACTACGCAGCGCTGCGCAGTCACGAGCCGGTGCGAACGATGAGCGACGGCAGCGTCTTCCTCACGCGCTACGAGGACGTCTCGGCCGTCTACCGCAGTCCGAACGCCAGCTCGGACAAGAAGATCGAGTTCGCGCCGAAGTACGGCGATTCGCCGCTGTACGAGCATCACACGACGAGCCTCGTCTTCAGCGATCCGCCGCTGCACACGCGCGTGCGGCGCCTGATTCTCGGCGCCCTGAGCCAGCGTGCGGTCTCGCGCATGCAGGCGGGCGTCGTGCAACTGGTCGACCGGCTGCTCGACGACATGCAGCGCAAGGAGCGTGTCGGCCGGCTGCTCGCGCGCTTCTCGCGCATCGAGCGCGAGGGCGACGCCGAGCGCGACCGGCGGATTCGCTTCCGCGGTTTCCGGCACCTGCCCGCGCGCGTGCGGGCGGCCTGAACCCACCGCCGTCAGTCGTATCGCGGATCGGCGGGCGGTGCGTCCCGCAGTCGCCGGCCGACGGTTTCGCGGATGTGCCGTACGCCGAGTGCGACGACGATCGCGACCGGCACGACGGCGATGCCCGTCGCCACGTCGACGTTTACGCCGATGCCCCCCGCGTGCGCCGCGACCAGCAGGTAGTGCACGATCCCGACCGCGTAATACGTGATGGCGGCCACCGACAGTCCCTCGACCGTCTGCTGGAGCTTCAACTGCAGCTCGGCGCGTCGGTTCATCGCGGACAGCAACGCCTGGTTGTGGCGCTCGCGCTCGATGTCCACACGCGTGCGCAGCAGCGCGCTGGCGCGCGCGATTCGCTCGGCGGCGGATTCGATGCGCCGGCCGACGCTCTCGCAGAACGCCATCGCCGGATCGAAGCGGCGTTCGAGGAACGCGATCGGCGTCTGCAGCGACGCGAGCCGGTCGGCGCGCAGATCCTGGCCGCGCTGGCGCACGATCGCGTGATAGGCGCGCGCCGCGCCGAAGCGGAAGCCGACCGTGGCCGAGAGCCGCTCGACGGTGGCCGCGAGCCGCGTGATCTCCTGCAGCAGCGCCGGCTCTTCGCGGGTCGGCGCGCCTTCCAGGCGTGCGACGAGCGCGCCGAGCGCATGCTCGGCTGCGTCGAGTTCGCCTGCGGTGCCGCGCGCGAGCGGGAAAGCGAGCATCGCCATCATCCGGTAGACCTCGATCTCGACGAGCCGCTGCACTTCGCGCCCCGTGCGCTTCGCGTCCATCGAGACGTCGAGCAGCAGCATGCGCACGAAGCCGTCGCCGTCGGTGCGGAAGTCGGTGTAGACGCGCGCCGCGCCGCCGGCGATCGACGCGCCGCTCAGCTCGTTGCCGTCGAAGGCGTGC
>DASWVL010000419.1:0-7029 GCA_036406255.1 Zeimonas sp.
CGATACGCCCGCACGGCGCCCGCTCGCCTGCCGCCTGCCTCCCGCCGCCCACCGGCCCGCGCTCGTCCGTCGCGAGCGCGCGGACCTCAGGCGTCGACGAGCGTCTCGGCGTTCGCGGCGAGCAGCGAGGTCACGCGTCGCGCGTATTCTCCGGCGAGCCCGATACGCTGCTCGACGGCCGAGCGTTCGCGCTCGATCTCCACAAGGCGCGACTCGAGCGTCTCGTTCGCATCGAGCACGCGGCGCACCGTCTCGAGCCTTCGCTTGAGCTGGCCCTGGTATTCGCGCACCTGGCTCTCGATCGGCGCCATCACCGCACGCAGCCATGATTCGAGTTCTCGATCGGCAACGTCATAGACCTCGTGCAGGCGCGCCGCCACGGATTCGAAGAAGCGCCGCATCAACGCCCATTGCGAGGTCGTCGCGAGCGTGATCGCGCCGAACTGGCGCCGCTGCACCTGCTCGATGCGCTCCAGCTCGGCGTAGTAGCGCCGCGTCGAGAACAGCGCGGGGTTGCCGAGCGCGAGCCCGTGCTCGGCACTGAAGCTGCGGTACATGGCGCTCATCAGCGTGCCCACCTCGCCGACCAGCCGCGTCGTCTCGTCGAGGTCGGCGCGTACGGCGGCGAGCAGCGAGTTCATCCCGTCGCGCAGGCCCGACGAGAAGGTGCTGCGCCGCATCGCATCGCGCGCGATGCGCACATGCCGTTTCAGCGAATGCCCACCCATCGTTTCGTGGATCGACTGCGAGTGCCGCGAGAACACCGAGCGCAGCGCCTGCAGATGACGCAGGCTCTTCTCGAACTCCTCGCGCTCGTTGCGGATGCGCGCCGCCATGTGGTCCATGACTCCGCGGTTCTTGCCGCGCAGCCCGTTGAGCTCGAACTGCTGCTCGACCAGATTGCGCCGGCGCGCCGCAAGCGAGGACGCGACGACCGAGTGCAGTTCGCCGAACTCGCGCTCGACGTGCTCGCGCACGATGTCGCGATGCTGCGGAACCAGTTCGCGCCCGAGCGCGTACTCGAGGTCGGAAATACGGCTGCGCTTGAGCAGCGACGCATCGCCGTTCACCCGGGCGAGCAGCGCCTTCTGGGCCGAGACCGGATAGACGCGATCGTTGGGGACCCGCAGCGTCTGCGAGACCGAACTGACCTGACGCGCGATCTCGAGCTGGATCTGCACTTCGTCCTTCAGTCCGTCCCACAGCGCATCGATCTTGTTGAGCACGACGTAGCGGCCGGTGCCGTGGTTCGTCGTGATGTGCTCGCGCCAGACGGTGAGATCGCTCATCGTGACGCCCGCGTCGGCCGCCAGCACGAACAGGACCGCGTCGCAGCCCGGAATGAGCTTCAACGTCAGCTCGGGCTCGGCGCCGATCGCGTTCAGACCCGGCGTATCGAGCACGACGAGCCCCTGTTCGAGCAGCGGATGCGGCCAGTTGACGATCGCGTGTCGCCAGCGCGGCACCTCGACTCGTCCCTGCTCGTCCGGGCGTACCGGCGACGCCGGGTCGCCCTCGTCATAGAAACCCAGCATCGACGCCTGGGCCGCATCGACCCACAGCGTTTCCTGGACGCTCTCGAATGCGCTGCGCAGGCTGTCGGGAACCTGCGGGTCGATCGGGCGCTCTTCCCAGCGCGACTCGTCGTCGCGCAGCTCGGAGACCGGCGCGTCGAGCAAGCGCGTCTCGATCGGCAGCAGGCGGATCGCGCTGGGCCGCTGCGCTTCGTACAGCAGCTCGGTCGGGCACATCGTGGTTCGACCCGCGCCGGAGGGGACGATGCGGCGGCCGAATCGCGAGAAGAAGATCGCGTTGATCAGCTCCGACTTGCCGCGGGAGAACTCGGCGACGAATGCGATCGACACGCGCTCCTTGCCGAGCCGTTCGACGATGCGCTCGATTCGAGAGAGCTGCGACGCGTCGGAAAGGCCGGCGTCGTCGAGCCACTGCGCATAGCGCAGCACGGCATCGGCGAGAGAACGTCGCCAACCACCGTACTCGGCAATGCGCTCTCCGAGGGATCCCATTGCGCTCCTTCGACGACCCGAAATCGTGCGGCCCGATAAATAGCATGGTGCGGGGGGCGCGGGCGCGGCATCGCACGCGCGCGTGACGTGCAGCCGCCCTGTGGCGGTTTCCGCCGGGCGGGCGGCGTCGAGTCGGCGCCCGCAACGCCCGATCAGGTCATCGCTGGCAGTGCGGGCACCAGAACGTCGAGCGCTGTTGCTGGCGCAGCGTGCGCACCGGCGTACCGCAGACGCGGCAGGGCTCGCCTGCGCGCCCGTACACGAGGCTCGCCGTCTGGTAGCAACCGGCAGCACCGTCGCTCGAGACGAAGTCGCGCAACGTGCTGCCGCCGCGCTCGATCGCCTCGCCCAGCGTCTGGCGGATCGCCGTCGCGAGGCGTTCGCAGCGCGGCAATGCGATGCGCCGCGCAGCGGTCGTCGGACGTATCCCCGCGCGGAACAGGCTCTCCGACGCATAGATGTTGCCCACGCCGACGACGACGTCGCCGGCGAGGAGCACCGACTTGATCGCGCCGGTGCGCGAGCGCATGCCTCGATGCAGCAGCGCTCCATCGAATGCGTCGGACAACGGTTCGGCACCGAGCGACGCGAGCAGCGGGTGAGCGAGCACCGGGCCCTCGCTCGCCGGGTGCCAGAGGATCGCGCCGAAGCGGCGCGGATCGCGGTAGCGCAAGGTGCCGTGCTCGAACTCGAGGTCGACGTGATCGTGCCGTTCCGGGGCGGGCGGAGCTTCGCCGGAGAGGAAGCGGAAATTCCCCGACATGCCCAGATGCACGAGCAGCGTGCCTCGCCCGAAATCGAGAAGCAGGTACTTGCCTCGCCGCTCGACCGAGCGAAGCACGGCGCCCGCCACGTTGCACGCCAGTTCGGCGGGAACCTGCCAGCGAAGACGCGCTTCGCGAACGTGTGCCGTACGAACGGTGCGACCGAGCACGCGACGTTCGAGTCCGCGGCGCACGACCTCGACCTCGGGCAATTCGGGCATCGGGAGCGATCGACTTCGGCGCGCGAGCCGGCGCGCATCGGGTATTCTGGAAATTCGACTCGCCGAGCGTATCACCTGATGACGAAGACCGATCCGCGGAAGCACCGCGGCACCCCCCGCCGCATCTCCCGCGCGAGCCCACGCAGAACACCCGAATCGATGCACCACAAAGGGGCGGAATCCTCGCGCCGGTCCGCTCGCTCGCCGCTGTCGCGCGTCGCTTGCGGATCCGCACTCACCGCGGCCGCACTGCTCGCTGCGGCTTGCGCGAGCACGCCGCAGGCGCAGGCCCCCGAGGGCCCGCGCGTCGTACCGCCGCCCGGAGTGCTCGCCGACGCGCGCAGCGACCGGTCCGCGACACCGGCGCGGCGCACGCCGACGGGCGACCCCATCCCGTCGATCGTGCTGACGCCGCAACTGATGTACCAGCTGCTCGCGTCCGAGATCGCAGCCCAGCGTGGGCAGGTCGGCAGCGCCGCCGTCACCTATCTGTCGCTGGCGAGGGAAACCCGTGATCCGCGCATCGCGCGTCGTGCCACCGAGCTTGCGCTCGCCGAGCGTTCGCTCGAACACGCGCTGCCGGCCGCGAAGCTCTGGCACGAACTCGCCCCGGAATCGCCGATTGCGTCGCAGACGATCGAAAGCCTCTGGATGACCACCGGGCGCTTCGGCGACGCCGAGCCGCTGCTGCGCGAGCGGCTGCAGCGCGCGCGCGCCGAGCATCGCCTGCCCGAGACCTACGACCGCATCGCACGCACGCTCGCTCGCTCGAGCGATGCGAGCGCCGGCCTGGCGATGCTCGAGCGCCTGGCCGTGCCCGACGCCAACGAGCCCGCTGCCCGCCTTGCGCTCGCCGCGGTCGCGCAGGCGGCCGGCGACGTATCGCGTGCCGCCGCCGAGGCGGAAGCCGCGGTGCAGCTCGACCCTGCAAACGAACAGGCGGCGATCCTCGCTGCCCGCTACGTCGCGCAGACACCGCGCGGAATCGACGGCGCGGTGGCGCTGCTCAACGCGTATCTCGAGCGCGAACCGAAGGGCATCGAAGCGCGCTTCGCCCTCGCGCGGCTGCTGAACGCCGGCGGCAGCCACGATGCGGCTCGCGAGCAGTTCGAGATCGCGCTGAAGCAGGAGCCGGACAGCCCACCGATCCTGCTGTCGCTCGCGCAGCTCGCCTATCAGATGAAGCAGCCGAAGGTGGCGGAAGACTACCTGCGCCGCTACCTCGGGCTGCCCGAGACAGTGCAGCGCGACGACTCGCCTGCGCTGCTGTTCATGGGGCAGCTCGCCGAGGACGCCGGCCGCAACGACGAGGCGATCGGGTGGTACGCGCGCGTCGGCCGCGGTGAGCAGTTCCTTCCGGCGCTCACGAGGCGCGCCGTGCTGATGGCGAAGACCGGGCGTGTCGAGGAAGCGCGCGCGCTGCTTCGCAACACCTCGGTGCCGAGCGCGCGCGAGCGAGTGCAGCTGACGAGCGCCGAAGCGATGGTGCTGCGCGAGGCCGGACGCGAACAGGAAGCCTACGACGTGCTCGCCTCGGCGCTCGAGCGCACGCCGGAGAACGCCGAGCTGCTCTACGACCACGCGATGGCCGCAGAGCGCCTCGACCGCCTCGACGTGATGGAAGCGAGCCTGCGCAAGCTGATCGCGTTGCGCCCTGACTACGCGCACGCCTACAACGCGCTCGGCTACACGCTCGCCGATCGCTCGATGCGGCTGGACGAAGCGCAGGAGCTGATCGAGAAGGCGCTCGAGCTTGCGCCCGATGACGGGCAGATCCTCGACAGCATGGGCTGGGTGCTGTTCCGCCGCGGGCGGACCGACGAGGCGATCGAGTATCTCGAGAAGGCCTGGCGGCAGCTGCCCGAGGCCGAGATCGGCGCGCACCTGGGCGAGGCGCTGTGGCGTGCAGGGCGCCTCGCGGAAGCGCACGGCATCTGGAACCAGGCCGCGGCCAACGACCCGGAGAACCGGGTGCTCAAGGAGACGGTCGCGCGGCTGCGCGCCGATCGATGACCCGCCTTGCCCCGTCGATGACGCGCGTCGCCCGGTTCGTCGGCGCCTTCGGCCTGGTCGCCCTCGTCGCCGGTTGCGCAACGCCCTCGCCGCCGCCGGTCACGGCACCTGCGCCGTCGCTTCCGAACTTCTGGAGCGGACGCTTCGCCGTCACCTACACCGAAGCCGGATACCAGCCGCGCGAAGAACGCTCCAGCGGGCGCTTCTCGCTGCTGGCCGAGGGCGATCGGCGCGAACTCGAACTGTCCTCACCGCTCGGTCAGACGATGGCGCAGGTGACGCTCGACTCCGGCGAGGCGCTGCTCGTCGCGTCCGACGGAAGGCAATTCCGCGCGACGTCGGCCGAGGCGCTCACGGAGCAGGCATTCGGCTGGCGCGTGCCGATCGGCGACCTGCCGCGCTGGCTCGCCGGTCGAGTCGACCGGCCCACGCAGCGCGAGAACGGCCGGGTCGTCGCCGGAACGGACGGTCAGTGGTCCGTTCGCTTCGAGGCCTTCGACGGCGAACGCCCGCGCCGTCTGTCGCTCGAGTGGCCGGGCGCACGCGCCGACGGCGCCCGTCGGCTCGAGCTGAAGCTCGTCGTCGACAACGTCGGCCGCGTCGCCGGCGACGCGACGCAGTGAACGAGATCGCGCCCATTACCGAGCTGCGCAACCTGCCCGCTCCCGCGAAGCTCAATCTCTTCCTGCACGTCACCGGCCGCCGCCCGGACGGCTATCACCTGCTCGAGACCGTCTTCGAGCTGGTCGACCTGTTCGACCTGATCGACCTGCGGCTGCGCGAAGACGGTGCGATCCACGCGACCCATCGCGCGGGCGACTGGAGCGCCGACGACGACCTGACGGTGCGCGCGGCGCGCCTGCTCGCCGAGGTGACCGGCTGCCCGCTCGGCGTCGAGATCTCCCTGCGCAAGAACATCCCGGTCGGCGGCGGGCTCGGCGGGGGAAGCTCCGATGCGGCCACCGTGCTGCTCGGGCTGAACCGGCTCTGGCGGCTGCATCTGCCGCTCGAGCGGCTGCAGGCGCTTGCACTGCGGCTCGGGGCCGACGTTCCCGCGTTCGTCTTCGGGCGCCGCGCCTTCGCGCGCGGCGTCGGCGAAGACCTCGTGGAGATCGAAGCGCGTCCGTCCTGGTACGTGATCGTGGCACCCGCCGTGCAGGTTTCCACGGCCTCGGTCTTCGCCGCGTCCGAATTGACACGTGATACGAAACCGCTCAGAATCTTCGGTCTTTCGCGAGGGCGGTCCGTCTTTCGCGGGAAGAACGATCTCGAACCGGTGGTGCTGGCCTCGTGGCCGGCCGTGGCCAGCGCGCTGCAGGCATTGCGCGATTGCGCCGAAGCGGCGGGCGCCGAAGGGCGCCTGGCGCGGTTGACCGGCTCGGGCGCATGCGTGTTCTGTCCCGTCGCAGACGAACCGGTCGCCGAATCGATCCGGGCAAGGGTCGAGCGGCGGATCGCCGCCGACGCGGGGGCCGGGCGCGTTTTCGTCGTCCGGTCGCTCGATCGGCATCCGCTTCGCGATGGGTCGTTCGCAGAGGGGTCTGCCCCGACGGGAAGACGACCGAGGTCGTAAGCTACCGCCCGCACGCGCTGCGCGTGGGCGGTCTGGCAGCAGGCCGCTTGCCAGCCAGTTACCAGGCACTCAGGAAACTGAGACCAGGCCACTGGGGAGTAGCCAAGTTGGTTAAGGCACCGGATTTTGATTCCGGCATGCGAGGGTTCGAATCCTTCCTCCCCAGCCAGATCCTTTACCCCGGGAACCGCACCGTGCACGGCTACCGCCGCAACGCCGACATCCTCGACCCCGAAGGTCTGATGATCTTCACGGGCAACGCGAACCCGCTGCTCGCTGCCGACATCGCGCGCAACCTGTACATCAATCTCGGCAAGGCCACGGTCGGGCGCTTCTCCGACGGCGAGATCATGGTCGAGATCCTCGAGAACGTGCGCGGCAAGGACGTCTTCGTGGTGCAGCCGACGTGCGCGCCGAGCAACGACACGCTG
>DASWVL010000420.1:0-7790 GCA_036406255.1 Zeimonas sp.
CTGCTCGGCATCGCGAACTACGAGGATCGCTACGTGATTCCGACGACGCACCGCGAGTATGCGGAGAACGCGTTCGAGCTGAAGGGCAGTTGCGGGTTCTCGTTCGGCAACGGCTGCTCGTCGGGTTCGAGCGAGTCGCGCAGCCTGTTCGGCACGCCGGGGCGACGCACGATCCCGATCAAGGCGAGGCTGTGAGGCGGACATGCCGATGAAGGCTGCGATGAACCCGGCGAGCTACCGCGCGCTCGCGCGACTGCTCGGTTATCCGGACGACGCGTTGCGCGCGCAACTGCGCGGGCTGCATGCCGCGCTGCAGGCCGAGCGCACCTTTTCTTCCGATGCGCGCGTCGCGCTCGATGCGCTCGTCGGCTGGCTGGCGGCGTCCGACCGCTACGAAGTGCAGGAAGCCTACGTCGACTGCTTCGATCGCGGACGCTCGACCTCGCTGTGGCTCTTCGAGCACGTGCACGGCGACTCGCGCGAGCGCGGCCAGGCGATGGTCGATCTCGCGCGCACCTACGAGACCGCCGGCCTGCATCTCGCGGAAGGCGAGCTTCCCGACTATCTCCCGGTCGTGCTCGAGTTCGCGTCGACGCAGCCGCCGGAGATCGCGCGCTCGTTCCTGCAGGAGACGGCGCCGATCCTCGTCTCGCTGCACGGCGCGCTCGTTCGCCGCGGCAGCCGCTATTCGGCGGCCATCGCCGCGGTGCTCGAGCTGGCAGGCGAGCGCGTGGCGCACGCGGACCTGACGCCGCGGGAGACGTGCGGCCCGCCCCTCGACGCGAGCGTCGGGCCGTCATTGGACGCGAGCGTCGAACCGTCATTGGACGCGAGCGTCGAATCAGCACCGGACGCGAGCGACGAGCCCCCACTGGACGCGACCTGGGCCGAGCCGCCGGCCTTCGACGGCTGCTCGCTCGCCGGCCAGAGCCGCCCCGATGCGCCGCAACCGATCCACATCGTGCGAAGGCGCGGCGGCGCCGCGCCGTCCATCCCGGATCCAGGAGCTTCGACATGAGCGGATTCGATCTCTTCTTCTTCGGCGTGTACCCGTACATCTGCCTGGCCGTGTTCTTCCTCGGCAGTCTCGTCCGCTTCGACACGGCGCAGTACAGCTGGCGCAGCGAGTCGTCGCAGCTGCTCGACCGCGGGCACCTGCGCTGGTCGAGCAATCTCTTTCACGTCGGCGTGCTGTTCCTGTTCTTCGGGCACTTCTTCGGCATGCTGACGCCGCACTCGGTGTATTCGGTGGTGATCGGCGCGCCCGCCAAGCAGGTGGTGGCGATGGTGTCGGGAGGGATCGCCGGGCTGATGGCGATCGTCGGCATATCGATGCTGCTCGCGCGCCGGGCGACCGAGCCTCGCGTGCGCAGGCAATCGCGCACGCGGGACTACGTCGTGCTCGGCCTGTTCTGGATCCAGCTCCTGCTCGGACTCGCGACGATCCCGCTGTCGGCGCAGCACCTCGACGGTTCGATGATGATGGTGCTGGCGCAATGGGCCCAGAGCATCGTCGTGCTGCAGCCGCAGCCGGGGCTCGTCGCGCCGACGAGCTGGGTGTTCAAGCTGCACATGATCCTCGGCATGACGGTGTTCCTGATCCTGCCGTTCACGCGGCTCGTCCACATCTGGAGCGGCTTCGCTTCGCTCGCCTATGTTTTCCGTCCGTACCAGGTCGTTCGCAGCCGCCGCATCTCGATGCCGCAAGAGCCGGCCGGGCCGAGGCGGAGCGGCACCGGGATGTGAGCGACCGGGCCGAAGCAGGCCGGGATGTAGGCGACCGTTGCAACGGAAGACGAGGCGAACGATGAACACGACCACCGGCTCGCTGCCCCGCGAGGGTGCCGCGCGCGAAACGGGTGCCGGGCAGCAGGGTGCAGCGGCACAGCGCATCGCGCGCGTGAACGGATTCCCGCTGCACCGTCCGGGCGAGGCGCTCGACGAGGTCGTCCTGCGCCAGCGCGCGTGCACCGAACTGCTTCGGCAGGCGGCGCAGCGCTCCGGCCTGCTCGGGGCGGACGATGTCGACGCGGACGACGGGGTGCCGAGCGAGGCGGCGGTGCTCGCCATCGACGCGCTGCTCGAGCGCGAGCTGCGCGTACCCGAGCCGTCGGAAGAGGCGTGTCGCCGGCATCACGCGATGCATCCCGCACGCTACGGAAGCGGCGAGCGCGTGCACGCGCGCCACGTGCTCTTCGCGGTGACGCCCGGCGTCGACGTCGCCGCGCTGCTGGCCCATGCCGAACCGCTGCTGCTGCAGCTGCGCTCGATGGAACCCGGGCGCGCCGACGACGCCTTCACCGATGCTGCACGCCGCTACTCGAACTGCCCGAGCGGCGCGCACGGCGGCGACCTGGGGTGGCTGCGGCGCGAGGACTGCGCACCGGAGTTCGCGCAGGAGTTGTTCGGACATCCCGAAGTCGGCGTACTGCCGCGACTGGTGCGCAGCCGTTTCGGGCTGCACGTGGTCGAGGTACTCGAGCGCGATCCGGGTGCGACGAGATCCTTCGACGAGGTGCGCGAAGCCGTGGCACTCGCGCTGCGCCAGCAGAGCTACGCGACGGCACTGCGGCAGTACGTGCGCGTGCTCGCCGGCGAAGCGGTGCTGGAGGGCGTCGATCTCGACGCGGCGGATTCGCCGCTCGTGCAGTAACGGCAGCGAGCGTTTCGCTGCGAAATGCGGCGAATCTCCTCAGAGAGCCAATTTTGCAGCCGGAAATGCCGCGTTGTGCGGCATTCCCGATCGGGGCGCGCAACTCCTGTGCGCCGGCAGGCTCCTGCCTGCGCCTACATTGCGATCGGCACCACCGCCGTCACCTCGATCTCGATCTTCGCGCGCGCTTCCATCAGCGCGACGACCTGCACGGCCGTCATCGCGGGGTAGTGCACCGCGCCGTCCGCATCGGTCATGAACTCCTTGTACGCCGCGCCGAGCGCCTTGCCGCCTGCGAGGTAGTCGTTGCGGTCGGTCATGTACCAGTTCATCCGCACGATGTGCTCGGGGCCACCGCCCGCTTCGGCGAGCACGGCGCGCACGTTGGCGAGCGCCTGACGGACCTGTCCGACGAAATCGTCGGTCTCGAATTCGCAGCGCTCGTTCCAGCCGACCTGTCCGGCAACGGAGACGACGGTTCCGCGCGCGGCGATGCCGTTCGCGTAGCCGCGGGGCTTGGTCCAGCCCGCGGGCTGCAGGACGGTCTTGTGCATTCGAAGGTCTCCTGTTGCATCGACGGAAAATTACTTTAAACTTGAAGCAAATGGCGCGCAACCGCGCGTGGTTCACGAAAGCGCGCAGTCGCGCGCCCCGCACAGGTGGAGACCCCATGCGAATCGACGTGATCGGCGGCGGACCCGCCGGCCTGTACTCCGCGATCCTGCTGAAGAAGTCTTTCCCCGACGCGCGCATCGACGTCGTCGAGCGCAATCGTCCCGACGACACTTTCGGCTTCGGCATCGTGCTGTCGGACGAGACGCTCGGCAACCTGCTCGCCGCCGACGAGCCGACGCATCGCGAGATCGCCGCGAACTTCGCGTACTGGGACGACATCCACGTCCAGTACAAGGGCAACGTGATGAAGTCGTCGGGGCACGGCTTCTCGGGCATCGGGCGTCTGGCGCTGCTGCAGATCCTGCAGAGGCGCTGCGCCGAGCTGGACATCGACGTTCGCTACCAGACGGAAGATCCCGGCGTGCACACGCACCGGGGCGCCGACCTGGTGATCGCCGCCGACGGCATCAACAGTGCGGTTCGCGAGGCGTGGAAGGACGAGTTCGCGCCCTCGGTCGACCAGCGCACGAACCGCTTCGTCTGGCTCGGCGCGAAGATGTCGCTGCCCGGCTTCTACTACAGTTTTCGCGAGGACGAACGCGGCGGCATCTGGAACATGCACGCCTACCAGTACCGTCCGGGCGAATCGACGATCGTCATCGAGACGACCGACGAGGCCTTTCTCGCCTCCGGGCTGGGCGTGCAGGACGAAGCCGCCACGGTCGCGCTCGTCGAACGCCTGTTCGCCGACGACCTGAAAGGCGCGCGCGTGCTCGCCAACCGCTCGTTCTGGCGTCAGTTCCCGACGATCTCGTGCGGCACCTGGCGCCATCGCGAGGGCAACACGCAGTTCGTGCTGATGGGCGACGCCGCGCATACCGCGCACTTCACGATCGGCTCCGGAACCAAGCTCGCGCTCGAGGACGCGATCGCGCTGCACGATGCGCTGGTCGCGCATCTGGACGAATCGATGCGAGGCGAGGCGCTCGCGCAGGCGATGGACCGCGCATTGGCCGCCTACGAGGCAGCGCGTCGCGACGAGGTCGGCCGCATCCAGCACTCCGCGAACGTCTCGCTCGTGTGGTTCGAGAACGTGCGCCGGTTCTTCCACATGCAGCCGATGCAGTTCGTCGTTTCGCTGCTCACGCGCAGCAAGCAGATCACCTACGAGAACCTGCGCTTGCGCGATCCGTCGCTCGTCGAGCGAGCCACCGAATGGTGGAACCGGCAGCAGGCCGAGGCGCTCGGCATTCCGCTCGAGCCGGCGCGGGCCGGAAACGGAGCGACGCGCGGCAACGCAGCGGCCCGCGGCAATGGCGCCGCGCGTCGCGCGGCCGGCGACGTCTCCGCTTCGCAGCCTGCGGACGAAGCGCGTCCCACGTGGCTCGGCGCTCCGCCGATGTTCGCACCGTTCCGGCTGCGCGAGATGTGGGTGCAGAACCGGGTCGTCGTCTCGCCGATGGCGCAGTACTCCGCCGTCGACGGCATGCCCGGTGACTGGCATCTCGTGCACTACGGCTCGCGTGCACTGGGCGGCGCGGGCCTCGTCTTCGTCGAGATGACCTGCGTGTCGCCGGAAGGGCGCATCACGCCGGGGTGCACCGGACTGTGGAATGACGAGCAGGCCGACGCGTTCCGGCGCATCGCCGATTTCGTGCACGCGAACACCGACACGAAGCTGTGCATGCAGATCGGCCATGCCGGCCGCAAGGGTTCCACCCAGCTCGGCTGGGAGCAGATGGACTGGCCGCTGCCGGAGGACGCCGCCCACCCGAACTGGCCGTTGCTGTCGCCGTCGCCGATCCCGTACCGCGAAGGGGTGAACCAGGTGCCGCGCGAGATGACGCGCGCCGACATGGACCTCGTCGTCGAGCAGTTCTGCCGTTCGGCGATCCTCGCCGATCGCGCCGATTACGACATGCTCGAGTTGCACATGGCGCACGGCTACCTGCTCGCGAGCTTCCTGTCGCCGGTCACGAACCGTCGAACCGATGCCTACGGCGGCGACCTCGCCGCGCGCATGCGATTTCCGCTCGAAGTGCTCGAAGCCGTGCGCGCGGTCTGGCCGGGCAGAAAGCCGCTGAGCGTGCGCGTCTCGGCCACCGACTGGATCCCGGGAGGCACCACGGGCGCCGATACGGTGGAGATCGCGCGTGCGATGAAGGCGGCCGGCTGTGACCTCATCGACGTATCCACCGGCCAGACCGACCCGGCGTCGCGCCCCGTGTACGGGCGCATGTACCAGGCGAGCTTCGCCGAGCAGGTTCGGCTGGAGACGGGCATCGCGACGATGGCGGTGGGCGCGATCACGACCGCCGACCAGGTGAACACGCTGCTGATCTCCGGGCGTGCGGACCTCGTCGCGCTCGCCCGCCCGCATCTCGCCGACCCGTACTTCACGCTGCGCGCGGCGGCCGAGTACGATTTCCGCGGCATCGGCTGGCCGGTGCAATACCACAACGGTGCGCTGCAATTGCACACCACGATGCAGCGGGCGCGCGAGGAAGCGGCGCGCAAGGCGCTGGAGGCGCCGCGCCGTCGAGCGGTCGCGGGGGCACGGCCGGACCATTCGGACGGCGAGCGCGCGACGCGGCAGTCGGCCTGAGGCGGGGAGGGCGCGCTGCCGCCGGGTCCGTACTCGCGCGGAAGCGCGCTCGCGCGCTGCGGTGCGCGTTCCCTGGGCACGCAACTGCGCTGCGGTGCGCGTTCCCTGGGCACGCAACTTGCGTTTTGCCTCGCGAATCGGGTGTCGATGACCCCCGAACGAGAGGACGCGATGAAGGGCCTGTTGCTCGTCCTGTTCTGGCCGGACGCGGTCTGGAAACACCTGCGCGACGCACCGCTGGCGCCCGGCCGCCTGATCTTCCGCCTCGCGCTGCCGCTCGCGCTGGCCTGTGCCTTCGCCCTGCAGATCGGCACCGGAAGTTTCAACGTCGATGCCGAACGCGTCGACGCGCCGATCGGAGCGATCACCGCACCGATCTTCTTCGCGACGTGGCTCGGAGCCGTGCTCGCGATGGCGGTGGCGTTCACGCTGTTCGCCCCCGGCTGCAAAGGGCGTCGCGATTTCACGCGAAGCCTGAACCTGGCGTTCTTCGGTCTCGCGCCGGTGTGGTTCGCATCGCTCGCGTCCGCGGCCGTTCCCGTCGCCGCGCTCAGCCCGTTCGCGCTCGCCTGGTCCGGTTACCTGCTGCTCGTGGGCGCGCGCATCCTGCTCGACGTCGGCGACGAGGAAAGCGGAGAATTCCTGATCGGCTCCGGGGCCGCGATGATCGTCGTGACGAGCGTCTGGGGACTGGTCCTCGGGTCGTTCGCATTCCACGGGTAAGCGAGTGACGCAACTGATGCAGACGAGCAGGGAAACAAACGAGGCGGGGGAGCGCCAGGTGGCGATCTTCGCCGGAGGGTGCTTCTGGTGCCTGGAGCCGGCATTCCTCGAGGTGCGAGGGGTGCTCTCGGTGGAATCGGGCTACACCGGTGGCACGGTGCGTAATCCGAGCTATGAAGCGGTGTGCAGCGGTGACACCGGACACGCCGAAGCGGTTCGTGTCGAGTTCGACCCGCGCCAGGTGAGCTATCGGGATCTGCTCGCCGTCTTCTTCGGCATCCACGACCCGACTACGCTCAACCGGCAGGGACACGACGTCGGCACCCAGTACCGGTCGGCGGTCTTCGTGCTCGACGAGGCGCAGCGGCGCGAGGCGCTCGACACGATCGCGAGGCTCGAGAGCGGCGAAGGCCACGGCGGCACAGCGGTGTTCGACGCGCCGATCGTCACCGAAGTCGTTCCCTTCACCGAATGGTTCCCCGCCGAGGGCTACCATCAGCGCTACTACGAGCGCAATCCGCACCAGGGCTACTGCTCCGCGGTGATCTCGCCGAAGCTGGCGAAGTTCCGCCGCGAGTTCGCCGCGCTGCGGCCGGGCGCGCCGTCTCGTCCGGGCCGATGAGACCGCGGCTTTCAGGATCTGGCCGCCGCGTGCGGCGCCTTCGGTAGACTGCCTTTCCGCCCACTCGAAAGGGGACACGCATGCGGCGAATCCTGCAGGTGCTTGGCGCGCTTGCGCTGGCGATCGGCCTCTCCGGCTGCGGCTACAACGAGATCCAGTCGGCCGACGAGACGACCAAGTCCGCGTGGTCCGAAGTGATCAACCAGTACCAGCGACGCGCCGACCTGATTCCGAACCTGGTCGAGACGGTGAAGGGGTTCGCGCAACAGGAGCGCGACGTCCTGCTCGGCGTCACCGAGGCGCGTTCGCGCGTCGGACAGGTGCAGGTCAATCCGGACGACCCGGGCTCGCTGCGGCAGTTCGAGCAGGCGCAGGGCAACCTCACGAGCGCGTTGTCGCGGCTGCTCGTCGTGGCCGAGAACTATCCGCAACTGAAGTCCGACCAGAACTTCCGCGACCTGCAGGCGCAACTCGAGGGAACCGAGAACCGGATCACCGTCGCGCGCAAGCGCTACATCGACGCCGTGCAGAACTACAACGTGCTCGTGCGCCGTTTTCCGGTGAACCTCACC
>DASWVL010000421.1:0-1613 GCA_036406255.1 Zeimonas sp.
GCACGACGCCGAGCTGGTGCTCGCGCCCTGCCCCGCCTTCGCGCAGGACGACCTCGCACGAACGATCGCGCCGCACCTGCGCGACGGCCAGGTCGTCTACCTGCCGCCCGGCACCTTCGGCTCCTTCGCGATGGCGCGCGCCGTGCGCGAGACCGGCAGCCGCGCGCGGGTCGCGTTCGCCGAGACCGGGACGCTGCCGTACCTGACGCGCAAGCACGGGCCGAACGAAGTCGCGATCACGACGCGTGCGACGCGCCTGCCCACCGGCGTCTTCCCGGCGATCGACAGCGAACATGCGCTCGCGACGATCGCGCGCGCCTATCCGGCGATCGAGGCGGTCGAGGACGCGTTGTCGGCGGCGCTGATGAACGCGGGGCCGATCATCCACCCGCCGCTCATCCTGATGAACGCCGGCCCGCTCGAGCATTTCGAGCGCTGGGACATCCACGCCGAAGGCACGCAGCCGTCGATCCGGCGCGTCACCGATGCGCTCGACGCCGAACGCATCGCGCTGCGCGAGAAGCTCGGCTACCCGGCGCCGCATTTCCCGCTGTCGGACCACTACGAGAACGACCGCTGGATGTACGGCAACGCGCACGACAAGCTGGTCGACAGCGGCGACTGGCGCGAACACATCGACCTGCGCAGCCACCGCTACATGCGCGAGGACGTCGCCTGCGGGCTCGCGTTCCTCGTCTCGGTGGCCGACTGGGCCGGCGCCCCCTGCCCGGTCGCGCGCGGGTTGCTGTCGATCGCCTCGGCGCTGCTCGGCGAGCCGCTCGACCGCGGCCCGCGCACGCTCGGCGCGCTCGGGCTCGCGTCGCTCGATGCGGCGGCGATGCGCGAACTGCTGCGCAACGGAGTCGACGCGTGAATGCGTCGACCCGGCGCAGCGACGTGATCGTCGCCCTCGGCGCCGGGCGCATGGGTCGAGGCATCGCGACCGCCTTCGCCTACGCCGGGCACGAGGTGCGCCTCGTCGACGTCAAGCCGCGCGCCCGCGAAGCCGTCGAGGCGCTGCGCGCCGAAGCGCTCGCCGAGATCGACGCGTCGCTGCGCGCGATGGCCGACTGGGGCGCCTTCGACGACGCGCTGCGCCCCCAGGTGCTGCGCCGCGTGCGCTTCGTCGGACGCGACGGCGCATCCGATGCGCTCGCCCGCGCCGACTTCGTCTTCGAAGGCGTGCCCGAGGTGATCGACGCCAAGCGCGAGGCCCTCGCCTTCGCCGGCGTGCACGCACGAGCCGGCGCGGTCATCGCGTCGACCACGTCGACCTTCCTCGTGACGCAGCTCGCCGCGTTCGTCGAGCGTCCACAGCGCTTCCTGAATGCGCACTGGCTCAATCCGGCACACGTCGTTCCGCTCGTCGAGCTGAGCCCGCACGAGGCGACCGTTCCCGAGGCGACGAGATCGCTGCAGGCGCTGCTCGAGTCGATCGGCAAGGTGCCGGTCGTCTGCGCCGCCGCTCCGGGATACATCGTGCCCCGGCTGCAGTCGCTGATCATGAACGAGGCGGCGCGCATGATCGAGCAGGGCGTGGCGAGTGCCGAGGACATCGACCGCGCGACGCGCTACGGACTGGGCTTTCGCTTCGCGAACATCGGCGTCGTCGA
>DASWVL010000422.1:0-10971 GCA_036406255.1 Zeimonas sp.
GCGCTGGTGCTCGAAGTCGACGTCGATGTCGGGCGGCTCGTTGCGCTCGCGGCTGATGAAGCGCTCGAAGAGCACGCTCGCGCGCGCCGGGTCGACCTCGGTGATGCCCAGGCAGTAGCAGACCGCCGAGTTCGCCGCCGAGCCTCGCCCCTGGCACAGGATGCCGCGACTGCGCGCGAAGCGCACGATGTCGGCGACGGTGAGGAAATACGGCTCGTACTTCAGCTCGGCGATCAGCGCGAGCTCGCGTTCGACCTGCTCGAGCACCTTCGTCGGCGTGCCGCCGGGGTAGCGTGCGGGCAGGCCCTCGAAGGCGAGCGTGCGCAGCCAGCTCGTCGGCGTGTGCCCGGGCGGCACGATCTCCTCCGGGTATTCGTAGCGCAGCTCGTCGAGCGAGAAGCGGCAGCGCCCCGCGACCTCGAGCGTTTCGTCGAGCAGTTCGCGCGGGTACAGTCGCGCCAGGCGCAGGCGGCTTCGCAGATGCTGCTCGGCGTTCGATGCGAGCGCATAGCCGAGCGACTTCAGCGGCGTGTTCCGCCGGATCGCGGTGAGCGTGTCCTGCAGCGCCTTGCGCGAGCGCAGGTGGCACAGCACGTCGCCGGCGGCTACGCGCGGCAGGCCGACCGCTTCGGCGATGCGCCGGGTGGCCTCGAGCAGCGCGGCGTCGTGGCCGCGCACGAGCAGCGTAACGCCGAGCCAGCAGCGTCCGTCGAAACGCTCGCGCAGGAAGCGCGCCTGGCGCCGCAGGCAGTCGGCGGCGCGCTCGGCCTGCGGGCCGTCGACGGCGACGGCGGGCGAGGGCACGAGCAGCGCCAGGCAGTCGTCGACGCCTTCGTCGAGATCTTCGGCGAGCAGCCGGTACGTGCCCTTGTCGGCGCGCATCCGCGCGCGCGTGATCAGCTCCGACAGGTTGCCGTAGCCGTTTCGCGTCGTGGCGAGCAGTACGACCCGCGCGTCGTCGCCGAAGGCGTCGCGCAGCGAGAATTCCGCGCCGACGACGAGCGGCAGGCCGGTTTCACGGGCGCGCAGATGCGCGCGCACGACTCCGGCAAGCGAGCATTCGTCGGTGATTGCCAGCGCTGCATAGCCGAGCGCCTGTGCGCGCTCGACCAGCTCTTCGGGATGCGAGGCGCCGCGCAGGAACGAGAAGTTCGAGACGCAGTGCAGTTCGGCGTAGCGTGGGAGCACGGTTACCGCGTGATACTGTATCGATATACAGTATCGCACGTGCTGCCCGCGCGGCTCGCCCGATCCGGGCTCTCTCCAGGCTCCTGCGTCAGGCTTTCGCCTTCAGCCTTCCTTTCCCGCCGTTCCGATCTCGCCGGTCGCGTCGCTGCCGTCCTTGAGCCGGACACCGGTCGCCTCGAGCCGACGCGCCGCGTCGACGAGCCACGCGATGCGTCGCGCCGCTTCTGCGGGGGCCAGCCCTTCGGGGCGGATATTCGATACGCAATTGCGCTCGGCGTCGGTCCGACCGACACGGGGTCGCCACGTCAGGTAGGCGCCGAGGCTGTCGGGCGACGAGAGCCCCGGGCGCTCGCCGACGAGGACGACGACGAGCCCGGCGCGAAGCCGTTCACCGATCTCGTCGCCGAGCGCCACGCGTGCCTGGTGCGCGAGCACGACCGGCCCGATCCGCAGTCCGAGCACCTCGAAGCGCATGCGCAGCGCGAGCAGCAGCGCGACTGCGTGGCGATGCACCGCCGGCGCCGACAGCCCGTCGCCGACGACGCACAGTACGTCGCAGCCTTCGCCCGCAGCTCCATCGAGGGTGGTTCGATCGCCGTCGGACAACCGCCGGCCGAGGTCGGGCCGCTGCAGGTAGGTCGTGCGATCGGGCGCGGCGCTGCGGACGACGAGCACGTCGAAGCCTTGTGCGGCGAACTGCGCTCGAACGGCGTCGACGTCGAATGCCACGTGGACCGCGTCGCGCGCCTGCGCGTGGGCAAGGCCCAGGCGCAGCACCTCGGCGCTCGGCAGGCTGGCGCCGCATCGGCCGAGGGCGATACGCGCGGCGGTGTGTCGCCGCAACTCCGTCCAGGGGTCGTTCCGAACGATGTCGCTCACTGCACGTCTCCTGCCGCTGGGATCGAAGCGATGCCGCCCAGCAGGCGATGCCCCGCGGCGACGGGCAGCAACCGTCCCGCGGAATCGGCGGCGCCGATTCGCTCGAGCCACGCTTCGAACTCGGGCGCACGCCGCAGCCCGAGCAGTTCGCGCAGGTACAGCGCGTCGTGGAACGACGTGCTCTGGTAGTTCAGCATCACGTCGTCCGCGCCCGGCACGCCCATCACGTAGGTGACGCCGGCGGTCCCGAGCAGCGTCAGCAGCGTGTCCATGTCGTCGAAGTCGGCTTCGGCGTGGTTCGTGTGGCAGACGTCGCAGCCCAGCGGCAGCCCGAGCAGCTTGCCGCAGAAGTGATCCTCGAGGCCGGCTCGCACGATCTGCTTGCCGTCGTACAGGTATTCGGGGCCGATGAAGCCGACCACGGTGTTCACGAGCAGCGGTGCGAACGCGCGGGCGACCGCGTAGGCGCGTGCTTCGCAGGTCTGCTGGTCGACGCCGTGGTGTGCATCGGCCGACAGCGCCGAGCCCTGGCCGGTTTCGAAGTACATGACGTTGTCGCCGATCGTGCCGCGCTTCAGCGACCGAGCGGCGTCGTGCGCCTCGCGCAGCAGCGCGAGATCGACGCCGAAGGAGGCGTTGGCTTTCTCGGTGCCGGCCACCGACTGGAACACCAGGTCGACCGGCGCACCGGCCTCGATCATCCGCAGCGTGTTCGTCACGTGCGTCAGCACGCAGCCCTGCGTCGGGATCTGGTGGCGGTCGATGACGTCGGCGATCAGGCCGACCAGCGATGTCAGCGCCGGTAGGCCGTCGCCCGACGGGTTGATGCCGATGACCGCGTCACCGCAGCCGTACAGCAGCCCGTCGAGCATCGACGCGGCGATGCCGCGCACGTCGTCGACCGGATGGTTCGGCTGCAGTCGAACCGAGAGCCGACCGGGCAGGCCGATCGTGTCGCGGAAACGGGTCACGACGCGGCACTTTCGCGCGACGAGGATCAGGTCCTGGTTGCGCATCAGCTTGCTGACCGCCGCCGCCATCTCCGGCGTGAGGCCCGGTGCGAGCGCGGCGAGCGAGGTCTCGTCCGCGGCCTCCGACAACAGCCAGTCGCGAAAGTCGCCGACCGTCCGATGGCGCACCGGGGCGAACGCGTCGCCGTCGTGCGTATCGACGATCAGCCGCGTCACCTCGTCGTCCTCGTACGGGATCAGCGCTTCGTCGAGGAACGTCGACAGCGGCAGTTCGGCGAGCGCGAAGCGCGCCGCCATCCGCTCCTCGTCCGATCGTGCGGCGATGCCCGCGAGCCGGTCGCCCGAGCGCAGCGGTGTCGCCTTCGCCATCAACGACTTCAGGTCGTCGAAGCGGTAGCTGCGATTGCCGATCGTGTGGGTGTATGCCATCGGCAGGTCCGTTTGCACACGGTTGCCCGCGGGGGGCGTGAACTCCCCTGCAACAGCAACGCGAACGCCCGCCGGCGTCCGGTCGCCGCGTCAGCGCGGCCTCTGCGCGTCGAAGACGACCGGGAACTCGGGCGCATCCAGCGGATCGCCGTGCCTCAGTGCCAGACCGGGGAACGGCGGGGAGGTTCGCCCGCCGCGATCGGCGAACACCGCGTCGTCGCCGACCCAGCGTGACGAGAACACGCGCCGCGACCGCTGCGAGGAGTTCGCCGGCGCGCCGTGCAGCGTGCGGAACGTGAAGGCGATCGCGTCGCCCGGCTCCATCGCGCTGGCAACGATGTCCAGCTCGCCGCGTTGCGCCTCGATGTCGGGAAGCGGCTCGAACGAATCCGTTGCATAGAGCGGCGTGTTGTCGAAGCGGGTCGGGCGGAACTGCCGGCCCCAGCGGTGCGAGCCGGCAACGCACTCCATCACGACGTCGCGCGAGACGGGGTCGAGCGGCGTCCAGAAGCTCACGTTCTGTTGACCGTCCACGCAGTAGTACGGCTGGTCCTGGTGCCACGGCGTCACCGTGCTCGTGCCCGGCTGCTTCACCAGCACGTGGTCGTGGAAGAAACGCACGCGGCGCGCGCGCATCAGCCGCGCGGCGATCGCCGCAGCCGGCGACTCGAGCACGAAGCGGCGGAACTCGGCGATGCGCTGCCAGTTGCAGAAGTCCTGGAAGAACGGGGCCGAGCCGTCGTCGGGACGGTAGGTTCGCTCGAACGGGCCCGGCTCGGCGATGTTGCGCTGCACGCCGTCGCGCAGCGTGTCGATCCAGTCGCGGAAGACCCCGCGCAGCACGACGACGCCGTCGGCCTGGAAGCGTTCGACCTGCTCGTCGTCGACCTCGGCGTTCGGGTTCGGGCGGGGCGCGTTCATCTCGAATCTCCTGCTCGGGGCAGACCGTGGGAGGGGAAGGTGAACGGAGCGCCGAGCTGCATCGATGCGCGCCTCGCGGCGTCGGCGACCAGGCGCCCGAAGCGGGCGAGATCGTCGTCGGAGATGCGGAACGACGGACCGGTGATGCTGAGCGCGCCGACGACCCGGCCGCCGGCGTCGCGCACGGGTGCGGCGACCGCGGTCACGTCTCGTTCGAGCGTATCGCGCATCGCGACGTAGCCGGCGGTTTCGGCGAGACCGCGCAGGGCGCCGCCCACCGCCGTGCAGTCGAGCGGCAGGCTGCGGCCGACCCAGGTCGCGTGATGGATCGATTTCGGACTGATCACCTGGCGCAGGTAGATCGCGTGATGCTCGTCGACCGGAATGGCCAGATTCGCCGTCTCGCCGCTCGCCTCGCTGAGCCCGCGCAGGAACGGCTCCGACAGCTCGTAGAGCGACGAGCCGCGCAAGGCGGAAAGCCCGACCTGCAGCAGCCGTGCGCCGCTACGGTAGCGGCCCTCCGCATCGCGTTCGACGAAGCCGGTGTGCTCGAGACTCGCGACCAGCCGCGCGGCGGTACTGACCGGCAGCGCGGTCCCGCGCGCGAGTTCGGACAGTGTCGCGCCCTCGGGACGGATCCCGATCTGCGCGAGCAGGTCGAAGGCACGCTGCACGGCACGTACCGGAAGGCGCTCGCCGGCTTCGCCCACGGCCTCGCGCGCGCTTCGCCGCGCCGTCGTGCGGCGCGACGCGCTGTCGGTTCGTTTTGGCGCTTGCAATTTTGCCATCAGGCGGATTATCGTTCCGCACGATGGCAAAGCGCAATGCGAATCTGCTGATCGTCCACGCGGCGGAACTGCTCACTTGTGCCGGTCCGCGGGAAGGGCTGCGCGGGGCGGCGCTCGATCACGTGCAACTCGTCGCCGACGGCGCGCTGGCGATCGTCGACGGACGCATCGATGCCGTCGGCGCCACCGACTCGATCCTCGCGCAGTACGAGGCGCCGACGGTGATCGACGCGAGCGGGCGCCTCGTCTCGCCCGCGTTCGTCGACCCGCACTCGCATCTGCTGCACGGCGGCTCGCGCCACGAGGAGTACGACGCGAAGGTCACGCAGCGCGGCGACGTGCGGCTCGACGGCGGCATCCGCTACACCGTGCGCAGGACGCGCGAGGCGTCCGACGACGAACTGCTCGCGCGCGCGCGCGTCGATCTCGACGCGATGCTGCTGCACGGGACGACCACGCTCGAGGCAAAGACCGGATACGGGCTCGATCGCGAGAACGAACTGCGGCTGCTGCGCCTGACCGCCGGACTGCGCCATGCGGTCGACGTCGTTCCCACCTATCTGCCGCTGCACGTGCTGCCCGACGGCTACGAGTCGCGGCGCGCCGACTACATCGGCGAAGTGCTGGCGGCACTGCCCGACGCCGCGCCGCTCGCCGCGTACTGCGACGTCTCGTGCGACCCGCTGTTCTTCGACTTCGACGAGTGTCTCGCGGTGGGCGAAGCGGCGCGCGCGCTGGGAATGCGAATCCGCGTGCACGCCGACCAGAACGGCGACGCACGCGGCGCACTGCTCGCCGCCCGGCTGCGCGCCTCGGCCGCCGACCACCTGGATTACGCGAGCGACGACGGGCTGCGCGCGATGGCGGCGGCCGGCACTGTCGCCACGCTGCTGCCCGGCGTCACGCTGCACATGTGCGAGATGACGCCGCGCTTCGAAGGTGCGCGGCTCGGCGACGCCGAGAAGCCGTTCATGCCGCTGCAGGCGCGACGCGTGATCGAATCGGGCGCGACGGTGGCGCTGTCCACCGACTACAACCCGGGCAGCTGTCCGACGCCGTCTATGCAGACGGTGATGCAGCTCGCGTCGCGCCTGTATCGGCTCGGGTACGCGCAGATCTGGAACATGTGCACGCTGAACGCGGCGTGCGCGCTCGACCTCTCGCACGATCGCGGCAGCCTCGAGGTCGGCAAGCGCGCCGACGTGCTGATCTGGTCGGTGCCGTCGCACGGGCTGGCCATCAATCGCTTCGGTGTCAATCAGGTCGATACCGTGCTCGTCCGGGGACGCGTCGTCGTGCGCGACGGCCGTCTCCTGTCCTCTTCCACTGCCGGAGAATCCCGATGAACCTGAAGTTCCTCGCCGGGGCTACGCTCGCGAGTGCGCTGCTCGCCGCGCCCGTGCTCGCCCAGCAGCAGCCGATCCGAATCGGTTTCCACGCGCCGCTCACCGGCTTCGCCGCCTCGGACGGAAAGTCGTCGCTGAACGGTGCGCAGCTGGCCGTCGAGCAGGTCAACGCGGCGGGCGGCGTCAACGGCCGGCCGCTGGAGCTGGTCGTCGTCGACGACCAGGCGAAGCCCGACCAGGCGGTGCCGCTGGCGAACAAGTTCATCGGCGACGGGCTGAAGATCGTCGTCTCGGGCAGCTACTCCGGGCCGACGCGCGCCGCCGCAGGCGTCTTCCAGGAAGCGAAGATCCCGTACGTCGCGGGCTATGCGATCCACCCCGACATCACGCGCGCGGGCGACTACGTCTTCCGCACGTCGTTCATGGGCGAGGTGCAGGGCAAGGCCGCGGCGAAGGTCATCGGCGACCTGCTGAAGAAGAAGCGCGTCACGCTCATCTCGCTGAACAACGATTTCGGCCAGGCGCTGTCGTCCGGCTTCAAGGAAGTGGCCGGCAAGTTCGGCCTCGACATCGTCAGCGAATACAACTACGCGATGGGCGACCGGCAGTTCGGTTCGATCGTCGCCAGCGTCAAGCGCGACGATCCGGAGGTGCTCTACATCTCGGGCTACTTCTTCAACGGCGGCCCGCTGGTCGCGCAACTGCGCGCCGGCGGCGTCAAGGCCGACATCGTCGGCACCGAGGGCTTCGACACGCACAACTTCATCTCGATCGCGAAGAACGCCGCCGAGGGCGTGATCATCACCACGTCGCTCGATCGCGACAGCAAGCTGCCCGAGATGCGCAAGTTCATCGACGACTACGAGGCGAAGTACAAGGTCGGCGCGGACATGGTCGCGGCGAGCACGCATTCGGCGATCGCGGTCGTCGCCGCGGCGCTCGCCAAGGCCGGCCCCGACGACACGGCGAAGCTGCGCGATGCGCTGGCCGCCACGAAGGACCTTCCGACCGCGGTCGGCCGGCTCACCTTCAACGAACTGGGCGAAGTCAACAAGGCAGGGCAGATCCAGGTGATCCGCGACGGGAAGTTCCACCACTTCGCGACCATCGACGATCCCGTGCTGCTCGCCGCGCCGACGAAGTGACGGTCCGCGGACCGGCCCCGGATGTTCTACGTCGAACTGCTCGTCATCGGCCTCGCGTGGGGCTGCATGTACGCGCTGATGGCCCTCGGCCTCACGCTGGTCTACGGGCTGCTGCGCATCCTGCACATCGCGCAGGCCACGGTGTTCACGTTCGGCGCCTACGTCGGGTTGCTGGTCGCCAATCGCACCGAGAGCCTTCCGCTCGCCTTCGTCGTCGCGGCGCTGGCGGCCGGCATGCTCGGTCCGCTGATCTACCGTCTCGTCTACGAACCGATCCTCGACCAGCCGCCCTTCGTTCCGCTCATCGCGTCGATCGGCGTGCTGATCGGCATGGAGGACGGCTTTCGCCTGATCTTCGGGCCCTACGGCCTGTCGTTCGAGAACAACCCGTGGTTCACGACGCCGCTGTCGTTCGCGGGCGTGACGCTGAACGTCGTGCAGGCCTGGATGGTCGTGGCCGCGGTCGTCCTGCTGTCCGCGTTCGCGCTGTTCGTCGCGCGCACGCGCACCGGCGTCGCGTGGCGGGCGACCGTCTCCGATCCGGTGATCGCACAGAATTTCGGCGTCAGCGTGAAGAGAGTCCGGTACCTGAACTTCTTCGTCGCGTCGGCGCTCGCCGGCATCGCGGGCGTGCTCGTCGGGCTGCTGAACAACCTCGTCGAGCCTTCGATGGGCAGCGTCATCAGCTACAAGGGGCTGGCCATCATCGTGCTCGGCGGACTCGGCAACGTGCCCGGCACGCTCGTGGCGAGTCTCGCGCTCGGCGTCGTCGAGAGCTTCGGCTCGGTGTTCCTCGACAAGCTCCTCGATCGCGACGCGATGGCGTTCCTGTTCCTCATCGTCGTGCTGATGGTCCGGCCGAAGGGCCTGCTCGGCGCGGCCCATTGAAAGCCCGCTGAACGCACTGCAGTGGACTACTACGTCTCGGTAGCAACCTTCGCGGCACTGAACGTCGTGCTCGCGCTCGGGCTGAACCTTATCAGCGGCTTCTGCGGCCAGGTGAGCCTCGGGCATGCGGCCTTCTACGGGCTCGGCGCCTACGCGGCGGCGCTGTGCTCGGTGGCCGGCGTGCCGTTCGTCGTCTCGATCCTCGTCGGCATCGTCGTCGCCGGCGTCTTCGGCATCGCCGTCGGCTTCGCGGCGCTGCGCGTGCGCGACGACTTCCTCGCCATCGTCACGATGGGCGTCGGATTCCTGTTCCTCGGCGTCGTGCGCAAGCAGTCGTGGCTCGGCGCCGAGATGGGAATCTCGAAGATACCGTCGCCGCTCGACAAGACAGGCTACGCGTGGCTGGCGATCGGCGCCGCCGTCGCGCTCGTCCTGCTCAGCCTGCACGTGCGGCGCAGCTGGATGGGGCGCGCGTTCGATGCGGTCGCGCAGGACGAGGACGCGGCCCGCACGATCGGCATCGACGTCGCCGGCTACAAGACGACCGCCTTCCTGCTCGGCACCGCATCGGCCGGGCTGGCCGGCGCGATCTACGCACACATGACGCAGCTGATCGTTCCCGACGCGTTCAATTTCGTGCAGTCGATCACGATCCTCGCGATGGTCGTCGTCGGCGGCATCGGCTCGACGCTCGGCGTCGTGCTCGGTGCGGTGCTGCTCACCGTGATGCCCGAGCTGTTCCGCTTCATCAACGACTACAAGCTGCTCGTCTACGGCGGGCTGCTGCTCGCGGTGATGCGTTTCTCCCCCGAAGGCCTCGCCGGCCTGTATCGCCGCGCTTCGGGACGCAGGCTCGCATGACGATGCTCGCCGCGGAGCAACTGTCGATCGCGTTCGGCGGCGTGCGCGCCGTCGACGACGTCAGCCTCCTCGTCGCCCGCGGCGAGCTGCTCGGCCTGATCGGCCCGAACGGCGCGGGGAAGACGACGCTGTTGCGGCTGCTCACCGGCGTGCTGGCGCCGGACACCGGCGTCGTCCGCTTCGAGGGCCGGGACGTTACGCGCACGCCGATCCACCGGCGAGCGCAGCTCGGATTCGTGCTGACGCACCAGGTCGTGCGTCCGTTTCGCGACATGACGCTGCTCGAGAACGTCCTGATCGCCGCGGGGCGAAGCCGGACGCTTCGGCCCTGGCGCTCGCTCGTCTCGGTCGATACGCGCGATGCGAGCGAGCACGCGATGCGGCTGCTCGAGCGACTGGGCATCGTCGACGCCGCGCACAAGTCGGCGCGCAGCGTTCCGCTCGGCTACCTCAAGCGCATGCAGGTCGCACGCGCGCTGGCGCTCGACCCGAAGCTGCTGCTGCTCGACGAACCGCTCGCCGGGCTGAACTACACCGAGGCGCGCAAGCTCGCCGACCTGATCGTCGAGTTGAACGCCGACGGGCGCACGATCGTGCTGGTCGAACACAATCTGGGTGAGGTCACGCGCATCGCGAGCCGCCTGCTGGTGCTGCACAACGGATCGATGCTCGCGCAAGGCGTGCCGCGCGACGTGATGGCGCGCGGCGACGTGCGCAGCGCCTACCTGGGAGGCGACGCCGTTGCTTGTGCTTGAAGGCTTCGGTTGCGGCTACGGCCTGGTGCAGGCGGTGCACGACATCGACCTGTCCGCGCAGGCCGGCGAGATCACCGCGCTGCTCGGGCCCAATGGCGCCGGCAAGACGTCGACGCTGATGGCGATCGCCGGCAACGTCGCCGTGCAACGCGGCAGCGTCCGATTCGACGGGGAGGACGTGACGCGGCTGTCGGCGGCGCAGCGCACCCGCCGCGGCATGGCGCTCGCACCCGAAGGACGCCGCATCTTCCCCGATCTGTCGGTCGCAGAGAACCTGCTGGTCGGCGGCTATCTGCGCAGCGTCGCCGAGTCGCGCGAGACCGAGCAGCGCGTGCTCGAGCTGTTTCCGCGGCTGCGCGAACGCTACCGGCAGCGCGCCGGATCGCTGTCCGGCGGCGAGCAGCAGATGCTCGCCATCGGACGCGCGCTCGTCTCGGAGCCGTCGCTGCTGCTGCTCGACGAACCGAGCCTGGGGTTGAGTCCGCTGCTCAGCCAGGAAGTGATGCAGACCGTCGCCGAGCTTCGCACGCACGGCGTGACGATCCTGCTCGTCGAGCAGAACGTCTACAACGCGCTGTCGGTGGCCGATCGCGCGTACGTGCTCGAGACGGGCCGCATCGTCGCGTGCGACACCGCCGCGGCGCTGCTCGACAATCGCGAAGTCCTGCGCGCGTACCTGGGCGGCTGACTGCAGTGCCGTCTTCGCACGACGCGCCGACCCACCGGAGACCTGAACCCGTGTCCGAGTCCCAGGCCAGCCGCCTCGCCGTCGGCCTCGTCGGCTACGGCGCGATCGGTCG
>DASWVL010000423.1:0-14189 GCA_036406255.1 Zeimonas sp.
CTCGAGCCCGGCCGTCGACGTCGCCGGGAACGTGCGCGAGGCGCCTCTCGTCCTCGACGACGATGCGCTCTACCTGCAACGATTGTGGCGCGCCGAGCAGCGCCTCGCCGAGCGGGTCGCCGAGCTGGACGTGCCAGCCCCGCTCGGCGAGCCCAGCGCCGTCGCGGGCGTCGTCGATTCGCTGTTCGCACCCGCCGAGGCCGACGATGCGCAGCGACGTGCGCTGCTGCGTGCGCTGGGGCACCGGCTCACGCTGCTGTCCGGAGGGCCGGGCACGGGCAAGACGACGACGCTTGCGCGCTTGCTCGTCGCGTTCGCCCGGCTCGCGCCCGATGCGCGCGTCGCCTTCGCCGCTCCCACCGGCAAGGCTTCGGCGCGCCTCGGCCAGTCGCTGTCCGATCAACTGGCCCGCCTCGATCCGTCGGGTGAGCTGCGCGCGCGGCTGCCCGAGGCGGGAATGACCGTGCACCGGCTGCTCGGCCGGCGCGCGGGCGGCGCCGTCGCAGCGCCCGCGTGGGACCAGCCGCCGTCGCTCGACTACGACCTCGTCCTCGTCGACGAAGCGTCGATGCTCGACATCGAAATCGCCGCGGCGCTCGTCTCGGCCGCCGGTCCGAACGTGCGGCTCGTGCTGGCGGGCGATCGGGACCAGCTGGCATCGGTCGAGGCGGGAGCGGTGTTCGCCGACCTGTGCGCGAGCGCCGGCGACGCGATGGTCGAGCTGGAGCGCAACCACCGGCAGAAGGACGCCGCCCATATCGTCGAACTCGCGGTGCAGGTTCGCGACGCGTCGCTGCTCGCGCGAGAGGGCGCGCGCTGCGGACCGGCGCCGTTCCGATGGCCCGAGGCAATCGCGCTGCGCCGGCCCGATCCCGCGGCAATCGTCGACGACGCGCTGGCGGCGTGGGCCGAAGTGCGCGAGGCGATCGACGCGCGCGCCTCGCCGGCGCTGGTGCTCGCCGCCTGCGAGCGGCACCGTGTGCTGACGGCGCTGCGCCGGGGACCGCTCGGCAGTGTCGCGCTGAATCATCGAATCGCGGCTGCCGTGCGTCGCCATGCAGGGCGCTCGGGGGCGCGGCCGTCGACATTCGCGCCGTGGTACGCCGGGCGTCTCGTACTCGTGACGGCGAATCGCCCGACACTCGGGCTGTTCAACGGCGACGTCGGCGTCTGCGTCCCCGGACCCGGCGCCGACGACGATGCGGGCAGCGATCTCGTCGTCGCGTTCGCCGACGCGGGTGCGCCGCGCCTGTTCCCCGTCGCGCAGATGCCTGCGTGCGAGGATGCGTGGGCGATGACGGTCCACAAGTCGCAGGGTTCGGAGTTCGAATCGGTGGCACTCGTGCTCGCGCCGCACGGGCACGCGCTGAACACACGCGAACTCGTCTACACCGGCATAACTCGCGCGCGCAATCGCCTCGCGATGTGGGCCGAGTCCGATGCCGTCGAAGCCGCGGCGCTCACGCGCACGGAACGGCACGGCCGGCTCGCGCAACGGCTCGCCGCGCGCATCGGCGACCGCAACGCAGAATGATCCCGCGGCCCCTCGCGCTGCGCGCGTTGCCCGCGCTTCGCTGGTGGCCGCGCGTCGGCAGCACCAGCCTGCGCGCCGACGCGCTCGCCGGGCTGGTCGGCGCGTTCCTCGTGCTGCCGCAGGCGCTCGCTTTCGCGACGCTCGCCGGCCTGCCGCCCGAGCACGGCCTGTACGCCGCGATCGTGCCGACGATCGTCGCGGCGCTGTTCGGCTCTTCGCTGCACACGGTCACCGGACCGACGAATGCGCTGTCGCTGATGACCTTCGCCGCGCTCGCGCCGCTCGCGGTGCCTGCCTCCGACGAATACGTGCGGCTGGCAGCGACGCTCGCGGTGCTCACCGGCGCGTGCATGCTGGTGCTCGGCGCGCTGCGCCTGGGGCTGCTGGTGAACTTCATCTCGCAACCGGTGATCGTCGGCTTCACCGCGGGCGCCGGGTTGCTGATCCTCGTCAGCCAGGTCGGGCCGCTCACCGGTGCGCCGGTTCCCGCACGGGCGCCGGTCTCCGAGGTGCTGCAATCGGCGCTCGCGCATCCCGACCGCTGGCGGCCGGAAGTGATCGCCGTGGCGGTGGTCACCGTCGTCGTCGGACTCGTCGTGCGCCGCTGGCGCCCGCGCTGGCCGAGCGTCGTCGTCGCGATGCTCGCCGGCACCGCGATCGCGCACGCACTGCGCTTCGCTTTCGGCATCGCCGTTCCGATGCTCGACGCGGTACCGCGCACGCTGCCGCCGTTCGCGCTGCCGCATCTCGGCATCGAGGGGATGCGTGAACTGAGCGGCGTGGCGGTGGCGGTCGCCATCGTCTCGCTGACGCAATCGGTGTCGATCGCCCGCGCGCTTGCGCTGCGCACCGGGCAGCGGATCGACGGCAACCAGGAGTTCGTCGGACAGGGGCTCGCGAACCTCGCGGCCGGTTTCTTCTCCGCGTTCCCGGTCGGCGCGTCGGCGAACCGCTCGGGTCCGAACCTCGAGGCGGGGGCCGTCACGCCGATGTCGGCGCTGTTCGCCGGCATGTTCCTCGCCGTGATCGTGCTGCTGTTCGCGCACTGGGTTGCGTGGCTGCCCGAGCCCGCGGTGGCGGGCGTGCTGTTGCTGGCAGCGCTGTCGCTGGTCGACGTCGAGCGCATCCGGGCGACGCTGCGCATCAGCCGGCCAGAGGGCGTCGTGCTTCTCACGACGCTGGTCGCGACGCTGCTGATGCGCCTGGAAGTGGCGGTTCTGATCGGCACCGCGATGTCGCTCGTCGTGTACCTGAACCGCACTTCGCGCCCGACGATTCGCAGCCAGGTGCCCGATCCGCTGACGCCCGAGCGACCCTTCGTCGCCGTCGATTCGACCCGGCGCGAATGCCCGCAGGCGAAGCTCCTGAGCATCGAGGGATCGATCTATTTCGGAGCGGTCTCGCACGTCGAGTCGCACTTCGAGACCTTGCGCGAGATCGCCGGCGAGCAGAAGCACCTGCTCCTGCTGATGCGCAACGTGAACTTCGTCGACGTGGCCGGCGTCGACCTGCTCGAGGCAGAGGCCCGCCGACGCCGCGAGGCGGGCGGCGCGCTCTACCTGTACGGACTGCGCACGCAGGTACGCGCGTTCCTCGAGCGCGGCGAGGCGATCGCCGGAATCGGCGAGGACCGCATCTACGACGCGAAGCACGTCGCCATCGCCGACATCTTCTCGCGTCTCGACCCGGAGATCTGCCGGCGCTGCACGGCACGGATCTTCTACGAGTGCCAGCAGTACAACGAAAGCTGAGCGCGCCGGCCGACGTCAGCGGAGGAACGCCGCTTCCATCTCGCGTCGCACCCGCACGGCCGCATCGTTCGCGTCGAAACGCACGTCGTCCCAGCGCAGCGCCTCGCCCGCGGCGACGTCGCGCACGAGCGCGACGCCGCGTGCCAGCCCGAGCGGAAGTCCGCCGATCGAACGCGAAGCGTCCGCCGGCATCAACCGTCCGTACACCGTGTACCCGCCTTCGCCGTCGAGACACTCGCCCGCCTTCAGCGCACGCTTGGCGGTCGCCACCACGTCGGCCTGCCAGCCGCCCGGCGCGCCGGTCGCCTCGCCGCGCAGGCCGATCGATGCCACCGTGATGCCCAGCTCGAGTCCGATCAGGTGGAAGGGCTTGTACATCGCGCTGTAGTTGCCGCTGCGGTCGGTGACGAGGCCGTATTCGCGAAAGCAGCGCCGCACGTAGTCGGAGTCGGCGGCGAAGCTCGCCCAGACCCCCCAGCGCAGGTCGCGAAACACCGGGCGACCGTCGCGCTCGACACTCGAGATAACCTCGACCTGCCCGCGCCGCTCGAGCGCGCCGCCGTCGGCCCGCGGGCACATGCGCTGTGCCAGATCGTCGACGCCGCACGGCGGGAACGAAAGTCCGTCGAGCGGCGCCGCCAGGCCGGTGGCGTTCGCCACCGCGGCCATCTCGATCGCCGACTTCGTCCCGTCGAGGAACGAGTTGAACATCTGCGCATTCATCCCGCCGGCACGCGCATCGTCTTCGTCGATCCCGTAGTGCGTCCACACCGTGTCGGGAGTCGATGCGTGATACTCGGGCAGGTACTTCGTTCCCTTGCCTGCACCGACCACCTCGAAGCCCGCCGTCCGCGCCCAGTCGACCATCTCGCAGATCAGCGCCGGCTGGTCGCCGTAGGCGAGCGAATAGACGACGCCCGCCTCGCGCGCGCGGCGCGCGAGCAGCGGGCCGGCGAGCGCGTCGGCCTCGACGTTCACCATGACGACGTGCTTGCCGTTTGCGCAACAGGCGAGGGCGTGCGCGATGCCCGACGCCGGATCACCGGTGGCGTCGATGACGATGTCGACTTCGGCGGCGCAGATGAGTGCCATCGGGTCGTCGAGCACGAAGGTCGATCCGTCGCGCACCGCCTGCCCGAAGTCGTTCGCCGACAGCCGTTCGGCCTCCCATCCGACACGCAGGAGCGCTTCGCGCGCGCGAGCCGGCGCAAGGTCGGCCACCGCGACCAGATGCATTCCCGGCGAACGCCGCACCTGCGACAGGTACATCGAGCCGAACTTGCCGGCACCGAGCAGGCCGATTCGAAGCGGCCGCCCCTCGTCGGCGCGCCGCGCGAGCATCGAGTGCAGGTTCATTCCAGCTCCTCGCGCGCAGCCTCTACGTCGAGCCGCTCCATCGCGTCGAACGCCTCGCATTGCGCGGCCTGCGCGTACAGTGCCTCGGCCTCCTTCAGCGCCTTCTTCCCGTCGAGCATCGCCAGCGCGTTGGCGAACTCGATCCGGGCGATCGCCGAGTCGGGATTCAGCTCGATCGCCCGGCGGAACAGCCGGAACGCCTCCTCGCGCTTCGCGCCGTAGGTGACGCCGGCGATCATCGCGCCCACCTTGTCGACCACTTCGGCGTGGAAGGTGCCGAGCGCGATATGCGCATCCGCGTGCTTCGGCTGGAGCGCGATCGTGCGCGTGAGCGCATCGCGCACCTTGCCGCCCAGGCCCTGCGCGAGCGCCTTCGCCACCGAGATCCCCTGCGAGTAGCGGCCGATCGCGAACGCATACAGGTAGAACGCGTTGCAGTTCTTCGGCGCGCGCGCCTGCTGCGCCTCGGCGCGCGCGCCCGCCTCCTGGAAGAGCTTCGCCTTGCGCGTGGCCGACGGCTCGAGGTATTCGGCGTAGACGCACGCGGCCTTGTTCGCCACGCAGGTGCCGTCCGGCCCTGCCGCGAGCCCTCGTTCGATCGCTTCGCCGAAGCGCCCCGCGTGAAAGTCGATCCACGCCGCGACGACCGCATCGTTCGTCGGGAACGGCTCGCAGTCGCCGCGGTGCAGCCGCGACCACCGCTTCTTCAACGTCGCCGGCGTGTACTCGTAGCGCGCATTCGCGTGCGGGAAGTCCACCCATTTCGCCATCGTCGTTTCCCTCATCGAAGGTATTCGCCCGCAAGCCGGCGGAACAGCGATCGTCCCTCTTCGTCGAGCCAGGGCGCAATCAGCGACAGCACCTGATAGGCGCCCCGCGCCATCGACGCGGACGGCAGCTCCGCGTTGCCGGGTCGACGCACATTCCGAACGTACTCGAAGGAAAGCCACCAGGTCGTGACGACGACCATGTTGGTCGCCAGCGACTCGATTTCCTCGTCAGTCGCCCCGGCGTCGCCGTGCGAGACCAGCGAGCGGCACAGCGCGAGTGCGGCGAGCGTCTTGCGTTCGACGATGCGGTGAAAGCGCCTCTCGACGCGTCGATTGCGCGACAGCAGGTCGTTCAGGTCGCGGTAGACGAAGCGGTAGCGCCAGATCGCCTCGAACAGCAGGTGCAGGAACAGCCATGCGTCCTCGATCTGCGCCGTGCCGGCGAGCGGCGAATCGAGCAGCGGATCGATCTCGCGCTGGAAGTCGTCGAACAGCGCGTCGACGATCTCGTCCTTGTTGCGGAAGTGGTAGTAGAGGTTCCCCGGGCTGATCTCGAGCGCGCCGGCGATCGCCGTCGTGGTGGCGTTCGGCTCGCCAAGCTCGTTGAAGAGTCTCAGCGAGGTCTCGAGGATCCGCTCGCGCGTACGCCGCGGGGGTTTGCGCCTCATTGCGCGGCAGCGGCGCGGGCGATCGCCAGCGAGCGATCCAGTTCGTACAGCGTGCGCGACAGGCGCCGCAATGTGATGCTCGCCCGCGTGTCGAACGAGCGCGCGCGATCGGGTGCCGGCTCGCGCACGAGGCGCGGCGTGCTCGCGCGCAGCACCGCCTCGTCGATCGACAGGCCGTGACGCCGCAGCACCGGGGCAAGCTCGACGCGCCGCTCGAGCAGGTCGGTTCGTGTCGTCCGGTAGGCGTGTTCGCACAGGTGCCGGCGGCTGGCGACGCTGAAGATGTTCGCGAAGAAGATCTCGGCGTCGTCGCGGCGCGGCTCGAACAGGACGATGTCGGCGCCCGGGTGGGTGACGCGGTATTTCTCGAGTCCGACGCTCATGCGCGATCGGATCGTCGCGCGCATCGTCTGCGCGAGCACCGCACCCATGCCGGAGCGCGACACGCGCCTGGCTCCGGCGCGTGAGCCGTCGAAGGGAACGAGCGGGTTCAGGCAGACGACGAGCCCGGCACCGGCGTCGAGTGCGAGCGACGCGTGCAGCGTCTTGTTCAACGCTCCGTCGACGTAGCGGCGCGAACCGATGCGCACCGGCGGAAAGAGCCCCGGCACCGCGCTCGAGGCGACGACCGCGCGGGAAATCGGAACGTGGTCGTGCCCTTCCGAGCCGAACGCGACCGGCATGCCGGAGTCGATGTCGGTGGCGACGATGCGCAGCGGCGCGCGTGTGCGTCGGAAGTCGTTGGTCCGCGGCGCCTCGGCGAAAAGTCGCGCGAGTTCGCGTTCGGCGGGCTTGCCGTCGACGAGCCCGTCGGGGATCACCCGCAACAGCTCGTCGAGCGCCTGCCACAGCGCCGCCCGCGGGCCGCGGCCGCCCGCTTCCCGGAGGCAGTTCGTCGCGCGCCGGATGCCGCGCGGAAGCACTGCCAGCGCCTTGCGCCATTCCTCGAGGGCGGGGCGCAGCAGCCGGGACGGCTCCAGCGTCTCGCCGGCGCTGTCGCCTTCGACGAAGAGCTGCACCATGCGGTGCGGCGAGACGCCGTTGACCAGGCCCGAGGCGATGAACGACCCGGCGCTCACCCCGACGTATGCGTCGAGCCTCGTCGGGTCGAATCCGTCGATCGCTTCGCTCAGCGCGCACAGCGCGCCCAGCTCCCACGCGGCGGCGAGAAATCCCCCGCCGGCCAGGGCGAGCCCGATGCGGCCGCGCTGCGGGGCTGCGGCGCCCGCCGGGCGCTTCGAGTCGTTGCGCTCAACCGGCATCGATCGGCGCCCGCGGGCGGTCGTGCATCAGGCAGTGGCCTTGCCGTCGGCCGATTTCGCCGCGGTGCGCGCGCGGCGGGTCGGCGCCTTCGCCGCCCGGGCAGCCGACTTCGTGCCGCCGGACGCCGCGCTCGTGCGCGCGCTGCGCTTCTTCGCCGCGCCGGGCTTGCGCGCCGCCGGCTTGCCGCGGCCCCCCATCAGGGATCCGACCGTTTCGTTCAGCGCCTCGACGCGCGCGACCAGTTCGCCGATCTCGCGGCTGGTGGGTACGCCGAGCCGCGTGAGCGCGCGCGAGACGCGGTCCTCGAACACCTGCTCGAGGCGGTCCCACGATTGTGTCGCCTGCTTCGACAGGTCGCCCGCCGCACGCGTCATCTTCTCGCCGACCGAGCCGATGCGCTCCTCGGTGACCGCGCGCGTGCGCCGCTGGAGGTTCAGTCCTTCCTTCACGAGCGTCTCGAACACCCGGCCGCCTTCGTCCTGCGCCTTCGAGAACGCGCCCAGGCCGGCGAGCCAGATCTGCTGCGCCGAATCGCGGATCGTCTTCGTCAACTGGTTCAGGTCGGCCTTGCCTTCCTTCCCTTCGGCCAGCGCCTTCAGCTTCTTCGCCATCTGAACTCTCCCTGCCGGTCCCGACACGGGTCCGCCCGCATGCAGTCTACGGCGGCTTCGCTAGAGGAGGCGCACTAAAGCGCACTGTGCTTGCCGGGCGACGGCTCGCAATGCAATGATCGCTCGCGCAGCGGGAGAGAACGCCCTTGGAATACTTCGTCACCGGAGCCACCGGCTTCATCGGCCGCCGCCTCGTGCGGCGCCTGCTCGCGCGCCGCGGGGCAATCGTTCATTTCCTCGCGCGCGATGCATCGGCCGAGCGGCTCGATCCGCTCCATGCGTTCTGGCGCGTCGACCGCTCGCGCCTGATCGCGGTCGAAGGCGACCTCACGCGCGAGGGGTTGGGCATCCCCGAGGAGAAACGCCGCGCGCTTCACGGACGGATCCGCCACTTCTTCCACCTGGCCGCGGTCTACGATCTGACCGCCGACGCGCAGCGGCAGATCGACGTGAACGTCGAGGGCACGCGCCGCGTCGTCGCCTTCGCCAACGAGGTCGGCGCCGGCTGCCTGCATCACGTCTCGTCGATCGCTGCGGCCGGGCTGTACGACGGCGTGTTCCGCGAGGACATGTTCGAGGAAGCCGACGGGCTCGAGCATCCGTACTTCGCGACCAAGCACGACTCCGAAGGCATCGTGCGGCAGGAGGCGCGCGTTCCGTTCCGCATCTACCGCCCCGGGATGGTCGTCGGCGACTCGCACACCGGCGAGACGGACAAGGTCGACGGGCCGATGTACTTCTTCAAGTCGCTGCAGAAGCTGCGCCGGCTGGTGCCCCAGTGGATGCCGATGGTCGGCATCGAGGGCGGCCGCATCAACATCGTCCCGGTCGACTTCGTCGTCGCCGCCATGGATCACATCGCTCACGCGCGCGGTCTCGACGGACGATGCTTCCACCTGGTCGATCCGCATCCGATGCGCGTCGGCGACGTGCTGAACACCTTTGCCAAGGCAGCGCATGCACCGCAGATGTCCCTCCGCGTGAACGCCGCGCTGATCGGGCTGATTCCGAGAAGCGTGCGACGCGGCGCGCTCGCGCTCGCGCCGGTGCGCCGCATCCGCGACGCGGTGATGCACGACCTCGGCCTGCCGCCCGACATCCTGCAGTTCGTCAACTATCCGACCCGGTTCGACGCGCGCGAGGCGCTCGCTGCGCTCGAGGGCTCGGGCATCGTCTGCCCGCGGCTCGAAGACTACGCGTGGGTGCTGTGGGACTACTGGGAACGCCATCTCGACCCCGAGCTGGCGATCGACCGTACGCTGCGCGGCCAGGTCGGCGGCAAGGTGGTCCTGATCACGGGCGGCTCTTCGGGAATCGGACTGGCGAGCGCGCGCCGCGTGGCGGCGGCCGGCGCCACCACGATCGTCTGCGCGCGCGATCCCGCGAAGCTCGAAGCGGCGCGGCGCGTCGTGGAGGCCGACGGCCACGAGCTCGTCACCTTCGCCTGCGACCTGAGCGACGCGGCCGACTGCGAGCGCTTCGTGCACTGGCTGCTGCAGACCTACGGCCAGGTCGACGTGCTCGTCAACAATGCGGGCCGCTCGATCCGGCGCGGCATCGAGAGCACCTTCGGGCGCTTTCACGATCTCGAGCGGCTGATGCAGCTGAACTATTTCGGCGCGGTGCGGCTCACGATGGGGCTGCTGCCGTCGATGATCGAGCGGCGCAGCGGCCACGTCGTGAACATCAGCTCGATCGGCGTCCTGACGAACGCTCCGCGCTTCTCGGGCTACGTGGCTTCGAAGGCCGCGCTCGATGCGTGGACTCGCTGCGCGGCCAGCGAATTCGCCGATGTCGGCGTCACGTTCACGTCGGTCGCGATGCCCCTGGTGCGCACGCCGATGATCGCCCCCACCGGCCTGTACCGGAACGCACCCACGCTGACGCCCGAGGAGGCCGCCGACCTGGTGACGCAGGCGATCGTCGACCGGCCGGTACGCATCGCGACGCGGCTGGGCATCGCAGGCGAGGTGCTGCATGCGGTGATGCCGAAAGTCGCGCAGATCGTGATGAACACGTCGTTCCGGATGTTTCCCGAGTCGAGTCCGTCTTCCGGCGACGCGCAACCGAAGGCGACGCCCGACCAGGCCGCGCTGCAACAGCTGATGCGCGGCATCCACTTCTGACCGGGTCAGCCGCAGCGAGCGTCGATTGCTTCGGCGGCGATCCGCCAGACCTGCCCGTCGTAGGCGAGCTGCACGTGTCCGCGCCCCGGCACCGCGACCGACGCCGCGCCGGGCAGGCCCTGCGCGGCCTTCTGCGGCATCACGATGTTGTCGTGCGGCGACCAGACCGTCGTGAAGAGCGCCCCCGTTGCCGGCGTCTCCCGCTTCTCGAGGGCGCACAGCCAGTCGCAGCCCGGGCGCATCTGCCCGACGTTGATGCCGTGCCCCCATCGTGCGAGCCACGTTCCCGAATGCGGCGAACCGAGCGTGACGACGGCGCACACCGATTCGGCGCCTTCCCGTGCGAGGTAGGCCCGCGTCGCGACGCCGCCCATGCTGTGCGCGACGATCGCGACGCGCGCGCGTCCGGTTCGCTCGCGCAGGCGGCGTACGCCTTCGGCGACGATCGGCACGTAGTCGTCGATCGTGCCGAACACGGGCTCGAGATTCACCGAGTCCACCGGATGGTCGCGTGCCGCCAGCCAGCGTGCGAACGGGAACCAGATGCCGCGATTGCAGACGTAGCCGTGCACGAGCAGGACCGGCGTTCGCGCGCCGGCGTCGGCGCTCGGCAGCCGTGCATCGCCGTAGCGGATCTGCGCCCACAGGAAGGTACGCAGCGACGCTGCGATCTCCGCGGCCCAGGCGCGCAGCGAGACGGCGAAGCCGAACCGCTCTTCCGACTCGCGCGCCCGGAAGAACGCGCCGATGGCGAACTGGACCGCGAGCAGCCAGGCGTCGAAGGCCAGCGGAATCGCGAGCGCGAAGGCGAGGGCGGCGAGCGGGTCCCATCCGCGGTCGCGATGAAGCCACAGCGCGACGGCCGCGACGCCGATTGCGACGAGGGCGACGAGCGTCGCGAGCAGGCGTCGCATCACGCGCGTCTTTCCTGCGGAGCGCGGCCGGTCAGGCGCTTCGCGAGCGCGCTCGCCATCCGGCCGGTGAAGCCGTAGATCGACAGCTGCGGATTCGCACCGATCGACGTGGGGAAGATCGACCCGTCGTGCACCGAGACATTGCGCAGCTGCCAGTGCACGCCGTCGGGGTCGACGACGCCGGCAGCGTCGTCGACGCCGAGGCGGCAGCCGCCCATCACGTGCGCCGACATCACGCGGGTCAGCAGCGGCTTCATCGGCAGCGAGCCGATCGCCTCGCGCGCCTCCCGCCAGCTGCGGCAGGGCGAGGCCTGCTCGTGCCCCGCAAGCACCGTTCGCGCGCCGGCGGCGAACTGGATCTCGGCCATCGTCAGCAGCGCGCGGCGCGCACCGTCGAGCACGAACGCGTCGAGCGGGTAGTCGAGCACCGGCGAGCCGTCGTCGCGCAGCTCCACGCGACCGCCCGGCGATCGTTCGTGGAAGCCGTCGCGCATCAGCGCGATCGTCGCCTGCGTGCGCGCGAAGTCGAGCATGCGCTGTCGGTGCTCGGCGCCGAAGCCTGCCATCGTCGTGGCGAACAGCACCGGGTGGATCGGCGGCGTCTCCAGCTTGTAGCCGATCGGCCCGTCGATCGGGCCGTTCTGCAGGAAGTGGTCGACGTACACGCTCTGGGGGGCGCCCGCCCAGGCGCCGATCGTCTCGTCGAAGACCGCCGACGAGACGACGACGGGGTGAAGGAAGGTTCGCGTGCCGAGCAGCGCGTTCGGATCGGGCGCACCCGATCGCATCAGCAGCGCCGGCGAGGCGATCGCGCCGGCCGCGAGCACGAAATGCGCTGCGCGAACGCGCGTGCGTCGCCCGCTCGGCCGCGTGCCCGCTTCGTCGAGCCAGTCGACGTCGAGCGCGACGGCGCGCCCGGCTTCGATCCGCAGTCGCGCCGCGCGGGCGCGTACGTACAACGTCGCTCCTGCGTCGAGTGCCGACGGGATCGTCGTCACCAGCATCGACTGCTTCGCGTTCGTCGGACAGCCGACGCCGCAGTAGCCGAGGTTCAGGCAGCCGCGCACGTTGCGCGGGATCGTCGACGCGCGCAAGCCCAGGCGTTCGGCGCCCCGGCGCAGGACGTCGTTGTTCGCGTTCGGCGCGCTCGCCCACGGCGCAACCGAAAGTCGTTGTTCGGCGCGCTCGAACCACGGCGCCATCGCGGCCTCGTCGAAGCCTTCCAGGCCGAATCGGTCGCGCCAGAACGCCAGCGTCGCGGCCGGCGTGCGGAAGCTCGACGTCCAGTTCACCGTCGTCGAGCCGCCGACGCACCGGCCCTGCAGGATCGAGATCGCCTGGTCCTTGGTGCGGCGCGCGGCCGATTCCTGGTACAGCTCGGGATACGCGTCGGACTCGCGCATGCGGAAATCGCTCGAGCTGCGCAACGGACCTTCCTCCACGAGCAGGACGCGCAGTCCCGCACGCGCGAGGATCTCGGCGCTCGTGCCGCCGCCGGCCCCGGTGCCGACCACGACCACGTCGAACCGTGCCTCCTCGGGCAGCGTTCTCGCGGCCGTGTCGTACACCGCCCAGCCGCGGCGCAGTCCGTCGCGTACCGGATCGGCAAAGCTCATCGTTTCGACTCCTGCGCGTGCGGCGACGTCACAGCGGCGGCGGCCCGGGATAGCCGATCGCGGCCCAGCGCGATTCGTCGGCGTAGGCGGTTCCGAGGATCAGGTCGTGCAGCGCCTGATAGGCCGCCTGCAGCACCGAGAGCCGATGCGTGCGCCACTTCCGAAGCACGGCAGCGACCTCATTGGGATCCGCCTCCACCCACGAGCGGCCGAGTCCGGCGAGCAGCAGCCGCGAAGGAGCGGCGGCGAGTGCGAGGAAGAGCGCACGCAGCTCGTCCTGGGCGGCCGGCGCGAGCCCGGCGATCGCCGTCTCGACCTCGCACAGCATCGTCTCGACGGCGCTCGCGCGTTCCGCTTCGGCGACGGGCAGCACGCCGTCGAGCATCACGGGGATCGTCGCCCGAAGCACCTCGCGGCGGTCGTCGGCCGCGTGGCGACCGATGAACTGCGACGCGATGCCGAAGCCGGCGAGCAGAGCGGCGCTGCCGGCGCCGAGCTTCAGGAAGTGGCGCCTCGTGACCATGGCCGGACATTCTAGGCGCCGGCGCTAGAGGGTCGGCTCTAATGCGCCGGTATCGCCGGCAGCGGCGACAGGGCACACTGTCGCGCCATGGAACCGGGCAGCAGACTCGAGAACAGCACCGCCGAGGTGGCCAGGCTGCGGCGCGAGATCGCCGGCGATCCGCAGCTGCGATCGTGGGTGCACGCGGTCAAGCACTGGCAGGCGCAGCGGCTCGCGCGCACGCACCGGGCGCTGCTCGACGATCGGCGATCGGCGGGTGCGGCTCGATTCTTCCTCGACGATCTGTACGGGGCGAAGGATTTCTCGCGTCGTGATGCGGAACTCGCGCGCCTCGTGCCGATGATGGTGCGGCTGCTGCCCCGCCCGGCGCTGGAGACGATCGCCGATGCGATCGAGATGGACGCGCTGTCCGAGCGGCTCGACCTGGCGCTCGCGCGCGAACTGCGCGAAGACGACGCGATGCGCATCACCGCCGCACGCTACGCCGACGCGTACCGCCGCACCGGATCGCGCGCCGAGCGCGAGCACCAACTCGCGCTGATCGAGGGGATCGGCCGGTCGCTCGACCGCCTCGTGCGTCACCCGATGATCGGGCGCCTGTTGAAGTCGATGGCGCGACCGGCGCGCCTGGCCGGGCTGTCGCAGATGCAGGATTTCCTTGTCCGCGGCTTCGAGGCGTTTCGGGCGATCGGCGGTGCGAGCGGCTTCCTGCAGGCGATCGAGCGCCGCGAGCGGGCGATCCTCGAGGCGCTGTACGCCGGCGCCTCCGAGGGGTGGGACCATGCGCTATAATCACCGATTCCTTGCCGCACGGCGCTTGGACGCACGACGCCGGCGGCCTTCGTCCACAAGGAAGCTTGCAGCGCGCCCCGTCGCTCCCACGGCGTTGCCCGGAGCGCAACGGGCCGGCAGGAGCCGCCGGCGTCGTCGTCTTCGGCGCGTGCTGCTCGCCTCCGCACCAGGAGAATCGATGCGTCATTACGAGATCGTGCTCATCGTCCACCCCGACCAGAGCGAGCAGGTGCCCGCGATGCTCGAGCGGTACAAGGCGATGATC
>DASWVL010000424.1:0-1805 GCA_036406255.1 Zeimonas sp.
TCGAGTCGGTGCACTGGCTCGGCTTCGACTGGAGCGACGAACGCGAGGAGAACCTGTACTTCGCCAGCGACTATTTCGACTGGTTCTACGAGATGGCCGAGTGGCTCGTGCAGGCCGGCCACGCGTACGTCGACTCGCAGAACGCCGAAGAGGTGCGCGCGAACCGGGGCACGCTCACCGAGCCCGGGCGCGCCTCGCCGTACCGCGAGCGCTCCCCGGAGGAGAACCTGCGCCTTCTGCGCGAGATGCGCGACGGCAGGCACGCCGAGGGCACGCAGCTGCTGCGCGCGAAGATCGACATGGCGTCCCCGAACGTGAACCTGCGCGATCCGGCGCTGTATCGGATCCGCTTCGCCGAGCATCACCGCACCGGCAACGCGTGGTGCCTCTACCCGATGTACGACTACGCGCATCCGATCGAGGACGCGCTCGAGAACATCACGCACTCGCTGTGCACGCTCGAGTTCGAGGACCACCGGCCGCTCTACGACTGGCTGCTCGAGCGGCTCGCCGAAGGCGGCTTCTTCGCCCGGCCGCTGCCGCAGCAGATCGAGTTCGCGCGGCTGAACCTCGAATACACGATCACCAGCAAGCGCAGGCTGCAGGCGCTCGTGCGCACCGGCGCCGTCGACGGCTGGGACGATCCGCGGATGACGACGATCGTCGGGCTGCGCCGACGCGGCTACACGCCCGAGTCGATTCGTCTCTTCTGCGATCGCATCGGCGTGACGAAGTCCGACGCGTGGATCGAGATGAGCGCGCTCGAGCAGGCGCTGCGCGACGACCTCGAGCCGAAGGCGCCGCGCGCGGCCGCGGTGCTCGATCCGCTGAAGCTCGTCATCGACAACTGGCCCGAGGCGCGCGAGGAGGACTGCGAGGCGCCGGTGCATCCGCAGCGCCCGGAGCTCGGGCGGCGTCACTTTCCGTTCGCACGCGAACTGTGGATCGAGCGCGACGACTTCGCCGAGTCGCCGCCGAAGGGGTTCTTCCGGCTCTATCCGGGCAATCGGGTGCGGCTGCGCTACGGATACGTCGTCGAATGCACGGGATGCGAGAAGGACGGCGACGGCAACGTCGTCGCCGTGCACGCGAACGCGTTCCTCGATTCGAAATCGGGAACGCCGGGAGCCGACGCATACAAAGTGAAGGGCAACCTGCACTGGGTCGCGGCGCGAACGGCGGTCGACGCCGAAGTGCGGCTGTACGAGCGGCTGTTCACCGAGCCGCAGCCGGGTGCCGGAGGAACCGACCCGCTCGACTCGCTCCACGCGGCGTCCAAGCGGGTGGTGCAGGCGAAGCTGGAACCGGGTCTGGCCGATGCGGAGCCCGAATCACCTTTCCAGTTCGAGCGGCACGGATACTTCGTCGCCGACCGAATCGATCATCGGCGCGGACACCCGGTGTTCAACCGGGCGGTGAGCCTGAAGGACTCCCGGGACCGTCGGAAATGAGAACCCCGGGCTGAGCCGCACTGGCGACGCATCCGCGCCGCGCGCGTTCACGCACCGAGCACCGCATCCCCGACGAACGGATTACTCGCTCGTTCGTCGCCGAAGGTCGAGATCGGCCCGTGCCCCGGGACGAAGGTGACGTCGTCCCCCAGCGGCCACAGCTTCTGCGTGATCGACGCGATCAGCGTCGCCTGGTCGCCGCGGGGAAAATCGGTGCGGCCGATCGATCCCTGGAACAGCACGTCGCCGACGATCGCCAGGCGCGCGGGGGCGTGAAAGAAGATCACGTGCCCCGGCGTGTGCCCGGGCGCGTGCCGCACCTCGAGCGTCTGCCGACCGAAGGAAACGCTGTCC
>DASWVL010000425.1:0-6158 GCA_036406255.1 Zeimonas sp.
TTCGCTGCTGACGCAGTTCGAGCCGAGGAAGCTGCGCCAGGTGCGCCTGCCCTTCGTCGATTCGGTCGAGAAGGCGCACCTCGCCGTCGAACGCATCGACCGGCAGGCGCTCGTCGACGGCAACCGGCCGGTCGTGTTCAGCACGCTGATCGACCCCGCCATCAACGACATCGTGCGCATGGCGAACTGCCGCTACCTGGACCTGTTCGCGACCTTCGTCGAGCCGCTCGAGAGCGAGTTCGGCGTGCGCTCCACGCACACCGTCGGTCGCTCGCACACCGCGACCGACACCGAGGCGTACCAGCGGCGGATCTCGGCGATCAACTACACGCTGGCGCACGACGACGGGCAGACGCACATCGAGCTGGACCACGCCGACGTGATCCTGATCGGCGTCTCGCGCAGCGGCAAGACGCCGACGAGCCTGTACCTGGCGATGCAGCATGGCATCCGCACGGCGAACTACCCGCTGATCCCCGACGACTTCGAGCGCGGGCGGCTGCCCGAAGTGCTGTACCGGTACAAGGCGAAGCTGTTCGGGCTGTCGATCGCGCCGGAGCGGCTTGCCGAGATCCGCAACGAGCGGCGTCCCGGAAGCCGCTACGCCTCGCTGGAGAACTGCCGCTACGAGGTCAGCCAGGGCGAGGCGCTGATGCGTCGCGAGCGCATTCGCTGGCTATCGTCGACGACGAAGTCGATCGAGGAGATCGCCGCGACGGTGCTGCACGAGTTCGACCTCGCGTAGCGCCTGCTCCGCCGCTGCCGACGAAGCCGCGCTGGCGCCATTGCTCGTACAGGCACAGCGCCGCCGCGACGCCGACGTTGAGCGATTCCACCGCGTCCGACTGCGGAATCGACACGCGTCGCGCATCGGGCCACGCCTTCAGCGTCGAACCGAGCCCCTGCCCTTCGTTGCCGAGCAGCCAGAGCGTCGGCGCACGCAGGTCGGCGTCGTAGAGCGAGCCGGCAGCCGCCGCACCGGTCGCCACGACCGCGATGCGGCAGCGCGCCCGCAGTTCGGCGGCGTCGATGCCTTCGTGGATCTCGAGCCGGAAATGCGCGCCCATCGCGGCGCGCAGCACCTTGGGCGACCAGCACGCCGCCGTTCCGGGCGCACAGAGCACACGCCCGACGCCGACCGCGGCGCAACTGCGCAGCACGGTGCCGACGTTGCCCGGGTCCTGCAGCCGATCCAGGTAGACGGCATCGTCTTCGATCCGGTCCGGAAGGCGCCCTTCGGGCAGCGGGACGATCGCCAGCAGCCCGGCGCCGTGCTCGACGCCGCTCGCCCGGTCGAACAGCCGGTCCTCGAGCACGACCGCACGCGCACCGTGGCGCGCGAGCCATTGCGCGATCTCCGGATCGGCGATGCCGCGCCGGGCGGCGTACAGCTCGATCGGGGTGGCGTCGGGCCCGAAACGCTGCGACCAGGCCTGCAGCAGGTGCACGCCTTCCAGCACGACGACCCCGGCTCGTGTGCGCTCGCGTGAAGAGCCGACCAGCGCGAGCAGCCGCCGGAAACGTTCGTTCGACGCCGAAGCGATGGCGCGCGGCCCCGCCTCAGTCATCGGCGCAGCCGTCGGCGATGTCGATCCTGCGCAGTCCGGCGATCACTTCGCCGGGCAGCGGCGGGCGCACCGGCAGCCCCAGCAGCGCGCGCACCGGCGCGAAGCTGCGCCGATGCTCGCTGCACGGCCCGTGCCGCAGCAGCTGCCCGAGATGCTCGGGCGTGCCGTAGCCCTTGTTGCGGTCGAAACCGTATTGCGGGAACCGCTCGTGCAGGCTGCGCATCACTTCGTCGCGCGCAACTTTCGCGAGGATCGACGCGGCCGAGATCGCGCGGTCGCTCGCATCGCCGCCGACGATCGCCTGCACCGCGCAGGCGAGCTTCGGCGGACGATCGCCGTCGACGCGCGCGAGCACCGGCGCAACGCCGAGTGCGGCGACCGCGCGCTGCATCGCGAGCAGCGATGCCTGCAAGATGTTCAGCGAGTCGATCTCCTCGACGCTCGCGCTCGCGATCGCCCACGCGCAGGCGCGCTCGCGGATGCGCAGCGACAGCGTTTCGCGTCGCTCGGCGTCGAGCTGCTTGGAATCGCGCAGTCCGCGAATCGGTCGTGCGGGGTCGAGCACGACCGCCGCCGCGTAGACCGGGCCGGCGAGCGGCCCGCGGCCGGCCTCGTCGACCCCGCACACCGGGCCGTCGACGCGGAACGCCCCGAGCGCAAGCTCGGCCTGCGGGCGCCTACGCGACCGCGCGGTCATCGGCCACCTCCAGCACCGCCTGCGCGGCGCGCGCGGCGCATCCGCGGCGCAGCGTCTGGTGCAACGACGCGAAGGTCTCGACGATCGACGCACGGTACGGCGCGTCTTCCAGTTGGCGCAGCAGCGCCTCGCCCATCGCGGATGGCTGCACGTCGTTCTGCAGGAACTCTGGCACGACGAAGCGCTCGGCGAGGACGTTCGGGAGGCCGACGTACGGCAGCAGGGCCATCGGCCGCATGATCCGGTAGCTGATCGCGCTCATCCGGTACGCGATGACCATCGGTTTGCGAAAGAGCGCCGCCTCCAGCGTCGCCGTGCCGCTGGCGACGAGCACGGCGTCGGCGGCAGCCAGGGCATCGTGCGCGCGTCCGCGCACGATCGTCAACGCCATCGTCGACGGCAGGCGCGCCTGCGCAGCGATCGTCTTCAGCCGCTCGAACGCCGCGTCGGAGGCGGCCGGCACCACGAAGCGCAGATCGGCGCGGCGCTCGTGCAGCCAGGCGGCGGTCGCGAGGAAAGGCGCGGCAAGGTGCTCGATCTCCGATGGCCGGCTGCCCGGCAGCAGCGCGACGACGGCCGACTCGCCGGGCAGGCCGAGCACGCGCCGCGCCCCGGCCACGTCGACCTCGAGCGGGATGACGTCGGCGAGCGGATGCCCCACGAAGGTCGCGTCGACGCCCGCCTCGCGGTACAACGCCTCCTCGAACGGAAACAGCAGCAGGATCCGGTCGACGCTGGCGGCGATCTTGCGGATGCGCTCGCGCCGCCACGCCCAGATCGACGGCCCGATGAAGTGAAGGACGCGAACGCCGCGCTCGCGCAACGCGCGTTCGAGGTCGAGATTGAAGTCGGGGGCGTCGACGCCGACGAATACGTTCGGACGCCACTGCAGCAGCCGTTCGCGCAGCGCATTGCGCATGCGGCGCAATCGCGGATACTCGCGCAGCACCTCGAGATAGCCGTTCACCGACAGCGCATCGATCGTCCACCAGGCGTCGAAACCGTGCCTGCGCATCGATGGCCCGCCGATGCCGGCCGCGTGCAGGCGGTCGACGCGCGCGGCGATGCCTGCCAGCAGCGACGCGGCGAGCACGTCGCCGGACGCCTCGCCCGCGACCATTCCGAGCGCGAGCGCCTCGCGGCGCGCTGGCTGTGCCGGCATCAGCGAACGATGCCGCGACCGACGCCTTCGAGGAAGGTCACGAGCAGCGCGAGATCGGCTGCGCAGGCCGCGGCCGCGTCGGCGCCTTTCGCACCCGCGAGTTCGAGTTGCCGGGTCCGCAAGGCCTCGAGTGCCTGCTGCAGCGTGAGCCCGCCGCGGTACAGCGTCCTGTACGCGCGCCGGATCGACTCGATGCGTTCGGCGCAGAAGCCGCGCCGGCGCAGTCCCTCGGCATTGATCCCGTGCGCGGCCGCCGTGTTGCCCGAAGCCATCACGTACGGCGGGACGTCGTGCAATACGACCGTTCCCGTGCCGGTCATCGCGTGCGCGCCGACCTTGCAGAACTGATGCACCTGCGAGGCGCCGCCGAGGATCGCCCAGTCGCCGATCTCGACGTGCCCGCCGAGGTTCGTGCTGTTGGCGAAGATCGTGTGGCTGCCGACGACGCAGTCGTGCGCGACGTGCACGTAGGCCATGATCCAGTTGTCGTCGCCGATGCGCGTCACCGTCCGGTCCTGCACGGTGCCGCGGTTCAGCGTCACGCATTCGCGGATCGTGTTGCCGTTGCCGATCTCGAGCCACGTCTGCTCGCCGGCGTATTTCTTGTCCTGCGGATCGGCGCCGATCGACGCAAAAGAGAAGATCCGATTGTCGGCGCCGATCGTCGTGTTGCAGTGGACGACGACGTGCGCGCCGATGCGCGTTCGCGCGCCGATGCGCACCGCCGGGCCGATCACCGAATACGGCCCGACCTCGACGTCGTCGCCGAGTTGCGCGTCGGCGTCGACGAGCGCACTCGGATGGATCCGCGTCATTGCGCCGGCTGCGCCGCCTCGGCCGGCGCGATCTCGCGCAGCGTGCACATCAGCTCCGCCTCGGCGGCGACCTGCCCGTCGACGGTGGCCTTGCCCGCGTATTTCCAGATGGAGCGCGCGATGCGCACGATCTCGACTTCCAGGCGAAGCTGGTCGCCCGGCACCACCGGCCGCTTGAAGCGCGCGCTGTCGATGCCGACGAAGTAGTACACGGAACGAGCGTCCGAGGTGCGGCCCATCGTCTGGAACGAGAGGATGCCGGCGGCCTGCGCGAGCGCCTCGATCTGCAGTACGCCCGGCATCACCGGGTAGTGCGGGAAGTGGCCGAGGAAATGCGGTTCGTTGATCGTCACGTTCTTGATCGCGACGATGCGCTTGCCGAGCTCCAGCTCGACGACGCGATCGACCAGCAGCAGGGGATAGCGATGCGGCAGGTGTTCGAGGATCGCGTGGATGTCGAGCACGGTCATTCGTCGGTCCTGTGGGTCTTGGTCGTTGCCCGCCTCAGCGCGCGCGTCTGCGGCAGGCGCCGCACCATTGCGGCGGCCTTCTCCCAGTCGGCATTGTCCATCAGGGGAAACACGCCGGAGTAGAAGCCGGGCCGGCGGATCGAGCGCGTGACCAGGCTCATCGCCGAAATCGTCACGTCGTCGCAGATTTCGAGATGACCGAGGATGCCGGCGCCGCCGCCGATGCGGCAGCGCCTGCCGATGCGCGCGCTTCCGGCGATTCCCACGCAGCCGGCGATCGCCGTGTGTTCGCCGACCCGCACGTTGTGCGCCACCTGGATCAGGTTGTCGAGCTTGCAGCCGCCCTCGATGATCGTGTCGTCGAGCGCACCGCGGTCGATGGCGCAGTTCGCGCCGATCTCGACGTCGTCGCCGATGACGACCCGTCCGAGCTGCGGGATCTTCTCCCAGCCCTGGCCGGTATCGACGAAACCGAAGCCGTCGGAACCGACGACGGTGCCCGCGAACACCTCGCAGCGCCGGCCGACGACGCAGTCGTGCTCGATCGTCACCCGCGGATGCAGGCGCGTGCCCTCGCCCACGTGCGTGCCGGCGCCGACGTGCGCACCGGCCTGCACGATCGCACCGTCGCCGATCGTCGCCGCGTCGTCGATCGTCGCGAACGCGCCGACGTGTACGTCGCGGCCCAGGCGTACGTTGGTGCCGATCGCAGCCTGCGCGTGCACCCCGGCCCCGGGCCGGGGCACCAGCCGAAGCGCCGCGTGCCGAGCGATCGCCGCGAAGCTGCGTTGCGGATCAGCGCTCTCGAGCAGCGCCGTCTGCGGCGGGAGCCGGTCGGCGAGCGCCCGCGCGACGACGACGGCGCCGGCCTTCGTCGCCGTTGCGAATCGCGCCAGGCGAGGCGATGCGAGGAAGGCAAGATCGTCGGGCCCGGCGGCTTCGAGGCTGGCCAGCGAGTGCAGCCGGCGCGACGCGTCTCCACGGACGAGTGTCGCGCCGCCGAGCCTCGCGAGCTCGCCGAGGCTCAGCGGCGGGTCGAGCCGGCGCACGTCGTCCTTTGCTCAGGGCTTGCCGTTGGCGAGCGCGCGCAGCACCTTGTCGGTGATGTCGATCCGCGGGCCCGCGAAGACCGCCTCCTGCAGGATGATGTCGTAGTTCTCCTGCTCGGCGATCTGCTTGATCACGCGATTGGCCTTGTCGATGACCTGTGCAAGCTCCTCGTTGCGGCGCTGGTTCAGGTCTTCGCGGAACTCGCGCTGCCGACGCTGGAAGTCTTTCTCCAGGTCGGAGAACTCGCGCTGCCGACGCAGGCGGTCGGCATCGCTCATCACGGAGGAGTCGCGCTCGAGCCGCTCGCCGAGCGCCTTGAGCCGCGCGCCCATGTCCTGCAGCTCCTTGTCGCGCTTGCTGAACTCCTGTTCGAGCTTCTGCTGCGCCGACTTCGCC
>DASWVL010000426.1:0-10070 GCA_036406255.1 Zeimonas sp.
CTTCATCGCCCCCGATGACGGCAGCGCGGATCTCTTCGCGCACTTCTCCGAGATCCAGGGAAGCGGATTCAAGACGCTGCAGGAACAGCAGCGCGTCGAATTCGCCGTCAAGCAGGGCCCGAAAGGCCTGCAGGCGTCGGCGATCCGCCCGCTGTAATCGCCCGCGGCGCCGAGAGGCGCCGCTTCGCGACGCGGCGCCGCACGACGCCGCTTCGACGAGGGCCGCGCCGCGAGGCGCCGCTTTCGTCCCGCAACGACCGCCCACGGGCGGTCGTTTCGTTTTCAGGACCGGCCGGCGAGGCGGCTATTGGCGAGCCCGCGCTGCGTGCGGGGCAGAATCGTTCGCACCGGCCGCCGCACGCATGCCGCTTGCACGATGCCGGCGACGCGTTCGAGCGAACGAACGAGGTCCGCCCTTGAAGCCTTCCCGCAGCAGTTCCCTCTGGCATCTTCCCGCGTGGGCGCCGTGGGTCACGACGATCCGCTCGGCGCCGATCGAGAGCGACGAGCCGTCGGAAACGGCCGAAATCTACACCGCCGACCAGATGGCGCAGCACGGGCTGCGCCTGGCGCGCCAGCACAAGCTCGTCGCCGGACGCGGAGGGAACGACCTGCTGCAACGGCTGGCCAACAACGAAGCGGTCCTCGTCTCGATCTGGCAGCAGCTGTGCGCGACGGTGGCCGAGTCGCGGCGCACGACGCCGGCCGGCGAGTGGCTGCTCGACAACTTCTACCTGATCGAGGAGCACATCCGGATCGCGCGGCAGCACTTGCCGGCGAGCTACAGCCGGGAACTGCCGAGACTGCTCGAAGGCGCATCGGCGGGGCTGCCGCGCGTCTATGACCTGGCGATCGAGAGCATTTCTCGCGCCGATGGGCGCGTCGACATGGAGAGCCTGAGACGCTTCGTCGAGTCGTACCAGACGGTAGAGCCGCTGCGCCTGGGCGAGCTGTGGGCGATTCCGATCATGCTGCGCCTTGCGCTCATCGAGAAGCTCGCCGGGGCGGCGCTGCGCATCGAGCGCGGCCACCGCGAACGCGATCTCGCCGACCGCTGGGCCGATACGATGATCGAGACGGCCGAGCGGGACCCGAAGAACGTCATCGTCGTCGTCGCCGACATGGCGCGCTCCGATCCGCCGCTGGGCAGCGCCTTCGTCGCCGAACTCGTGCGGCGGCTGCAGGGGCGCAGTCCCTCGCTCGCACTGCCGCTCACGTGGGTCGAACAGCACCTGGCCGAAGCCGGACTGACGATCGAGCAGCAGGTGCGTCGCGAGAACCGGCGACAGGCCGCCGACGAGGTGCTGGTCAGCAACAGCATCGGCAGCCTGCGCGAACTGGCTGCCCTCGACTGGCGGGCGTTCGTCGAGGAGATGAGCCTCGTGGAGCGCGCGCTCGCGCAGGATCCGGCGGGCGTCTACACGCGCATGGATTTCGCCACCCGCGACCGCTATCGGCACGCGGTCGAGGAACTCGCTCGTCGCAGTCCGCGCAGCGAGCTGGAGGTGGCGCGCAAGGCGGTGGAGATCGCCGCCGCCGCCGCGCGCGAGGCCGGCGAGCCGGCGTGGCATGTCGGCTATCACCTGGTCGACGCCGGCCGTCCGGCGCTCGAACGCACGATCGGCGCGCGGCTGTCGTGGGTCGCGCACATCCGCGCGCGTGCGGGCCGGCTGCGGCTGCTGCCGTACCTCGGCTCGATCGTCGCCATCACGCTCGCGCTCACCTTCGCGCTCGCCCTGCCGCTCGATCTGGATTCGCCGTGGGGCATCGCCGCGCTCGTCGTGCTGCTGGCCATCGCGACCAGCCAGCTCGCGATTTCGCTGGTGAACCGCGCCGCGACGCTGCTCGTCGCCCCGCAGCCGTTGCAGCGGATGGACTTCGCACGCGGGATATCGCCCGATTGCCGCACGCTCGTCGTCGTTCCGTCGATGCTGACGAATCCCGCGGCCATCGAGGCCCTGATCGACGGGCTCGAGGTGCGCGCGCTGGCGAACCGCGACGCCGAGCTGTTCTTCGCGCTGCTCACCGACTTCACCGATTCGGAGATCGAGCACCGGCCCGAGGACGACGCACTGCTCGAGGCGGCGGCGCGCGGCGTCGAGGCGCTGAACCTGCGCTACGCGACCGACCCCGGCGCCCACGGCGACGGCGACGGCGCAGCCGAGCGTGGCCGGGATCGCTTCTTCCTGTTCCATCGACCGCGGCGCTGGAACCCGATCGAGCGGATCTGGATGGGGCACGAGCGCAAGCGCGGCAAACTGGCCGACCTGAACCGGCTGCTGCGCTGGCCCGACGACGAGCAGGCCGTCGAGGCGTTCTCGCGCATCGTGGGCGAGCACGGCGTGCTGCACGACGTCCGCTACGTGATCACGCTGGACACCGACACCGAGCTGCCGCACGACGCGGCGCGCGAACTCGTCGGAACGATGGCGCATCCGCTGAACCGGCCGCGCTTCGCACGTCCGCGCCGTGGGCGTGCCCCCATCGTGCGCGCCGGGCACGCGATCCTTCAGCCGCGGGTCGGCGTGAGCCTGCCGGGTGCGAATCGCTCGCGCTTCGCCGGCCTGTTCGCCGGCGACCCGGGCATCGATCCGTACACGCGCGCGGTCTCCGACGTCTACCAGGACCTGTTCGGGCAGGGCTCGTTCATCGGCAAGGGGATCTACGAGGTCGAGTCCTTCGAGCGCGCGCTGGCCGGCGTATTCCCGGAGAACCGCATCCTCAGCCACGACCTCCTCGAGGGCTGCTACGCGCGCAGCGGCCTCGTCAACGACGTCGTCCTGTACGAGTCGCAGCCGTGGCGCTATCTGGACGACATCGCGCGCCGGCACCGGTGGATCCGCGGCGACTGGCAGGTGGCGAGCTGGATGCTGCCTCGCGTGCCGACGCCGGACGGCGTCGATGCGCGCAATCCGCTGAACACGCTGTCGCGCTGGAAGATTCTCGACAACCTGCGCCGCAGCCTCGTCGCGCCGGCGATCGTGCTCGTGCTGCTCGCCGCATGGGCGCTGCCCGCGGTGTCGTTGCCGTGGACGCTGGCGATGCTCGGCGTGTTCTTCGTACCCGTCCTCGTCGAGTTCGGTCTCGGGCTGTTCCGTCGCGGCGAGGGAACGCCGCTCGCGCGCCACTGGCTGCTCGTCGCGTCGGCCGCATGGCGCGGGCTGAAGCAGGCATCGTTCCAGGCGGCTTGCCTGCCGTACGAGGCACGCGTGCATCTCGACGCCGTCGCGCGAGCGCAATGGCGCATCCTCGTCACGCGCCGCAAGCTGCTCGAGTGGCGCCCGTCGGAGATCGTCGAAGACCGGGCCCGCAGCGGCGAGAACGCGAACGCCGCGGTCGATCTGCAGCGCACCTTCTCCGCGATGCTCTCGGCGCCGGTCGTCGCCGCACTCGCCGCCGCGTGGATCGCGACGACGCACCCGATGGCGCTGTGGTACGCGGCGCCGCTGCTCGCCGCCTGGTTCCTGTCGCCGGCGATCGCGTGGTGGCTCAGCCGCCCGCTCGCCGCTCGGCTGCGTCCGCTCGACGCCGAGCAGGCCCGCTTCGTACGCATGCTCGCGCGGCGAACCTGGGCGTACTTCGACGAATTCGTCGACGCGGAGAACCACTGGCTGGCGCCCGACAACTACCAGGAAGCGCCGGTGGAGCGCATCGCACACCGCACGTCGCCGACGAACATCGGCTTCGCGCTCGCATCGAACCTCGCCGCCTTCGACTTCGGCTACCTGACGGGCGGCGGGCTGATCGAGCGCACGGCGAAGACGCTGGGGACCCTGGCTTCGCTCGAGCGCTTCCAGGGCCACTTCTACAACTGGTACGACACGCGCACGCTGCAGCCGCTGCGCCCGATGTACGTGTCGAGCGTCGACAGCGGCAACCTCGCCGGGCTGATGCTCACGCTGCGACCCGGCCTGATCGCGCTCGCCGATGCGCCGATCCTGTCGTCGCGCGCGATCGACGGTCTGCACGACACCTGGAACGTGCTGCTCGAGACTGCCGGCGGGACGCCGCGTGCGGCGCCGGTGCGCCGCTTCGGCACGCAGCTCGCGCGGATCTCGCAGCTTCCGGTGACGACGCTCGGAGCCGCACGCCGGGCGTTCGCCGAACTCGCTGCGGCAGCCGACGAATGCGTCGCCGCGATCGCGGCGGCCAACGACGAGATCGAACGCTCGGCCGCATCGGCGTCGACGCAGGCGGGCGCAACCGGCGAAGCCCCCTCCGCGACACAGCAGTCGAGTGGCGCGGGCCGGCGCGACGAACGCGTGTCGCTCGCCGGCGCCGGCGACGAGGCGTCGCTGTTCGACGACGACTCCGACGCCGAGATGCAGGCCGAAGGCGACGTGCAGACCGATCTCGTCGTGGCCGACGAAGCGCCGCTGCACCCGAACGCCCTGCAGCGCAACCCGGCGGTGGAAACGCTCCGATGGGCGCGTGCGCTGTCGAGGCAATGCCACGCGACGCTCGACGAACTCTATGCGCTCGTTCCGCTCCCCGTGACGGGCGAATCGAAGCCGGCGGCATCGGTGCCGGGTGTCGCCGATTCCGCCCCCGAGAGCGAGGCGACCGACGACGATCGTCGTCGCGTGCCGACGCTGCGCCAGGCGGCGCAGATGGGCAGTGTCGAAGCCGGCGAGCGGCTCGCGCGCATCGACGCGCTCGTCGAACAGCTCGACGACCTCGCCGATCTCGACTACCGCTTCCTCTACGACGCGCAGCGGCGCCTGCTGAGCATCGGATACAACGTCGACGAACGACGGCTCGACTCGAGCTACTACGACCTGCTCGCTTCGGAAGCCCGCCTGACGAGCTTCCTCGCGATCGCCCAGAGCCGCCTGCCCACCGAGCACTGGTTCGCGCTCGGGCGGCTGCTCACCCGCGTTACCGGCGAGCCCGTGCTCGTCTCGTGGAGCGGTTCGATGTTCGAGTACCTGATGCCGCTGCTCGTGATGCCGCACTACGAGAACAGCCTGCTCGACCAGACGTGCAGGGCGGCGGTCGCGCGCCAGATCGAATACGGGCGCCAGCGCGGCGTGCCCTGGGGGATCTCGGAGTCGGGCTACAACGCCGTCGACACCGCATTCAACTACCAGTACCGCGCGTTCGGCGTCCCGGGCCTCGGGCTGAAGCGCGGGCTCTCGGCCGATCTCGTCGTCGCTCCGTACGCGAGCGCACTCGCGCTGCTGGTCGACCCGCACGCGGCGGTACGCAACCTGCAACGCCTGTGGAGCCAGGGGCTCGCCGGCGCCTTTGGCCTGTACGAGGCGGTCGACTTCACCGCGTCGCGCCTGCCCCCGGGCGAAACGGCCACCGTGCTGCGCTCGTTCATGGCGCACCACCAGGGAATGAGCCTTCTGTCGCTCGTCTCGTTGCTGCTCGACCGTCCGATGCAGCGGCGCTTCGCGTCCGACCCGAACCTGCGCGGAGCGCTGCTGCTGCTGCAGGAGAGGGTTCCGAAAGTCCCGTCGTTCCATCGGCACACGACGCCGTCGCCGGAAGCGCAGCTCGGGTTCGCGCCGAACGAGATGCCGATCCGCGTCGTCACCGACCTGCAGAACACGCCGCCGCAGGTGCAGTTGCTGTCGAACGGGCGCTATCACGTGATGGTGACGCACGCGGGAGGCGGATACAGCCGGTGGAACGAGCTGGCAATCACGCGCTGGCAGGAGGATCCGACGCGCGACCACTGGGGCGCGTTCTGCTACGTACGCGACGTGGCTTCCGACGCGTTCTGGTCGACCGCCTGGCAGCCCAGCCTGCGGCGCGCCGAGCACTACGAAGCGATCTTCACCGAGGGGCGTGCCGAATTCCGCCGGCGTGACCGGATCTCGCCGAACGACCCGGGGCTCGAAACGCACACCGAGATCGTCGTCTCGCCGGAGGACGACATCGAGCTGCGCCGCGTGACGGTCACGAATCGCGGCCGCAGGCGACGCACGATCGAGCTGACGAGCTACGCGGAGGTCGTGCTCGCACCGCCGGCGGCCGACATCATGCACCCGGCGTTCAGCAACCTGTTCGTGCAGACCGAGATCCTCGAGACGCCGTCGGCGATCCTGTGCACGCGACGCCCGCGTTCACCCGAGGAGCAGACGCCGTGGATGTGCCACCTGATGGCGGTGCACGCGGCGCGCTCGGGCCCGGTTTCGCACGAGACCGATCGCGCACGCTTCGTCGGCCGCGGCAACGGGCTGGCCTCGCCGGACGCGATGCGCAGCACCGATCCGCTGTCGGGATCGTGCGGATCGGTACTCGATCCGGTTGCGTCCAGCCGCTGCACGATCACGCTCGACGCGGATGAATCGGCGACCGTCGACCTCGTCACCGGGATCGCGTCGAGTCGCGCCGCCTGCGTCGCGCTCGTCGAGAAATACGTCGACCGCAGGCTCACCGACCGCGTCTTCAAGCTCGCCTGGAGCCACAGCCAGGTGATGCTGCGACAGCTCGGCGCGACCGACGTGGAGGCGCAGCTGTACGCACGGCTCGCCAGCTCCGTCGTCTATGCGAACCCCGCGCTGCGCGCCGAGTCGTCGGTACTGATGCGCAACCGTCGCGGACAGGCCGACCTCTGGGGCTACGGTATCTCGGGCGACCTGCCGATCGTGCTGCTCGTCGTCTCCGAGAACGCGCACCTCGCGCTCGTGCGCGACGTCGTCCAGGCCCACGCCTACTGGCGCCTGAAAGGGCTCTCCGTCGACCTCGTCATCTGGAACGACGACGCCGACGTCTACCGCCAGCAGCTGCAGGAAACGATCCTCGGGCTGATCCCGGTCGGCGTCGAGGCGCACGTCATCGATCGTCCCGGCGGCATCTTCGTGCGCTACGCGAGCCAGATCTCGCGCGAGGACCGGGTCCTGATGCAGTCGATCGCACGCGCCATCGTCGTCGGCTCGCGTGGCGGCCTGGCCGAGCAGCTGTCGCGCCGCGGCCCGATCGAACGGCGCGTCGCACCGCTCGTCCCGGGCAACCGTGCCACGCTCGACGACGAGCGCGAGGCGCAGGCCCCTGCCGTGCGGCCCGACCTCCTCTTCTACAACGACCACGGCGGCTTCACGCGCGACGCCCGCGAATACGTCGTCCTCGACCGCGACGAGCCGACGCCCGCACCGTGGGCGAACGTCCTCGCGAATCCGGGCTTCGGCACCGTCGTCAGCGAAAGCGGGAGCGCGTACACGTGGTTCGAGAACGCGCACGAGTACCGGCTGACGCCGTGGCACAACGATCCGCTCGTCGATCCCAGCGGCGAGACCTTCTACCTGCGCGACGAGGAGACCGGCCGCTTCTGGTCGCCCGTCGCGCTGCCCGGCGACGGCGCAAGTTCGTGCACGGCGCGCCACGGCTTCGGGTACAGCCGCTTCGAGCGCAGCGAGTCGGGCGTCGAAACGGAGCTGACGATGTACGTCGCGCTCGACGCGGCGGTGAAGTTCGCCGTGCTGCGCGTTCGCAACCGCTCGGGGCGCGCGCGCAAGCTGTCGGCCACCGGCTACGTCGAATGGGTGCTCGGCGACGTACGCTCGAAGTCGGCGATGCACGTCTCCACCGCGATCGACGCGCACAGCGGCGCCTTGCTCGCGCGCAATCGCTATGCCGCCGAGTTCTCGCCGTACGTCGCGTTCTTCCACACCGGCGAGTCGTTCCAGTCGACGACCTGCGACCGCACCGAGTTCATCGGACGCAACGGAACGCTGCGGCGGCCCGCCGCGATGCGCCAGCTGCGCCTGTCGGGGCGCAGCGGCGCCGGACTCGACCCTTGCGCCGCCATACAGGTGCCGTTCGAACTCGCCGAAGGCCAGGAACGCGAGATCGTGTTCCGGCTTGGCGTCGCGCGCGACGCCGACGAGGGGCACCGGCTGATCGACCGCTTCCGCGGATCGAACGGCGCACGCGAGGCGCTCGAGGTCGTGCACCGTTACTGGAGCCACGCGCTGGGAACCGTGCAGGTCGCAACGCCGGAGCCGGCGCTCGACGTGCTCGCCAACGGCTGGCTCGCGTACCAGACGCTCGCCTGCCGCGTCTGGGCGAGGAGCGGCTACTACCAGTCGGGCGGCGCCTTCGGCTTTCGCGACCAGCTGCAGGACGTGATGGCGCTCGTGCACGTCGAACCGATGCTGACGCGCGAGCACCTGCTGCGCTGCGCTTCGCGCCAGTTCGTCGAAGGCGACGTGCAGCACTGGTGGCACCCGCCGTCGGGCCGCGGCGTCCGAACGCAGTGCTCGGACGACTACCTGTGGTTGCCGCTCGCCACCTGCCGCTACGTGAAGGTGACCGGCGACACCGGCGTTCTCGACGAGCCGGCGAGCTTCCTCGAGGGACGGCCGGTGAACCCCGGCAAGGATTCGTACTACGACCTGCCGGGGCAGGCGAGCGCGGAGGCGTCGCTGTACCGGCATTGCGTGCTCGCGATCCGCCACGGCATGCGCTACGGACCGCACGGACTGCCGTTGATCGGCACCGGCGACTGGAACGACGGCATGAACCTCGTCGGGCAGCACGGCCGGGGCGAGAGCGTCTGGCTCGGTTTCTTCCTGCACGAGGTGCTGCGTTCGTTCGCGCCGATCGCGCGCGACTACCGCGACGAAGACTTCGCGCAGCTGTGCGAGGACGAGGCAAGGCGCCTGCGCGAACACCTGGCGGCGAGCGCCTGGGACGGAAACTGGTATCGGCGCGCCTATTTCGACGACGGCACGCCGCTGGGCTCGGCGCAGAACGAGCAGTGCCGCATCGACTCGATCGCGCAAAGCTGGTCGGTGCTCTCGGGAGCGGGTGACCCCGAGCGGACGGTGCCGGCGATGAACGCACTCGACGAGCATCTCGTGCGACGCGAAGCGCGGCTCGTGCAACTGCTCGATCCGCCGTTCGACAATCCGGATCCGAATCCCGGATACATCGCGGGCTACGTGCCCGGCGTGCGCGAGAATGGAGGGCAGTACACGCATGCGGCGATCTGGGCCGCGATGGCCTTCGCCGAGCAGGGCGACGCGCGCCGCGCCTGGGAACTGTTCCGGCTGATCTGTCCGGTGAACCACGGCGCCACGCCTGAGGAAGTCGCCGTCTACCGAGCCGAGCCGTACGTGGTGGCCGCCGACGTCTACGCCGTCGCACCGCACGTCGGACGGGGCGGCTGGAGCTGGTACACGGGTTCGGCCGGATGGATGTACCGCCTCGTCCTCGAATCGCTGCTGGGGCTGCGCATCGAGGCAGGCGAGCGCCTGCGGCTCGAGCCGCTGCTGCCCGACGACTGGAACGGCTTCGAGATGCGCTACCGGCACCGCGAGACGCCGTACCGGATCCGGGTGCGGGCGGTCGATTCCGACGCCGGGCCGGTGCTGCGCGTCGACGGCGTCGCCACCCAGGAGCGCGACGTCCCGCTCGTCGACGACCGCCGGGAGCACGAAATCGAACTCGACTGGCCGCGACCCGGCTTGAAAAGGACCGAAGGCGTCCTTACAATTAGCACTCGCCAGTGACGAGTGCTAACAGCTGGGCGGCCGATCGGCGGCCCGGGAACCGACATCGTCCGGTGGACATGGAGAGCCGAGGGACGGGCAGCGCCTGCCTTCGGCTCCCGCTTTTCCTTTGTCGATTCAACATCGAACCGTGGAGCCAATTCGCATGAAACTGCGCCCCCTGCATGATCGGGTGATCATCAAGCGCCTCGACAACGAGCGCAAGACCGCCTCGGGCATCGTGATTCCCGAAAACGCCGCCGAGAAGCCCGACCAGGGCGAGATCGTCGCGGTCGGCAACGGCACGGTCGGCGACGACGGAAAGGTCCGTGCGCTCGGCGTCAAGGTCGGCGACCGCGTGCTGTTCGGCAAGTACAGCGGCCAGACCGTGAAGGTCGAAGGCGACGAGCTGCTCGTCATGCGCGAAGAAGACATCATGGCCGTCGTCGAGTAATCGCGAGCGGACATCCAAGGAACTCCCAGGAGAAACCCCCCATGGCAGCCAAACAGGTTCACTTCGCCGAAGACGCCCGGTCGCGGATGGTCAACGGCATCAACCTCCTCGCCAACGCGGTGCGCGTCACGCTCGGTCCGAAAGGCCGCAACGTCGTGCTCGAGCGCTCGTTC
>DASWVL010000427.1:0-2655 GCA_036406255.1 Zeimonas sp.
GGTGTCGAGCAGCCCGCGCAGGTTCGACGAGCGCGAGAACACCGCCGCGTCGGTGCCGCGCAGGTGCTCGGCGTACGCGTCGACCGTCCCGCCTGCGCCGTCGCGCGGCTTCGTGCTCCAGCGCGCCGGATCGGGCCCGTAGCCCCACGACATGCGCGACAGGTACAGCGCCTCGAGCCTGCCGTCGCCTTCGTCCCACTGGTCGGAGGCGAGCGTCGCGTCGGGGACGCGCGTTCCGTAGTCACCGCTCTCGTTGCCGAAGATCCGCGTGAGCGCGGAGTCGCGCGCGGCCTGCGGGTCGACGCCTCGTTCGAGCAGCGTCGCGGCGATGCGCTCGACGTTCGCGCGCACCGGGTTGTCCCGCGGCGGCTCGTCGAGCGACGCGGCGAGCACCACGGCCCGCGCGAGCAGCTCCATCACGTTCGGGAACTGGTCGCGGTACAGCCCGGTGATCGAGATCACCGTGTCGATGCGCGGCCGGCCGAGTTCCGCGAGCGGAATCGGCTCCACCCCCACGACCCGGCCGCCCGCGTCCCATTGCGGGCGCACGCCGAGTGCGTAGAGCACCTGCGCCTCGAGGATTCCCAGGTGGCGCATCGTTTCCGTGCTCCACATCGTGAACGCAAGCTTGCGCGGCGCGCTTGCGTGGCTCGCGCGATGCGCGTCGACCAGCTCGTCGACCGCGCGCATCCCGGCCTCCCAGGCGGCGCGCGTCGGAATGCGCGACGGATCGAAGCCGTAGACGTTGCGCCCGGTCGGAAGCGCGTCCGGATTGCGGATCGGATCGCCGCCGTACGACGGATCGATCCACCGTGCGGACAGTGCGCGCACCACCGCATCGATTTCGCCTTCCGCACGCAACGCTTCGCGATGCTTGCGCCCGCGCATCGCGAGCGCGCGCAGCGCCGGGTCTTCGATCGAATCGGGCGCGCGCGCGTCGTCGAACACGTGCTCGTCGACGAAGCGGTACGGCGCGCTTTCGGCGAGCGCGCGGTAGTCGGCGCGGAACGCGTCGGCGGCGCCTTCGGGAGCAGTGCGCGCATACAGCGGCTCGCCGAGCATCTGCATCACGTTGCTCACCCCGTGCTCGCGCGGCGCATCGCGCCCCAGCGTGTGCAGGCCGAGCGGCTGCAGCGCGGCGCCGAGCGACTCGAGATGGTCGTGCAACGCGCGCGCGACGCGCTCGAAGCCATCGCCCGCGGACTCGGCGTCGATCCCGAGGTCGGCGAGGAATCCGGCTTCGCGCGCCGCCTCGACGATGCGCTCGCGAAGCCGTTCGCGCACCGGGCCTTCGTCGACTGCTTCGTGCTCGCGAAGCAGTGCGTCGAGCGCGGCGAGTTCGTCGGCGAGCCCCGCGGGTGCGAACGGCGGCGACTGGTGGCTGACGATCACGCCGCGGCCGCGGCGCTTCACGTGCAGCGCCTCGGCGATGTTGTCGACGATGTACGGGTAGACGACCGGCACGGCGCCGACCAGCAGGTTCGGGTCGTCCCAGGCCCACAGTCCCCGTTCCTTGCCGGGCATCCACTCCTGCGTGCCGTGCGTGCCGAAGTGCACGATCGCATCGGCCGCATGCTGCTCGCGCACCCACAGGTAGACCGCCAGGTAGAAGTGGTTCGGCGGCATCTTCGTGTCGTGGAAGAGCTTCTTTTCGTCGCCGCCCGCGGCGGTCTCGGCGCGCATCGGCTGCGGCAGCACGACGAGTGCGCCGAGGTCCATGCGCGGAATGACGAAGCCGCGCACGCCGTCGCGCTCGGCGATCCAGCTGCTTCGCTCGGGTGCCCCCCAGGCGCCGTCGATGCGTGCCCGGACCTGCGCGGGCAGCGTGGCGTACCAGCGCTCGTACTCGACCAGCGGCAGGAACGCCCAGTGTCGCGTCTTCATCAGCGCGTCGAGCGTGCCCGGGCGGTATGCGGGCTGCAGCATCGCCGCGCTCGCGTCGATCAGCGCGTCCTCGGTCGCGGGCTCGATCGAGTAGCCGTGCGCGCGCAGCCGATCGACCAGGTGCTCGACCGAGCGCGGGACGTTCAGGTTCGACGCGCCCTGGTTCGTCTCGCCCGGGGGATGATTCCAGTAGAACAGCGCGAGGCGCTTGTCGGCGTCGCGCATCGTGCGCAGGCGCGCGAGGCGAAGCGACTTCTCGACGAGCATCTGCAGCTGTTCGGCGATCGGCACGAGCTCGCCGCCTTCGTTCGCCGCCAGCACGACCGGGTCCTGCAGCCCGGCGTACTCGGCGTTCGTCAGCGTGAACGGCAGTTCGAAACGCGTCACGCCGACCGGGTCGGCCAGGTAGTCGTCCCGCGTTCCGCCCCGGTACGCGAGGATCGGGATCGCCGGGACGTCGAGCGAACGGTGCCAGGCCTTGCGGGCATCGGGGTCGATGCCGAGGAAGGTGTGCACGAGCATCACGTGCACGACCGGTCGCCCGTCGAGCGTGACGAGGGCTTCGTCGCGCCGCGGGGGATCGACGGGCTTCGGATTCGGGAAGCCGTCGTCGACGGGGCTCGCCGGCGGGCGCCTCGCCGACGCGGCGGCGTCGGCGCCTGCGCGCGCGATGCGCGAAGCCCGGTAGAAGACGATCGGGACGGCACCGGCCGCCTCGAGCGCGCGCAGCGTCTCGTCGATCGCGCGCGTCTGTCCGTCGGACAGGTAGCT
>DASWVL010000428.1:0-8972 GCA_036406255.1 Zeimonas sp.
CGCGACGGTGCATCGTGCCGCGCATGCCGCGCTTCGGCGGCGCGCGAGGGCGCGCGCGCTCGGCCGGCGCCTTTTCGCTGCCGGAACCGGCGCACTCGCCTGGTGGGCCTCGCTCGCCGCCGTTGCCGCGGCGGCGCTCGCCTATGGCTGGCACTTCCTCGTCGGCTTCGATGCGGGCGAATGGCTGCACGTGTTCCTGCTCGGCTGCGCGACGCTCGTTCGCGTGATCGCGATGACGCTGCTGGCGACGCTCGTCTGGGTTCCGATCGGCGTGGCGATCGGACTGCGTCCGCGCTGGACGGCACGCGTGCAGCCGCTCGTGCAGTTCCTGGCGGCGGTTCCCGCGAACCTGCTCTTCCCGCTGGCGGTCTTCGCGATCGTGCGCTGGCAGCTGAACCCCGACGTCTGGCTCAGCCCGCTGATCGTGCTCGGCGCCCAGTGGTACATCCTGTTCAACGCGATCGCCGGCGCGAGCGCGATCCCGCAGGACCTGCTCCAGACCGCGCGCAGCCTGCACGTGCGCCGCTGGCTGCGCTGGCGCACCGTGCTGCTGCCCGGCGTCGCGCCGTATGCCGTCACCGGTGCCCTCACCGCGTGGGGAGGCGCGTGGAACGCGACGATCGTCGCCGAGGCGGTGCACTGGGGCGAGCAGCGTCTCGTCGCGCACGGACTCGGCGCGTACATCACGGTGGCCACGGAAGCGGGCGACTACGCGCGCATCGCGCTCGGCGTTGCGACGATGGCCGCCTTCGTCGTCACCTTCAACCGGCTGTTCTGGCGTCCGCTGTACGACGCGATGGAGCGGCGCTTCCGCCTCGCATGAGGATCGCGATGAACGACGAACCGCTGCTGCGCGTCTCGAGGCTGCGCAAGAGCTTTCCGAAGGCGGCCGGCGAAGTGCTCGTCCTCGACGACATCGACCTGGAGGTGCGCGCCGGCGAGATCGTGGGTCTTCTCGGCCGCTCCGGGTCGGGCAAGTCGACGCTGTTGCGCAGCATCGCCGGGCTGGTCGAGCCGAGCGGCGGCGACGTGGTCTTCGAGGGCAGTCCCGTGCACGGACCGGCCGAGGGCATCGCGCTGGTCTTCCAGGGTTTCGCGCTGTTCCCGTGGCTGACCGTTCTCGAGAATGTGACGCTGGGCCTGCGCGCGCTCGGCGTCCCCACCGAAGCCGCGCGCCGCCGCGCACTCGCTGCCATCGACCTCATCGGCCTCGACGGATTCGAGAGCGCATACCCGCGCGAACTGTCGGGCGGCATGCAGCAGCGGGTCGGCTTCGCACGTGCGCTCGTCGTCGAGCCGAAGCTGCTGCTGATGGACGAACCCTTCTCGGCGCTCGACGTGCTCACCGCCGAGACGCTTCGCACCGACTTCCTCGATCTGTGGAGCGAGGGGCGGCTCGACATCCTCGCCGTCGTGCTCGTCACGCACAACATCGAGGAAGCGGTGTTCCTGTGCGACCGGGTGGTGGTGCTGGCGCCGAACCCGGGTCGCGTCGCCGCCGAGATCGCGATCGAGCTGCCGCATCCGCGCGACCGGCTGGCGGCGGCATTTCGCGAGGCGGTCGAACACGTATACGCACTGCTCACGGAGCGTGCGCCCGCGCACGCCCGCATCGCCGAAGCACCGCTCGCCCGGCATCTGCGCCGCGTTTCGGTCAACACGATCGCCGGGCTGGCGGAGACGGTGGCGGCGCCGCCCTACGACGGGACGGCCGACCTGCCGGTCGTCGCGCACACGCTGCACCTCGAGCTGGACGAGCTGCTTCCGGTGGCCGAAGCGCTGCACCTGCTCGGATTCGCCGAGGTGGCGCATGGCGACGTCGCGCTCACCGACGCCGGGCACGAATACGCCGATGCCGACACGCAGCAGCGCAAGCGCATCTTCTGCGAGCACGCGCTGCGAGGCGTGCCGCTGATCGCGCACATTCGCGACGTGCTGCACGCACGTCCGAACGGCCGCGCGCCGCGCCTGCGCTTCGAGGCCGAGCTGGAGGATCATCTCACCGCCCGCTACGCACGCGAGACGCTCGATGCGGCGATCGAGTGGGGCCGCTATGCGGAGCTGTACGAATACGACGACGTCGCGCGCGAACTGCTGCTCGAGCAGCCGCAGACCGCCGCGCCGCCCGGCGAGGGGCGGGAGGTTCAGGCCACGGCGAGGTAGCGCTGCACCTGCGGATCGTCGGCGATGCGCTGCGTGCTGCCCTCGTAGACGATGCGTCCCTTCTGCAGGATGTAGCCGCGCCGTGCGTGCCGCAGCGCGAAGCGCACGCTCTGGTCGGTGAAGAGGATCGTCGTGGCCTCGGCCAGCCGGTCGATCAAAGCACCGATCTGCTGCACGATCACCGGTGCGAGCCCTTCGTTCGGCTCGTCGAGCAGCAGCAGCCGCGGTTCGCCGGCGAGCGCCCGCGCGATCGCGAGCATCTGCTGCTGGCCTCCCGACAGCGTCGCGCCGTCCTGGTTGCGAACCTCGGCGAGCATCGGGAACTCGTCGAAGATGCGTTCGACCGGCCAGCGCCGCTCGCGCTGCGGTCGTGCAGGCGCGGCCACTTCGAGGTTCTCGGCAACCGTGAGACCAGAGAAGATGCGTCGGTCCTCGGGAACGAGTGCGAGCCCCCGGCGCGCAATGCGGTGCGCGGGCAGGCGCTGGATCTCCTCGCCCTCGAAGCGCACCGAACCGCGCCGCGAAGGCGTCAGCCCGACGATGCTGTTCAGCGTCGTGCTCTTTCCCGCGCCGTTGCGCCCGAGCAGGCAGACGACCTCGCCGACGTCCACGCGCAGGCTCACCCCCTGCAGCGCATGGCTCTCGCCGTAGTAGGTGTGCAGGCCGTCGACGACGAGCATCGGGGGGGTCATTCCTGGTTACGCGAAGCCTGGAGCGTGCAAAGGCGCGCGCCGTCTGCCGCGGGCGCCTTTGCAGGCAGCGGGGTTGGTTCGCGCAGCCCACTCTCCCCTGCTGGTGGTCCGGCCGGGGAGGTAGCGCGACCGGCAGGCAGCACCGGCGTGGTCGATGCCGAATGAACGGTACGCCCGGACGCAGCGCTGCCCGGCGAGGCGGGGTTGCGCCCGGCGCGGCGATGTCTGCGGCGCCGAGCACCGCAGCCTCGGGGTCGGCGCGCGAAGCGCGCTTCGTTCCTCCGACTCGCGGCGTCTGTCCGAGCGGAGCGAGCGAAGCTCGCGCAGCGAGTTACGCCGCGCGACCCCGAGGCGAGGAGCACAGGGGAGTCGGCGCGCAGCGCCGACCGCCGCAGCCAACGCCGCGCCGGGGGCAACCCCGCCTCGACGCGCTCCGCCCTCGCGCACGTCGACATCATTCCTCCGGCTCGCCGAGATACGCCTCGCGCACCTCGCGGCTCGCGCGGATCTCGTCGGCGCTGCCGTGCGCGAGCACCGAGCCTCGGTGCATCACGACGATGCGATCGGCCAGCCCGAACACGACGTCCATGTCGTGCTCGGTGATCAGGAACGTGTACTGCGTCGATTCCGCGAGTTGACGCACGAGTGCGACGACTGCTCGCGTTTCGTCGGGCGTCATTCCGGCGGTGGGTTCGTCGAGCAGCACCAGCCGAGGCCGCGTCGCGAGAACGATCGCGATCTCGAGCAACCGCTTGTCGCCGTAGCTGAGCCTGCCCGCGCGCGATGCGGCGAGCGCACCGAGCCCGAGCCGCTCGAGCAGCGCTTCGGCCTCTTCGTGCAGCGCACCGTCGGCCGCGGCGCGCGAGAAGAGCCGCAACGACCGGCCGTGCACGGCGGTGAGCGCGACCTCGACGTTCTCGCGGGCCGACAGCTCGGGGAAGATGTTCGTGATCTGGAACGAACGCGAGATGCCCAGCCGGCTGATCTCGTGCGGCGCGAGTCCGGTGACGTCGCACCCGTCGAAGACGACGCTGCCGCTGCTCGGCTGCATGCGCCCCGAGAGCAGGTTGTAGAACGTCGTCTTGCCCGCGCCGTTCGGCCCGATCAGCGCGACCGTCTCGTGCGCCTGCACGTCGAGGTCGATGCCGTCGACGGCGTGCACACCCCCGAAGCGCTTCGACAGCCCGCGCACCGAAAGCAGCGGCGCGCTCATCGCGGCCTCGCGAAGCGGTCGAGGATCGTGCCGAAGATCCCGCGGCGGAAGAAGATCACGAGCACCGCGAGCACGATTCCCAGGAAGAGCATCCAGTGCTCGGTCCAGGTCGTGATCCACGTCTCGAGCAGCACGAAGAGCGCGGCGCCGAAGAACGGTCCGAGGAAATACCCGGCTCCGCCGAGGATCGTCATCAGCACCGGTTGCGCCGATTGCGTCCAGTGCACCATGTCGGGGTTCGCCACCCGGTTGAACGGCGCGAAGAGCGCACCGGCCAGCCCGGCGAACAGCCCCGCGAGGACGAAGGCGATCAGCCGGTGCCGGCGCACGTTCACGCCGCAGAACGCGACGCGCTCGGCATTCTGGCGGATCGCACCGAGCAGCAGTCCGAACGGCGAGCGCACGATCCGGTACAGCACGAACGCGGCCACCGCGACGACGACGAGAACGACGCGGTAGTACACCGCGGGATCGGCGAGCTGCAGATCGAGTCCGAGCCCGAAACTGCCGAGCGGGAAACCGGCGATGCCGTCACTGCCGTTGGTGAGGCTGCGCCACTGGTGGACGATCGCGTACACCATCATGCCGAAGGCGAGCGTGAGCATCGCGAAATAGACCTCGTCGAGCCGTACGCAGAACGCGCCGATCGCCCACGCCAGCAGCGCCGAGACGACCATGGCGACGACGACCACCGCAACGAGGGGCCAGCCGAAGTGCAGCAGTACGAGCGCCGACGTATACGCCCCGGCGCCGAAGAAGGCCGCGTGCCCGAACGAGAGCATGCCCCCGTAGCCGAAGATCAGGTTGAAGCTCGCGGCGAACAGACCCATCAGCAGGATGCGGGTGGCGACAAACACGTAGAAGTACGGCACCCACGCGGGCAGCAGCCACAGCGCAACCAGCAGGACGGCGAGCAATGCGCCGACCAGGACGGAGCGGCCCGCGCCCGCGGCGCGCGTCGGGTCGGCAGCCGACGGGGTGGACACGGCCTCGCCCGCACGCACCATCAGGCGGCTCCCTTGCCCATCAGCCCGCGCGGGCGCAGCAGCAGCACCAGCGCCATGCCGAGGTAGGGCAACACGAGATTGACCTGCGGCAGATAGCGCCCGCCGAAGCCGTAGAGGACCCCGAGCACGAGCGCGCCGAGCAGCGTTCCCGGGAAGCTTCCGAGCCCGCCGATGACGACGACGATGAACGCGTCGATGATGATCCGATCGCCCATGCCCGGCGCGATCGCGCGGATCGGCGCCGCGACGACGCCGGCGGCGCCCGCCATCCACGCGCCGAGCGCGAAGACGCCGGTGATGACGCGCGGCACGTTGATGCCGATGCCTTCGGCCATGCGGCGGTCGATCGCGGCAGCACGCACCACGCGTCCGGCACGCGTGCGCACGAAGAACAGCCACAGCGCGAGCATCGCCACGAGCGCAGCGCCCATCACGAAGAAACTGTAGACCGGATAGGTGATGCCGAACACGTCGATCGTGCCGCGCAGCGACGGCGGCGGCGCCACGACGTGAATGCCCGAGCCCCAGACGACACGCACGGCATCGTCGATGACGAGCAGCAGCGCGAAGGTGACGAGCAGGCTGTCGGAGACGTCGCGGCCGTAGACCTGGCGCAGCACGAGGCGTTCGATTGCCACCGCCACCACCGCCACCATCAGCGGCGCGAGCACGAGCGCGGGCCAGAACGGCAGCCCCAGATACGCGACGACGGCGTAGGTGAAGTACGCGCCCAGCATGTACAGCCCGCCGTGCGCGAAGTTGATGACGTTCAGGACGCCGAAGACGATGTTCAGCCCCACCGCGATGACGAACAGCAGCAGCCCGATCTCGAGGCTGTTCAGCAGCGCGGCGAGAATTCCGTGCATGCGGAGCTTCCGCTCAGCCGGCGCGCAAGCGCCGGCCGGTCGGGACGAGGCGCACGACGGGGATCAGAGCTTGCAGCCGGTCTCGGCGGCGGGCGGCGTGACGTCCTCGCCCTTGAAGGTACGCATCGAATCGAGCATGCGCACCTTGTAGTTGGCATCGAAGGCGCCGAGCTTGCCCCAGGTGGGGCCGACCACCGCCTGGTGGTCCTCGGCGCGGATCGTCAGGCGTCCGTTCGGCGCCTCGAAGGAAATTCCGGCCATCGCCTTCGCGACTGCCTGCCCGTCGACGCTACCGGCCTTCTCCATCGCCGCCTTGTACAGGTACATCGCCGCGTATGCGCCCTCGGCGTTGTAGCTGGGCGGTGCCTTGTATCGCTCGAAATACGCCTTGACAAACGCATCGTTCATCGGGTTCTGGTGCGCGCCGAACCAGTAGCGCGTACCGGCCCAGACGCCTTCCGGCATCTGCTCGCCGAGCGCCGAGAGCACCTCGACGGCCGCGCCCAGCGTGAGCAGTACCTGGTACTTCTGCTCGAAGAAGCCGAGGTTCTTCGCCTGCCGGATGAAGTTGACGAGATCGCCGCCCCACAGCGAGATGAGCACGCCGTCGGGCTTGCTCTGCATCACGCTGTTGATGAACGGGACGAAATCCTCGGCGCCGAAGCGCGGGAACGCGACCTCCTGCATCAGCTCGACGTCGGGCTTGCGCTGCTTCAGGTACTTTCCGAAGTACTCCCACGACTGGTGGCCGAACGCGTAGTCGGGGCCGATCGTCGTCCAGCGTTTCGCACCGCTCTCCGCGGCGATCTGCGCGGCCGCTCCCATGTTCTGGTTGACGTTGACGCTGACCCGGTAGGTATACGCATTGCAAAGCTTGCCGGTCACGTCGGGGGAGGCCGCATGCGTGATCAGGAAGGGCTTTCGCAACTCGGGGACGATCGGCGTCAGGCCGTTCGCGACACCCGAACTGTCGAGTCCCATCAGCGCGTCGGCGCCGCCCTGGAACACGAGCTTGCGGGCCGCCTGGATCGCGACGTCGACCTTGCCCTGCCCGTCCTCGAGGCTGAACTCGACCTGCCGGCCGAGAATGCCGCCCTTGCCGTTGATCTCGTCGGCCGCCAGCTCGATGCCCTGCTTGGCGAACTGCCCGTAGGCGGCCGCGCTGCCCGACATGATGTAGATGGCGCCGAAGCGGATCGGCTTCTGCTGCGCCTGCGCCGCGGGCACGGCTGCGACGAGCGCCGCGCATGCGGCGACCGAAGCGGCGACGCGCGCGAGGCTGCGTGCATGCGACCCGAAGGCGCGGGGACGCGAGCAATCCATGGCGGCTCCTCCTGTTCTCGTTGTGGCCGCATGCACCATAACGCCGCGCCGCGTGCCACGGCAAGCACCGGCAACGGTCGGGGGGTATTGCGACGTGGCGCACAATTCCGGCGACAGCACCGGCGCGCGAACCCTCGACACGGGAAACGGACGCGATGAGACGAGACGACGATTCCCCCGACTGGATGTGGGCCGACGCGATCGCTGCGCTCGGCCGCGTCGAGCGCCTGCACCGGCAATTCTTCCAGCCGCGCCAGGCACGCACGCCGACGTGGGAGCCGCCGGTCGACGTGCTCGAGACCGAGCGCGAGGTGCTGATCTTCGTCGCGCTGCCGGGCGTCGACGCGCGGGCGGTGCAGGCGGTGATCGACGGCGCGGCGCTCGTCGTCAGCGGTCGCCGCGTGCTGCCGCAGCAACTCGGCACCGCAGTCATCCATCGGCTCGAGCTTCCCCAGGGCCGTTTCGAGCGGCGCGTTCCCCTTCCACCGGGCCGCTATGCGGCCGTGCGCGTCGGTTCCGAGCACGGATGCCTCGTGATCAGCCTGCAGAAGACGACATGAACGACGCCCAGCCGACCCAGCCGAGCACCGAAGCCGCGTTCGACGCGGCGGACGCCGGCAACCCTGCGAATCCGGCACACGGCGCCGGCGACGCTGCTTCGGAAGCCGCCGCCGGGGCGCAGGCGAGCGCGGTGCCGTCGCTGCCGCCCGACGTGCTCATCATCGTCCCGGTCCGCGACACGGTTCTCTTCCCGGGCACGGTGTTCCCGATCTCCATCGGTCGCGAATCGTCGATCCTCGCTGCGCAGCAGGCGCTGCGCGAGGAACGCCCGATCGGCATCCTGATGCAGCGCGAATCCGACGTTGCGCAGCCGGGGCCGATCGACATGCACCGCACCGGCACCACCGCGAACATCCTGCGCTACGTCAACGTGCCCGACGGCGGGCATCACATCGTCGTGCAGGGCCTGCAACGCTTCCGCATCGTCGAGTTCGTCCGCGAGCGACCGTTCCTCGCGGCGCGTGTCGTGCCGATCGAGGAGCCCGAAGACCAGGGCCCGGAGATCGAGGCGCGCCTGATGCACCTGAAGCAGCAGGCGATGGAGGCGCTGCAGTTGTTGCCGCAGGTGCCGCAGGAACTGATTGCCGCCGTGCAGTCGGCGCGCTCGCCGGGTCCGCTCGCCGACCTGGTCGCGGCGTACCTCGACGTGAGCCGTGACGACAAGCAGGAGCTGCTCGAGACGATCGACCTGCGAACACGCGTCGACAAGGTCTCGGGCTTCCTCGCCAAGCGTATCGAGGTGATGCGCCTGACGCAGGAGATCGGCCAGCGAACGAAGGCCTCGTTCGACGAACGCCAGCGCGAAGCGATCCTTCGCGAGCAGATGGCGGCGATCCAGCGCGAGCTGGGCGAAGGCGACGGCCGCTCGCAGGAGGTCGCCGATCTCTCGAAGGCGATCGACGAGGCGAAGATGCCCGAGGAGGTCGAGGAGAACGCGCGCAAGGAGCTGCGACGCTACGAGCGCATGCCGGAAGCCGCACCCGAGGCGGGGATGGTGCGCAACTACCTCGACTGGCTGATCGAGCTGCCCTGGGCCGAGCCCGAGCAGCGCACGATCGACATCGCCGAGGCGCGGCGCGTGCTCGACGAGGACCACTTCGGCCTCGACAAGATCAAGAAGCGCATCGTCGAGTTCCTCGCCGTGCGC
>DASWVL010000429.1:0-1653 GCA_036406255.1 Zeimonas sp.
CGGCAGCAGCGCGCTCACCGTCACCGTCGGCAGGTCGATGTCGGGGAAGTTCTGCACCTTCATCGCGTGGAACGACAGCATTCCCGCGACGGTGAGCAGCACGAACAGCAGCAGCGACGGCGTCGGGTTGCGGATCGACCACGACGAGACGTTCCAGCTCATCGCGCTGCGTCCGCCACCACGCGCACGAGGTCGCCGTCGGCGAGGAAGCCGGCACCGGTCTCGATGATGCGCGCATCCGGCTCGAGGCCGTCGACGATCTCGACCCGATCGCCGATGCGCCGGCCGAGCGCGACCTTCGTCTGCACCACCTTCGAATCGTCGCCGATCCGGAAGACGTAGGCGAAGCCTTCGCGCAGCGCGACCGCCGATTGCGCGACGGTTAGCGCCGGCGCGCTGCCCAGCTCGATGTCGCCGCGCGCGAAGACACCGGCGCGCGCCGGGCTCGGCACCGGCAGGTCGACGTAGACGATGCCCATCCGCGTCTGCGGATCGACGGTGGGCGCGACGACGCGAACGCGTCCCTCGATCGCCGTGCCCTCGGCCGCCTGCACGTGCGCGCGCTGGCCGCTGCGCACACGCGCAAGATCGGCCGCCGGCACCTCGGCACGCCACTCGAGCCGCCCGCCGCGGATCAGCCGGAACAGCTCGGCGCCGGGCTGCACGATCGAACCCATGGTGGCGGTGCGCGACGAGATCACGCCGTCGTCGGGCGCCACGATGCGCGTGTTGCCCAGTCGCACTTCGTCGGCCTGCAGGCGCGCGCGCTGCGCCTGCACCCGTGCGCGCGCCGTCTGCGCAGCCGTCAGGTACTGCGCGATCTGCTGCGCGCTGATCGCGCCGGTCTTCTCGAGCTTGCGCGCGCGCTCGGCGTTCGCGTTCGCTTCGGCGAGCGTCGCCTCGGCCTCGGCCAGCGCGGCCCGGGTCTGCGCGCGCTCGGCCTGCACCGTTTCGTCAGCCAGCCGCGCGAGCAGCTGGCCGCGCTTCACGCGATCGCCGACGTTCACCCTCACCTCGGCGAGCCGCACCCCGCTGACCTCGCTGCCGACGACGATCTCCTGCCAGGCGGCGATGCTGCCGTTCGCGACGACTTCGATCGGCCACGACTCGGTGCGCGGCGTCGTGACGGTGACGGTGAGCGCCGGACGCGAGGTACCGGGCACCGGACCCGTCGCGGCCACCTGCGCCGCGTCGTCCGCGCGGCCCCGTCCCGCCTCGAGCGCCGCCTCGCCGTTGCCCGACGACGTGCGCCAGGCGACGGCACCGGCAACGACGGCAAGCGCCACCAGCAGCACGAACAGCAACCGCGCGGTCTTCGTCTTCGGCATCGCTGCTATCGGTCTTCCGGGTGCGGGCGGATCGAGGCGGTGGGCCCGGGCTGCCCGGCCTGCCAGCCGCCGCCGACCGCCTTGTAGAGCGCGAGCCAGGCGCCGATCCGCTCGCGCTGCGTCTGCAGCAACGCGGCGCTCGCGTCCTGCGCGTTGCGGCGCGCCTGCTCGAGATCGAGCAGGCTGATCGCGCCGACCTCCCACTGCGACGTCGCTGCCGCGAGGAACTCGCGATAGCCCTGCGCGGCACGCCGCGTGTCGTCCAGTCGCCGGTCGGCGGCGTCGAGCCGCAGCAACGCCTGCTCGACTTCGCGCACGGCGTCGA
>DASWVL010000430.1:0-2549 GCA_036406255.1 Zeimonas sp.
GACTTCGAGCAGCGGCGCGATGTCGACCGCCTCGGGTTTCTGGATGCCGATCTCGACGTCGATCAGCATCTCTTCCTTCGGGAAACCGAACGCCGAGGCGATGTTGAGGGAGTTGTGCCACAGCGCGTCGCGGATCGCGCGCGCGGCGGCCTGCGTGTAGTCCTGGCTGCGGATCGAGGTCCCCATGCCGAACTGCACCACCATGCGGGTTTTAGCCATGCTTTGCCGGTCTCCTGGTCGGTGTATGGGCGCGTTCAGCGGCGGAGGTGGCCGCCGATGAGCTGCACGATTTCGGTGAATAGCGTGTTTTCCAGCCCCTGCGTCATGTCGGTGGCGAGGCTGCGGCGGTAGAAGGGGCTCAGGTCGAGCCCGACGCCCAGCCCGAGGATCTCCACCGCGCCTTCGCGCTCGCGCCGCGCGACGACGTCCTTGAGGTGATTGTCCAGATAGAAGGGGTCGTTGGCGAGTCCGGTGGCGCCGTCGGAAGGGCAGCCGTCGGAGATCACGATCAGGATGCGGCGGCCTTCGCTCCTCGCGAGCAGGCGGTTGCACGCCCAGTCGACGGCCTCGCCGTCTATGCCTTCGCGGAAGAGGTCGGCCTTGAACAGGGCCGCGATGTCGGTGCGCGCGCGGCGCCAGTTGCGCTCCGCGTCCTTGAACACCATGTGGCAGACCTCGTTGAGGCGGCCGGGATGAGGCGGGCGGCCGCGGCTCATCCAGTCCTGGTATGCGCGGCCGCCGTTCCACGCACCGGTCGTGAAGCCCAGCAGTTCGGTGGTGACGCCGATCATGTCGAGGGCGCGGAGCAGGACGTCGAGCAGGACGGCGACCGCCTCGATATGCGTCTTCATCGAACCCGAGCAGTCGAGCAGGAAGCTCACGACGCAGTCGGCCTGCGGCACCCGCCTTTCCTGGCGGAAGACGCGGCGCTCGGCGGGCGAGCTGATGAGTTGTGCGAGGCGGCGGCCGTCGATGTGGCCTTCTTCCTCGCCGAAGCGCCACCCGTCGCGCGCGGGGCGGGCGAGGAGGGCGGCGAGCTGGCGCGCGAGGCGCGGCACGTTCGCGCCCTGTTCGGCCACGCGGCGGTCGAGCCGTTCGCGGTATTCGCGCAGCAGCGCGCGGCGCACCAGGCTGCCCGCGGCGACCTCGCTATCGAAGCGCGTCGTGTAGACGCGGTAGGCGAGGGCGGCGTCGGCGAACACCTTGCTCGTCCCCGTCGTCGCGGCGGCGATGCCGTCGCTGTCCTCGCCCGCGTCGTCGAAGTCGAGCAGCAGCGCGAAACCGGATTTGCGCTCCTCATCCTGCGCGTCGGCCTCGTCCTCCGCGGCGGCCGCCTGCTCGGCGCGCACGCGTTCGCCGACCACGCGCGCGATCGCCAGCGCATGCGGGGCGAAGGCCGCCTGGTCGCGGCGATGGCGGCGGATGCCCGCGAGCGACTTGCCCAGCGCCGAGACGAGGCCCATGCGCGTGCTTTCGATGTAGTCCTCGGTGTCTTCCAGGACCGGCCGCGCGCTCAGGCGCGACCAGCACATCTGGGCGACGGTATAGAGCAGGATGCCGACGCTGCCTTCGGTGAGCCCCGAGCGGTAGAAGGCGCGCGACCAGCTCTCGAAGCGGTCGTGCAGGTTGCGCGCCATGCCCGGCATGTCGGCGGGCGCGAGGGTCTCGACGCGCAACTGTTCGAGCAGCTCGAACACCAGGCGCTCGACCGGATCGGCGGGGCACTGGCGCGCGTGCAGCGCGGGGTCCGAATGCAGCAGGCGCAGCGCGATGCCGTCGGCCGAGGCGCGGCAGTCGGCGAAGGCATCGACGCCCGCGTCGACGCGCAGGTGGGGCGCATGCACGGGCAGCGGCCGCTCGCCCGCATACAGGCGGCGTCCGCGGTAGTGCAGGGCGGGGCGGCCGGTGAGCGCGCGCAGCGTCGCCGCGCACAGTTCCTCGACCTTTTGCTGGCGTCGCGCCTGCTGCTGGGCGCTGCCCGCGCTGCTCACGCCGCCGCCTCGCGCATCCAGGATTCGTCGAGCTCGTCGCCGAAGCAGCGCTGGTAGTACTCGGCGACGATGGGGCGCTCGGCCTCGTCGCACTTGTTGAGGAAGGACAGCCGGAACGCGAGCGCCGGATTGCGGAAGATCTCGCAGTTTTCCGCCCAGGTGATCACGGTGCGCGGCGACATCAGCGTCGACAGGTCGCCCGCGGCGAAGCCCTTGCGCGTGAGGTCCGCCACCGCGACCATCGACGCGACGAGTTGGCGGCCCTTCTCGTAGTCCTTCGCCGGCACGCGCGCGAGCACGATCGCCACTTCCTCGTCGCGCGGCAGGTAGTTCAGCGTCGCGACGATGTTCCAGCGGTCGATCTGGGCGTGGTTGAGCACCTGGGTGCCGTGGTACATGCCGGTGAGGTTGCCCAGACCCACCGTGTTCGAGGTCGCGAACAGGCGGAAATACGGATGCGGGCGGATCACGCGGTTCTGGTCGAGCAGCGTGAACTTGCCGTCGCGCTCGAGGATGCGCTGGATCACGAACATCACGTCGGGGCGGCCGGCGTCGTAC
>DASWVL010000431.1:0-2567 GCA_036406255.1 Zeimonas sp.
AGCAAGCGCAGCGCGAGCTGACGCTGACGCGAATCGTCGCGCCAATTGGCGGCCGCGTAGACCAGGTGGGGGTGCGCGTCGGCGACCGGGTGGCTGCGGCGCCGGACGGGCAGGTGCTCGTGACGATCGTCGCGACGGGGCCGGTGTATGCGGCGGCGGAGACGCCGGGGCGGTACCAGGATCGGCACGCGGGTGGGGCGCTGCGCGACGAGCGCTCGGTGCGCGCGGCCGCTTCGTGAACGGGATGCCGCCATTCCCGGGCATCCGTTCGTTTCCTTTGGGTGCGTGGAACGCGTTCCACGCAGGGAAACGCTACTTCTTGTCGCTCGACTTGACGCCGGGCGGGGCCGAGCCGCGACGAATGCGGGGAAGGGTCAGCTCGTGCGCCGGGCGAGACGCACTCCCTTGCACTCCCTCGCCCCAAAACCGATAATCCCTCCCGCGCATCAAGAAGGGCAACGCCCCTGCCAACCTGCCTCCCCGGGCAAGGTGGCTCGCGAAAGCGGATGCGGCCAACCTCGGCAACCAAACGGGTGTAACGAACGAACCTGCTTCGCTCCCGCAGCACCCCCAGCGCCTGACACGCGCAACGCACCACCCGCAGCACCTTCCGACGAACGCACCACGCCCGACCCACGTCACGGGTCCGGGGGATTTGATCCCGCTTGCGGCCCCGGGCACATCGCCGAAGCCGCTAAAGAGGCGCACCACGAATGCGCACCTTCGCGCTTCGCGGTCTCGGCCTGCACGGCCTCGACCACCTCGACGCGGTCGTCGTCGCCGCGCTCGCTTCCGAGGAGCCGCTGCTGCTCGTCGGCCCGCACGGCAGCGCGAAGTCGGCGCTGCTCAACCGCGTCGCCGCAGCGCTCGGCCTCGAGCACCGCCACTACAACGCGAGTCTCGTCTCCTTCGACGACCTGCTCGGCTTCCCGCTGCCGAATGACGCGCGCGACGAACTGCAGTACCTGCGCACGCCGGCGACGCTGTGGGACGCGCAGTCGATCTTCCTCGACGAGATCTCGCGCTGCCGCCCCGAGGTGCAGAACAAGCTGTTCTCGATCGTGCACGAGCGGCGCGTGATGGGGATCGCGCTCGAGCGGCTGCGCTACCGCTGGGCGGCGATGAACCCGCCCGCGGCCTTCGACGACTCGGCCAACTTCGACGACGCGTATCTCGGCTCGCAGCCGCTCGATCCCGCGCTCGCCGACCGCTTCGCGTTCGTCGTCGAGCTGCCGACGATGGCCGAGATGGCGCCCGCCGATCGCAGGCGCCTCATCGCGCACAAAGACGACGAACTGCGCGACCCACCGCGCGACCCGCTGCCCGTCGCGACGAAGCTGAACGCGCTCGTCGAAACCGCGCGCGAACGCCAGCGCCTGTCGCTCGAGGCCTTCGACGACTGGGTCGTCGGCTACGTCGATTCGCTCGTCGCGCCGCTCGCCGATGCGCAGATGCCGATCTCGGGGCGCCGCGCCGCGATGCTGCGTCGATCGATCCACTTCGTGCACGGCGCGCGCGAGGCGCTCGGCCCGCACGGAACGAATGAACTGCGCATCGACGACTCCGCGCTCGAGGCACTGCGCTGGGGCCTGCCGCACCGCGCGCGCGGCCGCGCGTGGTCCGAGTCGACGCTGCTCGCGCTGCACCGGCACGCGGTGGAGCTCGCCGGCGAATCGCTCGGCTCGCCGCTCGCGCGCCTGCGCAACGAGCCCGACCCGGTGCGCCGCATCGCGCTCGCGCTCGAGATGCCCGACGGCACGCTCACGCGCACCGCGTTCTCCGCGCTCGTCGCCGACGCCTTCGCCGCGCAGGACGTCGCCGGCCGCTACCTGCTCGCGCGTCACCTGCTGCCCGTGCTCGCCGAACGTGAAGCGGTCAACACGCCGACGCTCGAGATGCTCGCCGAGCCGCTCGGTCGCCTGCTCGACTTCGAGCGCGAGACCTCGCACCGGATGCAGCTCACGCGCAGCGAAGTCGACCGCTACAACGCGCTGCTCGCCGTGCTCGCGAAGCTCGACGCGTCCGACGAGCGCCAAGCGTCGCTCGGCAACGTGCTGTACACGCTGTTCGTCGTCGAGAAGGCACGCTTCGATGCGGCGGAGGTGATCGGGCGCGATGCGCGCTTCGCGCAGTGGTTTGCGCAGGGGATCGCGACGTGTCCCGGAAAGACCGCGGATGCGGACGGGCAGGACGAGCGCGCGGCGCGCCCTTCCGATCCGCCTGCCGCGTCCACGAAGGCACAGCGAACGAACGCGAGCCGCACCCCGAGGCCCGGAGCACCGAAGGCAGCGGCTGCGCGGCAGGTCGAGAAGGCGCAGTGATGCGCGAAGCGGCCCCTTCGGCGCTGCACAACATGTCGGCGCCGCCGCGAAGCGTCGTCGACGTGCGCGTGTTGCGCGCGAAGCGCGGTTCGGTGGCGCGGCCGGCGGACCACGACGCAACGCCCGGCGGCAGGACACGCCCGACCGCGGCGGCCCGCATGCCGAGCGGATCGTTCTTCGCCCGCGTGCACCTCGTCGGACTGCTGCACGACGGCCGCGCGCACGAGCCGTGCGGACGCGACATCG
>DASWVL010000432.1:0-1986 GCA_036406255.1 Zeimonas sp.
CGCGCGCAGGGCCGCCTCGACGGCGTGGAAGACGAAGGAACGCACGCCGGAAGGATCGCGAAAGCGCACCTCGATCTTCGCCGGATGCACGTTCACGTCGACCTGCGACGGGTCGATCGTGACGAACACCGCCCACGCGGCGTGGCGATCGCCGTGCATCAGGTCGGCGTACGCCTGCCGCAGCGCGTAGCCGAGCATGCGATCGCGCACGAAGCGGCCGTTGACGTACAGGAACTGCCGATCGGCGCGTGCACGGTTGCGGGTGGGCAGCCCGAGCAGCGCCCGTACGCGCAGCGTTCCGGCCTCGACGTCGACCACGCGGTGCGCGTTTTCGTATTCGTCGCCGAGCGCCTCCAGCGCGCGTCGGGTCCAGTGGGCGGGCGCGAGCGATTCGGTTCGCCGATCGTCGACCTGCATCTCGAAGGCGACCGATTCGTGCGCGAGCGCGATGCGCCGGAACGCCTCGACGCAGTGCGCGCTCTCGGTGGCGGCGCTACGCAGGAATTTGCGGCGGGCCGGCGTCGACGAGAAGAGATCGAGCACCTCGACCTGCGTGCCGCGTGCGCCCGCTGCCGGTTCGATCTCGCCGGTCTGCGCGTCGATGCGCCAGGCGCAATCGTCGCCGGGCGCGCGGCTCGTCAGGCGCAGGCGGGCAACCGACGCGATCGACGCGAGCGCTTCGCCGCGAAAGCCGAGCGTCCCGACGCGCTCGAGTTCGTCGAGCGAGCCGATCTTGCTCGTCGCATGCCGCTCGAGCGCGAGCGGCAGCTGAGGGTGTGCGATTCCGCAGCCGTCGTCGGAGACGACGATGCGTCGCACGCCGCCTTCCTCGATACGCACGCGCACGCGCCCGGCGCCCGCGTCGAGCGCGTTCTCGAGCAGCTCGCGAACGACCGACGACGGCCGCTCGACGACTTCGCCGGCGGCGATCTGGCTGATGAGTCGATCGGCGAGCCGCGCGATCGGTCGGTTCGACGCGCCGCGAAGGGCGGGCGCAGCGGAAGGCATCGGGCGATTATAGGAGGCGGCGTGTACCATCGCGGCCGATGGACGTCTCGCAGCTGTTCGACCTGTTCCTGCACCTCGACCGGCACCTGGCGGCGGTCGTCGAACAGTACGGCGCATGGGTCTACGCGATCCTCTTCGCGATCATCTTCGTCGAGACCGGCCTGGTCGTGATGCCGTTCCTGCCGGGCGACTCGCTGCTGTTCGTCGCCGGCACGCTGGCCGCCGTCGGCGGGCTCGACTTCGGCGTGCTGGTCGTGCTGCTCACCACCGCCGCGGTGCTCGGCGACGCACTGAACTACTCGGTCGGTCATCACTTCGGCCCGAAGGTCTTCGGCTGGGAGAAATCGCGCTTCTTCGACAAGGCGGCGTTCGACCGCACGCACGCGTTCTATGAACGGTACGGGCCGATGACGATCGTGATCGCGCGTTTCCTGCCCTTCGTGCGCACCTTCGCGCCCTTCGTCGCCGGCGTCGCGCAGATGCGTTACCCGCGCTTCGCGCTGTACAACCTGGTCGGCGGTACGCTGTGGGTCGCGGGCCTGAGCACGATCGGCTACCTGTTCGGCAATACCGCCTGGGTCAAGGAGCACTTCCAGTGGGTCACGCTGGCGATGATCATCATCCCCGGGCTACCCGCGGTCATCGAGGTGCTGCGTCATTGGCTGCGCGCCCGTCGCGATCGGCGCGCCCGACTCCCGGCGGGCGGATCCCCCTCCGGCTGAGCTTGCGCGCGGCATCGCGCCGCGCGGTTCCCGGCGACCTCCCGAACCGGGCGCCGGCACGTGTCTTGCTCGTGTCGATTCCGGGGTCCCGGAGCCTGCCGATCGCCCCGGAATGAATAGGGTTGTGCCCATGAAAACGCTCGTCGTAACCGAAGCCCGCGATGCGCCGGATCGCATCGTCGGCCCGCTACGCGATGCCGGCTTCGATGTCGAAGCGGTTGCCGACACCGGCGAACTCGATCCGCTGCTGCGCGTC
>DASWVL010000433.1:0-7827 GCA_036406255.1 Zeimonas sp.
CCGCAGCTTCGGGCGGAGCCGCCGGCGAAATGCCCTGCCCCTGCGGCAGCGGCGGTGGCGGCATCTCGCGCAGCGGCGTGGGCGGAAACTCCGGCAGCGCCCAGTGCGGCGGCAGGCTCGCTCCGGCGCGCGTGGCGCGGATGTAGTCGTAGCGATCGGCGGTCACGCTGTGCGCGTCGTCGCCGTCCCGGATGACGACCGGACGAAGGAACACGAGCAGGTTCGTCTTCACGCGCTTGCGCGTGTCGTAGCGGAACAGCTGGCCGACGACCGGCACGTCGCCGAGTCCGGGAACCTTCTCCGCCGCCCCGTCGATGCGTTCCTCGATGAGTCCGCCGAGCACGATGATCTGGCCGTCGTCGACGAGGACGTTCGATTCGATCGCACGCCGGTTGGTGATGATCCCCGCGGCGAGGCGCGTGTCCTGCACGCTCGAGACTTCCTGGAAGATCTGCAGGCGCACGGTTCCCGATTCGGAGACCTGCGGCCGCACGCGCAGCGTCGTGCCGACGTCGCGCCGCTCGATCGTCTGGAACGGATTGACCGACGCGCCGCCGGTTCCGGTGGCCGTGAACTGCCCCGTGATGAACGGAACGTTCTGGCCGATGATGATCCGCGCCTCCTCGTTGTCGAGCGTGAGCAGGTTCGGCGTGGCGAGGATGTTGGCGTCGGCGCCGCTCTCGAGTGCGCGTGCGAGGAAGCCGAGGTTCAGGATCTCTCCGACGCCCGGCACGTTAATCGTTCCGCGCACGACGCCCAGGTTCAGGCCGGTGCCGACGGTGGCGATGTTCGACGCCGCATCGAGGATGTTCGCACCGCTGCCGCGCGCCGGCAGGTTGGTGCCGCCGATCACGCGCGTCGAGCCCTGCGGCGAGCCGAGGAACTGCCACTGCACGCCAAGCTCGGCCGCCTTCTCGGCGCTGATCTCGACGATCAGCGACTCGATGAAGACCTGCGCGCGGCGCGCATCCAGCTTGTCGATGACCGCGCGAAGGTTGCGATACACCGGCTCGGGGGCGGTGATGATCAGTGAATTCGTCGAGGGGTCGGCAGCGATGATCGCGCCGCCGGCCTGGACGGTGACCGGCTGCGTCTCCGAGCCCTGCAGCGGCGCGGCGCCCATGCCGGATCCGATGCCCTCGCCCTGCAGTGCGCCGATCTGGCCCTGCGCCCCTTCCTGCATCAGCTGCGGCGGCGTGCGCTGCTGGAGCAGCGACGTGCCCTGCGTCGACGCCGACCCGCCCTCGCCGCCGAGCACGCCGCGCAACGTCTGTGCGAGCTTCACCGCCTCGGCATTCCTCAGGTAGACGACGTTGATGTTTCCCGGCCGGGCGCTGGGCTGGTCGAGGCGCGTGACCAGCCCCTTGGCCAGCCCGACCTTGTCCGGGCTCGCCGCCCGCACGAGGATCGAGTTCGTGCGCGGATCGGCCATCACGACGACCCGCTGGCCCGGGTCGACCTGCGCGCCCGCCCCGCCGGGCGGCTCGAGGAGGCGCTGCACGGCCACGGCGATGTCGGTCGCCACCGCGTACTGCACCGGGATCACCTCGACCTCCCGGGTAGACGGGCTGTCGAGCGTCGCGATGATGCGCGCGATACGCTCGACGTTCGCCGCATAGTCGGTGACGACCAGCGAATTGTTGTTGGGGTACGCGACGACGGTGTTGTTCGGCGAGATCAGCGGCCGCAGCACCGGAACGAGGTTCGACGCCGACTCGTAGTTCAACCGGAAGATCTGCGTGACGACCTGGTCGCCGGCTGCCGACGGCGCGCGACCGACCGACACCGGCGTCGACTGCAGCTTCGCGTCGGCCTCCGGCACCACCTTCGTGAGCGCTCCGGTCTCGACGATCGCGAAACCCTGCGAGCGAAGCGCGGACTGCAGCAGCCGGTAGGCCTGTTCCCGTCCGACCGGCCGAGGCGTCTCGAGCGTCATCTTGCCGCGCACCCGCGGATCGATGACGAAGGTCCGGTCGAGCAGATGTCCGAAGGCGCCGACGACCGAGTCGATCTCGGCCTCGCGGAAGTTCAGCGTGACGAGGTCGCCCGACGCTGCCCGCGCGCCGCCTCCCGTCGGTCCCGCTGCACCCGGCGCGGCCGTTGTGCCCTGCTGCGCGCCGGCGCCCTGTGCCATCGCGATCGCAGCGGCGAACGCGAGTGCGCGCACCGCCATCCGGCGTAGCGGCCGCCCTCGTCTGTTCGTCGCTCTCATGCCCCAATCCTGATGATCGTTCGTTCGCCTTCGCGCGGGCCGATCAGCCCGAGAAAGGACTGCAGGCGGTCGCGCTCACGCGCCTCGGCGCTCGCCTCCGCGACGAAGCGCAGCCCACGCTTCGCGTCGAAGCTGCCGTTGCCCTGCAGCCGCAGCGGACCGTCGATTGTCTCGATGCTCAGCTCCGCGCGGGCCCCGCGGCCGACGACGTCGATGCGATAGCTGCCGAGCGGTCGCACCGGAGTCATCGCCGAGGATGCGCCGCGCAGCTCGACGCGTGCGCGTCCGTCGAGTCCGGCCGGTCGCAGAACGAGATTCTCCCAGCTCAGGCTCAACGCACCGGCCGGCTGCACCGTGTTCCAGGGCGAGCCCAGCCCGCCGAGTTCGACCGCGGGCAGCTCGAGCGCACCCGCATCGATGCGCACCTCGTTCCAGCTGCCGTGCACGCGCACGGGCCGCGCGACCCGGTCGAGGCGCAGCGACGCGTCGAGCTGGCCGACGAGCAGCGGCAGCGCGCGGATGCTCCAGTCGACCCGCCCCGGGATCGCAACGCCGGAGACGAGCGTACCCGCACGGAACGACGCGTTCGTGCCGCTCGTCGAGCCGGTGCCCGAGGCGCCTTCGGCGAGCACGAGCCGGGCCGATCCGTTCCAGATCGTCCCCTCGGCCTGCGCGAGCCGCACCCGCCCCTGCGTGGCGCGCGCGAGCGCCGCGTCGGCGTAGGTCGCCGGCACCACGGCCAGGCCGGCGAGCGCCGCACCGAGCAAGGTGCAAAACGCGAATGCGAGTGCGCGACGGGGATCGATCCGCTTCACTGCGAGCCTTCCGCGCCCGGCGTCTCGAGCGCGAGCCGCACCGAGACGAGCCCCTGCTCGGCCTCGCGCGTGACCGAGACGTCGGCGACGCGCAGGCGCAATTCGCGCGTGGTCGTGTCGAGCCACGCGAGCCACGCCGCGTGCGGCACGCGGTTGAAGCGCAGGTCGAACAGCGAGCCGTTCATCGCGAGCTGCGCGAGCGACGGCGACAACCCGGCGCGGTCGATCGAGCGCTCGATCTGCGTCCGCAGCACCTGCGGCGCATCGGTTCCTACCGGAACCGCCGACAGCCGCTGCGCCTCGTCGGCGAGCGCGTCGATACGGGCGAGCTGCGCGCGAAGCGTCGGCAACTCCGCCTGCAGCGCGCTGCGCGCGCGCCAGGCCGGTTCGAACAGCCACAGCCAGACCGCGACGACGACGAGCAGCGAGGCGCCGGCGACGACGATGCGGCGCTCCCGCGTTGCGAGCAGCTGCCAGCGTTGCATCAGCGCTTCGAGCATGGCGGACTCGTCAACGCAGCAGCGCGACCGCCGCCATGGGCTCGCGCTCCGCGTCGAAGCGCACCGACAGGCCGTGCTGCTGTCCGCTGCGAACGAGCGCTTCGCGCGCCGGGCGCCCGTCGAAGAAGCCCGGCTGGAAACGTACCCGCAACCGTCCTTCCCGGAACTCGACGGACGCCATCGCGTCGATCGCCTGCGCACCGAGCGCCTGCGAGAAGCGCGTAAGCAGCGGAACGAAGTCCTCGGGCCCCGACTGCCCGGCACGCGCACGCAGGTCGGCGACCTGGCGCTGCATCTGCAGCATCGGATCGACGATGACCCGGGTTCCCGGGAACGCGTCGCGATAGCGCTGCTCGATGCGCGATCGCAACTGTTCGCTCTCGTTGGCAAGCAGCGCCCAGTGCAGATTCAATCCGGCGAGCGCGACCACGGCTGCCGCAGCGCCCGCGCCGGCCGGCAGCCGCCAGGCCCGCCAGTCGACGTCGGCGAGCCAGCGGCGAGCCGCCGTTCCCGCCCGCGCCGTCAGCAGATCGACCGGCGCGGCGAGCGGAAACGCCAACGGCCGCACGTCGACGTCGGCGTCGGCACGCGCCGCGGCCTTCAGGACGGGCGCCTGCCAGGATCCGTCCTCGACATAGGCGGCGAGCCGGCGGCGTGTCTTGCGCGCAGGCGCCGACGCAGGATCCGCCGACGTCGCCGGTTGCGCGAGCGCCGCGCCTGCGTCGACGTCTGCATGCGACGCGCCGGGCGTGGCGGATCCGATGCCCGAGGCGACGCCGCCTCCCGCATCGAGCGCGCAGACGATCGCTTCGGCGCGCGCATCGGCATCGGCGCCGGCACTCCATCCGATGCCGTCGTTCGGGCCGATCCGCAACGCGATCCCGTCGTTCAGGCAGGCGATCGCCGTCTGCCCGGCACCGACCGGTAGCGCGAGCTGTGCCGGCCATGCCGCCTGCACGCGGATGCCCCGCCGCTCGAAGGCGCCGACGACGAACTCGAGCCACGCGCGGTCGATCGCGGCGACGAGCCGCTGCTGCGTGTCGTCCAGGCGCGGGCCGATCGCGTAGGCGCAGGCCTGCGCGTCCTGCAGCAACAGGTCCTCGACGAGGTTGGGCAGCGCCTGCTGCGTGCGCGCAGGCGACAGCGGCGGTACCGCGACGCGCAACAGGCTCACGTCGCGCGCATCGAAGACGAGCGTGACCTGCTTCGTTGCGGGAAGTGCTTCGAGGCTCACGCGCACGTAGCGCGCCGCGCTCGCGCTGCCGAACACGGTGACGGGGTGCCCGGCGGCGCTCGCGGCACCGCCGACCTGATCGGAGACAGCGGCCGGCAGCATCGCGAGCAGCACCGGCGCGCCGGCGAACTGTCGCTCGCCGATCGAACGCGGCGGTACCCAGACGACCGCCTGACCGCGCTTCAGAACCTGTGCTGCCATATCAGTTCCACGGGGCCGCCGCCACGATACAGCAGCGCTTCGCTGTTCGATTCGATGCGGCCGAAGCGTACCATCCCCTTCACGAGGAAGAAGCTCGAGCCGACCGACAGCAGGCTGGACGGGAGCACCGGCGAGCCGTCGAAGCGCGAACGCGCCACCTCGAGGCTGGCGAAGTAGGTTCGCTGTCGTACGCCTTCGACGAATCGCCGCGCCGTCTGCAGGTCGATGTCCGGGATGCAGGCGGCGAGCACTTCGGCCGACGCGGTGTTCAAATTCACTTTCGTGTTTTCGACGCGCGTTTCGCCGCGCCGCGCCGGAACGAACTTCGGCAGGAACACGACGAAGGGCTCGAGCGCCTCGATCGTCGCCTGGTCGAAGCCCGGTACCGTACGGAGATCCGCCAGGCGCAGCAGCGGAAGCGCGCTGGCCGGCAGGCGCTTGCCGTCGACGGTCTGCGGATAAGCCCGGAGCAGGCGCGCCTGCAAGGCGGCAGCAAGGCTCTGCGGACGACCGAGCAGCGCGAGCAGCCGCTCGAACGCCACTCGATGCTCGGCCGAAGCGACGCCGGCGAGCACCAGGTCGTTCAGGTTCAGCCGCGCCTGCGCGTCGAACATCTGCCCGACCAGGCGCGGCTCGCTGCCCCGCTCGTCCAGGCGCGCACCGCCCGTCACCGTTTCGTCGAGCACCGTCTCGGCGATCGGCGTCGCCCAGACTTCGCTCAGATGATCGATGCCGCCGGTGCTGTTGCGGTCGACCTGCAGCACGACGCCCGCCCAGTCGAGCACCGCCGCCTCGATCCATCGCAGCTGTGCCAGCGCGAGCCGGTTCTCGACCGAACGCACCGTGACGTGCTCGCGCCAGAAGAGCCCGCTCACGACGAGCGTCGCGAGCGCGACGATCAGCAGGACGCTGATGATCGCAACGCCGCTCTCGCGCCGTGCGCCGTGCATTCGCGTCGATCGCCTCCGTTGACGTGCCGCCATGGACGTGGCCGTGTAGCGTGTCGCGTTCGCGCGCGCAGGTTCCGCCGGCGGTCAGTTGCGGGCCGCGAGCACGCGCACGATGCGCTCGCCGTTGCGCACTACCGTAAGCTCCAGGCCGCCGACGCGCCCGCTCGTCGCTTCTCGCGCAAGCGTCGCCGCGGGCATCCAGCCGCGCGACGGAATCCAGGCACGGAACTGGACCTGCTCGACGCCGCCCAGCAGCGGCTGCCAGACGAGCGGCTGCTCCGACTCCGGATGCGCCGGCTCGACCGCCTTTGCGGTCCAGGGGGCGAATCCACGCTCGAGCCGCTGGTCGTGCAGGCGGTAGTGCACGCGCTGCAACTGCAGCGGCTCGCTCGCGCTCGTCTCGCGCACGAGCGCCACCTCGGGCTGCGCGTTCTCGCCGCGCACGGCAAAGACGATCGCCGGCTCGCCCAGCCCGAGCAGGCCGACCGCCCAGGTGCCGCGCACGTCCTGTTCCATCTGCGCAAACGCGACGCTGAGCGCGCGCAGTTCGTCGGAGGACTGCACGATTCGATCGCGCGAGCGCAGCACGGAGTCCATCGCGCGCCAGCTCAGCACGGCGAGCACCGACAGCAGTGCCACCGCGACGAGCAGTTCGAGCAGCGTGAAGCCGCGCGCGTTCTTCACGGAGCCCTCGTCGAGAAACCGACCAGCCGTGCGAAGCGGAACGACGCGTTCTCGTCGAGGACGCTGATCTCCACTCGCCGGAAGAGCGGGTTCGGTGTCTGGAAGACGTCCTCGCGACACAGCAGCGCGACGCCCCCCTGGCTGCAGTCGAACTGGCGGCGCCCCAGATTGGGCCACTCGCGCGCCACGCGGATCTGCGCGAGACGGTTCTCGGCGCTCCACTGCGCCAGGGTGCGCGTGCGCAGCTCCACCCCGTTGACGGCGAGCGAGGTCGTCGCGCGGATCGCGGCCATCAACGCGACCGCGGCGATCGTCATCGCGACCAGCACCTCGACGAGCGTGAATCCTCTTTCCAGGGGGCACCGGGTCATCGGAGCACCTCGAAGAGCCCCAGGCCGTTGGCCCCGATCGCGACTTCCTCGCCGTTGCGGCGCAGGCGAAGGACGAAAGGCGCGTCGACCTGGTCGATGCCGAAGCGGATCTCGCCCAGCCCGTCGCTGCGCTCCACGACGAGTTCGGTCGGCTGCTCCCAGCTGCGGGCGCGCAGGTCGCGATCGTCGGCCAGCGTGCGCCAGCGGCGTTCCCGCCAGATCGAGAAGCGATAGCTCTCGTCGTCGGCCTCGAAGCGGATCGGCGCGCCGCGCAACTGCGCCTCCTCGCGCGCGAGCATCAACAGCTGGGCAAGTCGCTCGGCCTCGAAGCGCAAGCCGCGGTCGAAGCCGCCGACGGAAAGCGTCACGATGCCGACCAGCACGCCGGCAATGACGATCGCCACCAGCAGCTCGAGCAGCGTGAAGCCGCGCGCGCGGTGCGCGGCGAAAGGCTGCCGCTTCACCTCGCCGCTTCCATGGCGTCGGGCTTTTAGCGATTCAGCGACCAGTTGCCGATGTCGGCGGCAACGCCCTCGCCGCCGGCCTTGCCGTCGGCGCCGAGGCTGAACACGTCGATCTCGCCGCGCACGCCGGGGTTCAGGTACTGGTAGGGCCTGCCCCACGGATCGACCGGAGCCTGCTTCAGGTACGACTTCCAGTTCGAGGGAACCGGATCGACGTTCGGCCGCACCGCGAGCGCCGCCAGTCCCTGCTCGGTAGTGGGATAGCGGTAGTTGTCGAGCCGGTACAGGTCGAGCGCCTGCAGGATCTGCGCGACTTCGGTCTGCGCGGCCTTGGCGCGCGCCTCATCGGGCTTGCTCATGATGCGCGGCACCGCGATGGCGGCGAGAACGCCGAGG
>DASWVL010000434.1:0-2086 GCA_036406255.1 Zeimonas sp.
GCTCAGGAAGTTCGCCGAGCCGCTCGCGCCGAACAGGCTTCCCGACGCGCCGCCGCCGAACGCGGCGCCCATGTCGGCTCCCTTGCCGTGCTGGAGGAGCACGAGCAGGATCACGCCGAGCGCGGAGAGAACCTGCACGACCATCAGCAGATTGACCAGCCAGGTCATCGAAACAACTCCTCGAACCGGATGAATCAGTGCGCTGCCGCGGCGCGGCAGATCGCGAGAAAGTCGTCGGCGATCAGCGCCGCACCGCCGATCAGTCCGCCGTCCACGTCGGGAATGGCGAACAGGCTGCCGGCGTTGTCGGGCTTGACGCTGCCGCCGTACAGGATGCGCGTGAACCGGCCCTCGCCTTCGAGCGGCGCGAGACGCGAGCGGATGAAGGCGTGGGCCTGCTGCGCGATCTCGGGCGACGCGCTGCGCCCGGTGCCGATTGCCCAGACGGGCTCGTACGCGAGCACGAATCGCTCGGCCGGAATCGGCCTGGCGTCGTCGGCGCGCTGCTGGTCGAGCACCGCGTGCACGAGCGCGTCGACCTGGCGCTCGAGCACGCTCTCCGTGCGGTCGGACTCGCGCTCGTCGAGCGTTTCGCCGACACAGGCGATGATGCCCAGACCCTGTGCCGCCGCCGCGACGACCTTCGCCGCGATCTCGTCGTCGGTTTCGCCCATCCTCTGGCGACGCTCGGAGTGCCCGACGATGACCCAGCGACAGCCGAGGTCGGCGAGCATCGACGCGGAGACTTCGCCCGTGTACGCGCCATTGGGCTTCGAGCAGACGTTCTGCGCGCCCCAGTCGATCGGGCCGCCGGCGAGTCGGCCCGCAGCCTGGGCGAGATACGGGAAAGGCGGGCAGACGGCGAGTTCGACCGACGCGAGCGGTTCGCGTTCGACGCCCGCGCGCAGCTCGCCGAGCAGATGCTCGTTGAACACGGTGTCGCCGTTCATCTTCCAGTTCCCGGCGACGAGCGGCTTTCGTGTCTTCATCGTGCGAAGTGCGCTACGGGGAAAAACCGGCCATTCTAGGGTGCGCGCTCACCCAGGGTCAAACCGACGAGCGCGCCCGCGCGGCGCCGCTCACCGGTCGCGCCGGTATTCGTCCGGGTCGTCGTAGTCGTCCTCGTCGTCGTCGGCGGGATCGGGTTCGGTCCACGGGCCCCGCCGTCCGAGGCGGACTTCGCCCCTGCGCCAGCGCCACACCCACAGCGCCCAGCCCGAGACGCCGTACAGCAGGAACAGCGCGAAAAGAACCGACGGCGGATCGGACGACACGAGCACGAAGAGCATGACGACGCCGATCACGAAGATGAACGGCACGCTCTTGCGCAGGTCGATGTCCTTGAAGCTGTAGAACGGGACGTTCGACACCATCGTGATGCCGGCGTACACGGTGAGGACGAACGACAGCCAGGCGAGGTCCTCGCCGCTCACCGAGATCCACTTCGACGCGCGCAGGTCGGTGACGATCCACACGAGCCCCGCGACGAGCGCGGCGGCGGCCGGGCTCGGCAGTCCCTGGAAGAAGCGCTTGTCGACGACGCCGATGTTGGTGTTGAAGCGCGCCAGGCGCAGCGCAGCGCCGGCTACGTAGACGAAGGCGGCGAGCCAGCCCCACTTGCCCAGCCCGCGCAGCGACCACTCGTAGATGACGAGCGCGGGCGCCGCGCCGAACGAGACCATGTCGGACAGGCTGTCGTACTGCTCGCCGAAGGCGCTTTGCGTGTTCGTCATCCGCGCGACGCGACCGTCGAGGCTGTCGAGCACCATCGCGATGAAGATCGCGATCGCCGCCGCCTCGAAACGCAGGTTCATCGCCTGCACGATCGCGTAGAAGCCGCAGAAGAGCGATGCGGTGGTGAACGCGTTCGGAAGCAGGTAGATGCGCCGCGACCGGCGCGGCGCCAGGCCCTCGCCGCGGCGCTCTTCAGGCACGGCTGCCCTGCCCCGCGGCGGCATAGTGCGGCGCGCTGTTGACCGACCCGCGTGCGGCACCCGTCTCGCCGACCGCCGCGTTGGCGGGCAGCTCGGCCAGCGCGCTGGCGGTCGCGTGCACCTTCTCGCCCACGCCCACGAAGAGGCGCGAA
>DASWVL010000435.1:0-2090 GCA_036406255.1 Zeimonas sp.
ACCGGCGGTAGCGGTGCGGTGGGCGCGACCGGCGGCACCGGCCAGGGCGGCACGGGCGGCACCGGCGGCGTCGGCAACGGCGGCGTCGGCGGCGCCGGCGGACAGAACACCGTCACGGCCGGGACCTTCGACATGTCGAACACCATCGCCAGCGGGTTCTCGAACAGCGCCGGCATCACCATCGCGAGCCAGAACAGCGGCATTGCGGCGTTGATCCAGCAGAGCGCCAACGTCCAGGCGAACCTCGCCGTTCGTTGAACGGCAGTACCGCGCACGGCGCGGCAGGGGCCTCGGCTCCTGCCGCGCCGGGCTGCGTTCGAGACGAATCCGGGGAGGGTTCAAGATGTCCACGCTGCTTCGCCCGTTTTTCGCCACGATCGCGACCGTCGCGGTCCTGTTGCCGATGTCGGCCACCGCCGCAGAGGAAGACGACACGCCGCGCGAAGCACGCGCTGCGACACTGCAAGCCGCACCGTCCCCGACGACGCAGCTGTGGGCCGACGGCAGCGTCCTCGACGAGCGCGAGTTGTCGCAACAGCGAGGCGGAGCGGATCTGCACCTGAACGAGAACAACGCCAGCGCAATCGTCACCGACAACGTCGCCACGAACCTGACCACCGGCAACAACTCGATCAACGGCGACTCGTTCTCCGGGATGAGCGGCGTGCCGATGGTGGTTCAGAACTCGGGCAACAACGTGATCATCCAGAACTCGACGATCCTGAATCTCCAGATGCAGTAGGAGCCGTCGTGTTTCGCGCAGTCTCCTGCGCGGCCGCGTGCGCGGTCGCGCTGCTGTGGGCGGCGGCGCCGCTGCCCGCGCGCGCCGAGAGCGCCACGCCTTTCCTCGGCGCCTCCGGCAACACCTTCTCGATGCCGGTGCGCACGATCAAGCAGATCCGGCATCAGATCGCGTTCCGCGCGACGCTGCACCAGAAATACGACTTCAGCTGCGGATCCGCCGCGGTCGCCACGCTGCTCACGTACCACTACGGGAGACCGGTCGACGAAGCCGAAGTCTTCCAGTGGATGTACGCGTCGGGCGACCAGGCGAAGATCCGGCGCGAAGGCTTCTCGCTGCTCGACATGAAGCGCTATCTCGAGCACGCCGGCTATGTCGCCGACGGCGTGAAGGTCTCGCTCGACGAACTGGCGCGGGTCGGGGTACCGGCCATAGCGCTCGTCAGCGACCAGGGGTACCGGCACTTCGTCGTCGTCAAGGGCCTGCACGGCTCGCGCGTCGCGCTCGGCGATCCGGCGCTCGGCGGACGCGTCGTCTCGCGCGAGCAGTTCGAGTCGATGTGGATCGGCGGCATCTTCTTCGCCATTCGCAGCCATCTGAACATCGCGCGCTTCAATGTGCCGGACGACTGGGGCGCGCGGCTCGCGGCACCGGTCGCACTCGGCATCGCACGCGACTCGATGGCGACCTTCAGTCTCGGCGTCCCCGACGCCGACCGATTCTGAGCGGGGCCAACATGATCCAGCGTGCATACGCGCAGCCTTCGCGCATCGCCTGTCTCGCCGCGCTCTCGACAGCGATCGCGCTGCCCGCGTCGGCGGGTGCAGCCAGCCCCGACGCGGCCCTCGTGCTCGCCCGGGCCGCCGTTCCCGACGAGCAGCTCGAGCCGATGCGCGGTGGCCTCGATCTCGGCTCGATGATCGCGAGCTTCGCGATCGAGCGCATCGTTCGCGTCGACGGCGAGGTGGTCGCACGCACGCAGCTGATGGTCGAGCGCCTCGACGGGCTGACGCGCGGCCGGCTACCCGACGCGCGTCTCGTCGGCAATCTCGCGAACCTCGTGCAGATCGGCGACGGCAACCGTGCGACGACGGTGCCCGAGTCCACCGTACAGACGACTCCGCCCTCCGCGCCATCGCAACCGGTGAGCAGCGGCACGGTCTCGACGCCGAACGCCGCCAACGGGATGGGCAACGATTGGGGCTCGATGCTGGCGCAGGCGGTCGCACTCGCCAACGGCGACGAGTCGAACCGACCCGTTCCGGTGAACGCCGGCGCGGTGCCTTCGGGCCGCGCGGGCGCGCCGTCGGGCGCCGCAGCGCAGCCCGCGCCATCGGGCGCTGCTGCG
>DASWVL010000436.1:0-14920 GCA_036406255.1 Zeimonas sp.
CCGGCCGGCCCGCCCGCGCGGGGCTACCTCCCTTCGACGGACAGGCGCAGCCCTCTCTGCGCGAGCCGGGCCGCGTCGGCCGGCGTGTCGAGATCGACGACGAAATGATCGTTCGGCGTCTCGATCCGATGCACCTGTTCCGGATGCGCCGCCAGATAGCCGCGGCATCCGATCGCCGATCCGGCCTGCAGCACCGGCTCGCGCATCGCGCCGGGGATGACGACGGGATTGCCGCGCGCGCCATGATGGAACGGGATCGCGGCGCTGCCTTCGGGCAATGCGCGCCAGCGCTCCAGCAGCCAGCGCAGGTCTTCCTCGTCGACCAGCGGCTGGTCGGCGAGCGCGATGACGATCGCATCCAGGCCCTCGGGCAATGCGCGCAGTCCCGCGTCGACCGATACCTGCTGGTCGCAACCGACCTCGACGCGGCAGAACGCTCGCACCGGAAAGGTGTCGAGTTCGACGCGAACGCGCTGCGCATCGCGGCCGAGCACGACGACCAGGTGTCCGATCGGCACGCGCTGCAGTACGCGCAAGGCGCGCCGCACGACCGGCTCGCCGTCGATCCGGATCAACAGCTTGTTCGGTCCGCCCATGCGCACGGCGCTGCCGGCGGCGAGCAGCACCGCGCCCAGGCGGGCGGCGTCATCGGCCGCTGGCACAATGGAGTCGCTCTCGTCGGAATGCATCTCCGTTCCGTCCAGGAGACCCGATGCGATCGAGTGTAGCCGAGGGTACGGCACCCGGATGAACGAGATGCTCGCGCAATGGCTCGCGCTGCTGCCGGACCCGGTGGCCGATCACGTGCCCGCGCTCGCGCTCGCCGCGGCGCTGTCGTGGGGCGCCGGACTGCGCCTGTACCTCGTGGTGTTCGCCTTCGGGCTGCTCGGCCGCCTCGGCTGGTGGCCGTTGCCCGAGAACCTCGAGCTGCTCGCGCATCCCGCCGTGCTCGCGGCCTCGGGCTTCATGGCGATCGTCGAGCTTGCCGCGGACAAGATCCCGTGGATCGACAGTGCGTGGGACGCCGTGAACACCTTCATCCGGATTCCCGCCGGAGCCGCACTCGCCGCGGCGGTGTTCGGCGATTCGGGCGCGGCATGGACGCTGGCCGCCGCACTGCTCGGCGGAACGCTCACCGCAACCACGCACTTCGCGAAGTCGGGAACGCGTGCGGCGGTGAACACCTCGCCCGAACCGTTGTCGAATCTCGCACTGTCGCTCGGCGAGGACGCCGGCGTCGTCGGCGGACTGTGGCTCGCGCTCGCGCATCCGCTGCTGTTCCTGGCGGCGCTGCTCGTCTTCCTCGTTGCTGCGGTGCTGCTGCTGCGGGCGATCGCTCGTGGACTGCGTCGCCTGTTCGGCACCGGACGTGCGCCTTCGGCCGCGGATCGCTGAGCGCGAAGGCGCGGCGGCGCGGCGGCTCAGACGGCCGCTTCGCCCGTTTCGCCCGTGCGGATGCGGACGACCTGCTCGACCTCCGAGACGAAGATCTTGCCGTCTCCGATGCGCCCGGTGCGCGCGGCGCGCACGACGGCGTCGATGACGGCCTCGACGACGGTATCGGCCGCGATGACCTCGACCTTCACTTTCGGCAGGAAATCGACGACGTACTCGGCGCCGCGATACAGCTCGGTGTGCCCCTTCTGGCGGCCAAAACCCTTCACTTCGGTCACGGTCAGACCCGTCACACCGACCTCGGCGAGGGCTTCGCGCACTTCGTCGAGTTTGAACGGTTTGATGATCGCCGTAATCTTCTTCATGCTGGCTCCGAAGTTCCCGTCGGTTCTCCGTTGTTCCGGCTCGCTGCCCGGTTCGGTGCGCAACGGCGTTGGCAAAGGCTGAATCCTACCCGAGACGCCCCTCAGTCGCGAAAGCCCGACGTCACCGGATAGCGCCAGTCGCGACCGAACGCACGGTGCGTGACGCGAATGCCCAGCGGCGCCTGCCGGCGCTTGTACTCCGCGCCACGAATCATCCGCGTCACCCGTCGCACGGTGGCCTCGTCGATTCCCGTGGCGGCGATCTCCGCGACGCTGCGGTCGCGCTCCACGTACTGCTCGACGATCGCATCGAGCACGTCGTACGGCGGCAGCGAATCCTGGTCGGTCTGTTCCGGCTTGAGCTCGGCCGACGGCGCACGCGTGATGATGCGCGCGGGAATCACGTCGCCGCGCGAGTTGCGCCACTTCGACAGGCGCCACACCATCGTCTTGGCGACGTCCTTGATCACGGCGAAACCGCCGGCCATGTCGCCGTACAGCGTGCTGTAGCCCACCGCCATCTCGCTCTTGTTGCCGGTGGTGAGCACGAGCGAGCCGGTGCGGTTCGACAGCGCCATCAGCAGGACCGCGCGAATGCGCGCCTGGATGTTCTCCTGCGTGGTGTCGGCAGGACCGGGAAGGTGCGCATCGAGCGCCTCGAGGAACGCATCGAAGCAGCCGGCGATCGGGATCTCGTCGTAGCGCACGCCGAGACGCGATGCCATGTCGCGCGCGTCGGCGAGCGAGATGTCGGCGGTGTACGGCGAGGGCAGCATCACCGCGCGCACGCGCTGCGCGCCTAGCGCGTCGACGGCGATCGCGAGCGTGAGCGCCGAGTCGACGCCACCCGACAGGCCGAGCAGCACGCCCGGAAAGCCGTTCTTGCCGATGTAGTCGCGTACGCCGAGCACGAGCGCCGCGTACAGCTGTTCCTCGATCGACTGCTCGGGCGGCGTGTCGCCGACGGCGAACGCGGGCGGCGCGCCGGGGAGGAGGTCGGCGACGAAGAGCGCTTCGTCGAAGGCCGGCGCCTGCGCGGCGAGCCGGCCGTCGGCGTTCAACGCGAAGGACAACCCGTCGAAGACGAGCTCGTCCTGCCCGCCGACGAGATTCGCCGCGAGCAGCGGCACGCCGAGCTTCGAGACGTTGATGCGCGCGGAATCGAGCCGGCGGTGCTGCTTGTCGGTCTCGTAGGGGGACGCGTTCAGCGCAAGCAGCACCTGCGCACCGGCCTGCACCGCACGCTGCGGCGCGCGCGCGAACCAGTAGTCCTCGCAGACGAGCACACCGAAGCGAACGCCGTCGACTTCGAAGACGAGCGGCTCGCTTCCCGGCGAGAAATAACGCACGTCGTCGAAGACGCGGTAGTTCGGCAGCTCGTGCTTGTGGTACTCGGCGACGACGCGTCCACGATGCAGCAGGCTCGCCGCGTTGTATCGGGCAGCGCCGTGAGCCGCCGGGTGTCCGACGAGCAGGTGCAGGTCGAGCGCGCGGGTTTCCCGGCACACCGCCTGCAAGGCACGCTGCGACCCTTCCAGGAACGCGACGCGGAACAGCAGGTCTTCGGGCGGGTAGCCGACCAGCGACAGCTCGGGCGTGACCAATACCCTCGCGCCCGATGCGGCGGCTTCGTGCGCCGAAGCGATAATCCGTTGTGCGTTGCCGTCGAAGTCGCCGACGACGGGGTTGATCTGCGCGGCGGCGATGCGCATCTCTGCGGAACGGGATACCAAGGAGGCCTTCTGGCGAACGGTCGGGTGCGGGACGATTATCGCACGCAGATCCTCCCGAATGCGGCGGCGCTCGACGCCGGACAATGGAACCGCCTCGCTGCGCGGGGCGCGGATCGCGCGCAGGCGCAGCCCTTCCTGCGCCACGAGTTCTTCGATGCGCTCGAGCGCTCCGGCTGCGTCGGCACGCGCACCGGCTGGCAGGTGCAGCACCTGCTCCTTCGCGATCGCAACGACGACCCGGCCGCCCTCGTTCCGCTGTATCGCAAGTCGCATTCGTACGGCGAATACGTCTTCGACTGGGCGTGGGCGGACGCCTACGAGCGCAGCGGTCTTCGCTACTACCCGAAGTGGCTCGCCGCAGTGCCCTTCACGCCGGTGCCCGGTGCGCGCATCGCGGCACGCGACGCCGAAGCCCGACGGGCGGCGATCGACGCACTGCTCGCCCGCGCCCGCGCTTCGTCGCTGTCGTCGCTGCACGTGCTCTTTCCGCTGGACGACGAAGCGGCGCTGCTGCGCGAAGCGGGCCTGCTGCTGCGGCACGGCGTGCAGTTCCATTGGCGAAACGCCGGTCATGCGAGCTTCGATGCCTTCCTCGCGACGCTCGCGCAGCCGAAGCGCAAGAAGATCCGTGCCGAACGGCGACGCGTCGCCGACGCCGGCGTGCATCTGCGCCGCCTGCACGGCAGGCAGATCCGCGCAGCCGACTGGCGCTTCTTCGTTCGCTGCTATGAAGCCACCTACGCGGCGCACCTGTCGACGCCGTACCTGAACCTGGAGTTCTTCGAGCGCATCGGGGAGACGATGGCCGAGCACCTGCTTCTCGTCGTGGCCGAAAGCCGGGGGATGCCGATCGCATCGGCGCTGTTCGTGCACGACGACGAGCGGCTGTACGGACGCTACTGGGGCGCACTCGAGACGGTGCCGCTGCTGCACTTCGAGCTGTGCTACTACCAGGCGATCGAGATCGCGATCGAGATGCAGCTGCGCATCGTCGAAGGCGGCGCGCAGGGCGAGCACAAGCTCGCGCGCGGTTTCGAAGCGGTGCCGACGAGCTCGGCGCACTGGCTGGCCGAGCCCGCGTTCGCCGACGCGGTAGAGCGCTTTCTCGCGCGCGAGGAAGGCTGGGTTGGCGACTATCTCGACGAGTTGCGCGAGCGCTCGCCCTATCGGGGCGGCGTGCCCGGCACCGGCAGCGGCCCGCGCACCGACGGCGTCGCCGACGCGCTGCGCAGGGGTTGATCGGCGAGTGCGGTCGTCGGATCGATCCAGCCGCCTCCGAGCGCCTGCATCAGGTCGACGCTGAAGGAAAGCCGCGACTGGCGATTGCGGATCAGCGCCAGCTCCGCCGCATGCTGCACGCGCAGCGCATCGAGCACTTCGAGATAGCCCGAGTACCCGGCCTGGTAGCGCGACTGCGCAAGCTGCACGCTCGCCCGCGCGGCCTCGACCTGCAGGTCGACCTCGCGTTCGGCCGAAGCGGCGTGCGAGCCGTTCGTCAGCGCATCGGCGACCTCGCGATACGCGGTCTCGACGGTGCGCTGGTACGCCGCCAGCGCCTGGCGCTCGCGCGCCTCGGCCTGGTCGGTGCGGGCCTGCAGCCGTCCCGCGTCGAAGATCGGCAGCGCGAGCCCGATACCCAGCGACCAGAAGCGCGCGGGAGCCCGCAGCAGGTCGGCGAGGTCGCCGCTCTGCCCACCGAAGGCACCGGTCAGCGAGATCGTCGGCATCATTGCGGCGCGCGCCACGCCGATCAGCGCGTTCGCCGCAGCGAGTTGCGCCTCGGCCTGCCGGATGTCGGGCCGGCGCACGAGCAGCGACGACGGGACACCGGGCGGCGGCGACGGCGGAACCGGCATCGCGCGCAGGTCGCCCGGCGCGACGCGCATTCCCGGTTCGCCGGTGAGCGCGGCGAGCTGATGCTCGACCTCGTCGCGCTGCCGCTGCAGCTCGGCGAGTTGCACGGCGGTGTCGGCCCGCGCGGCGCGCGCCTGGTGCAGGTCGAGGTCGGAGACGAGACCGCCCTCGGCACGCGCGCGCACGACCTCGAGCGATTCCTCGCGCGCGCGCAGGCTGTCGCGCGTGACGGCGACCTGCGCATCGAGCGAGCGCAGCGCGAACCAGGTGTGGGCGGTGGTCGCCGCGAGGTCGAGCCCGACGACGTCGAGCGCGAAGCGGCTCGCGAGCCACTGCGCCTCGACCGCCTGCGCGCCCCGGCGCAGGCGTCCCCAGAAGTCCAGCTCGAACGCGGTGCCGAGCGAGACGCGATGATCGCTGCGCGTGCGGTCGACGCCCGGCGGCACCGGCTGCGCCGTGGAGGACGAGATGCGCGAGCGTGTCGCCGCGGCGGAGAGGTCGACCTGCGGAACGAGCACCGCGCGCGCCTCCCGCAGCGCGGCCTGTGCCTCCTCGAGCCGCGCGACCGCGGCGCGTGCGTCGACGTTGTGTGCGAGCGCGCGGGCGACGAGACGATCGAGATCGGGATCGCGATAGGAAGACCACCAGTTCGGCGGGATCGTCGGCGCAGCGCCCGGCTGCGCAACGGCCTCGTCGTACTGCGCGGGGAGCGCGATCGGCGGGCGCCGGTACTCAGGACCGAGCATCGTGCATCCCGTCGCGGCAAGCACGAGCGACACGACGGCGATCCCCGCACGCCGCCGGGAACCGACGCCGCGGCACGCGTGCGGGTGAAGCACGGGGCTCACGGCGCGCTCCCGGAATCCGCGTCGACCACGCGCTGCGCATCGGCATCGGCATGCGCGCCCGGCGCCGGCACGCGTTCCCGCCGGCGGCGGGCGGTGAGCGCGAAGAACAGCGGCACGAACACCGTGGCGACGAAGGTCGAGACGATCATTCCGCCGAACACGCCCGTTCCCATCGAGCGCCGTGCCGCAGCGCCGGCGCCCGAAGCGAGCACCAGCGGCAGCACGCCGAGCACGAATGCGAGCGACGTCATCACGATCGGGCGGAAGCGAAGCCGCGCCGCCTGCACGGCAGCCTGGGTCGCGCTCATTCCGGAAAGGAAAGCCTGCTGCGCGAACTCGACGATCAGGATCGCGTTCTTCGCCGACAGTCCGATCAGGACGACGAGGCCGATCTGGAAGTAGATGTCGTTCTCGAGCGCACGCAGGAAGACGAAGGCGAGCGCGCCGGTGATCGCGAACGGCACTGCGAGCAGCACCGCCACCGGCAGCCCCCATCGTTCGTACAGCGCCGCGAGGATCAGGTAGACCATCACGATCGCGAAGCCGAAGGCGAACACCGACGCGCTTCCGGTGCGCTTCTCCTGGAACGCCTGGCCGGTCCACGCGATGTCGTATCCCGACGGCAACGCGCGCGCGGCGACTTCCTCCACGGCGCGGATCGCGTCGCCCGAGCTGACGCCCGGCCGCCCCGAGCCGAGCACCTTCGCCGCGACGTAGCCGTTGAAGCGCTCGAGCTGCTCGGGACCGACCACGCTCGTCGTCGTGATCAGCGCCTTCAGCGCGATCATCTCGCCGCCGGCGGCGCGCACGAACACGCGCCCGAGGTCGTCGGGCTGCGCGCGGAAACGGGCGTCGGCCTGTACCTGCACGCGGTAGGTGCGCCCGAACTTGTTGAAGTCGTTGACGTACAGCGTGCCCATCGTGCTCTGCAGCGACTCGAAGACGTCCTGCACGGACACGCCGAGCGACATCGCCTTCTCGCGGTCGACCTCGACGAGCAGCTGCGGCACGGTGGGCCGGAAGAACGTGTTGATTCCCTGCAATCGGGGATCTTCCGCCAGCGCCGCGGTGAACTCCTGCACGATGCGCTGCAGGCGCGCTGCGTCGGTGTCGCCGCGCGCGCGCACGTACACCTCGAAGCCGCCCGCGGTGCCCAGCCCCCGGATCGGCGGCGGGTTGAAGGCGAGCGCGATGCCGTCGGTGAGCTTCGTGCCGGCGGCGAAGATGCGTCCTGCCACCTGCGGCGCGCTCTCGTCGCGCTGCGACCAGTCCTTCAGCGGCACGAAGATCGTCGCCGCGTTGGTCTTGTTGCCGCCGCCGATCAGGTCGAAGCCGACGACGACGAACATGTGCTCGATCGACGGATCGCCCTCGAACATCCGTTGCAGCTGCGCGCCCGACTTGCCGGTGCGCTCGAGCGTGGCGCCGTCGGGAAGCACGATCGCGCCGAGCACGTACCCCTGGTCCTCGGGCGGCACGAAGCTTCCCGGAATCCGCAGGAAGAGCAGCGCGAGCACGCCGAGCACGCCGGCGAAGGCGAGCATCGACGGCACGCGATGACGCAGCGTGACGCCGACCGATCGAAGGAAGAAGCGGGTGAGCGCGGCGAAGCCGCGATTGAACGGGCGGAACCAGCGCGACTCGTGCTCGCCGGCGCGCAGCATCAGCGCGCACAGTGCGGGCGTGAGCGTGAGCGCGACGAAGCCCGAGAGCACGACCGCGATCGCCACGGTGACGGCGAACTGCTTGTACAGCTGCCCGGCGATGCCGCCGAGGAACGCCACCGGCACGAACACCGCGCACAGCACGAGCACGATCGCGACGATCGCGCCGGAGACCTCGCGCATCGCCTCGATCGCCGCCTCATGCGCCGGCATGCGCTGCTCGCGCATCAGCCGCTCGACGTTCTCGAGAACGACGATCGCATCGTCGACCACGATGCCGATCGCCAGCACCATCGCGAACAGCGTCAGCGTGTTGATCGAGAAGCCGAACAGCCACAGGCCGGCGAAGGTGCCGATCAGCGACACCGGCACCGCGACCATCGGGATCACAGTCGCGCGCACCGACTGCAGGAAGACGAAAACGACGAGCACGACGAGCAGCGCCGCCTCGGCGATCGTCTTCACGACTTCGGAGATCGACGACTCGACGAAGCGCGTCGTGTCGAAGGGAATGACGAAATCGAGCCCCTCGGGGAAACGCCCGGCAAGCTCGGTCATCTTCGCCTTCACCGATTGGGCGACGTCGAGCGCGTTGGCGCCCGACTGCAGGAACACGGCGGTGCCGATCGTCGGCTTGCCGTCGAGCGTGTTGAACGCGTCGTAGCTCTGCGCGCCGAGCTCGAGGCGCGCGACGTCCTTCAGGCGCAGCACGCCTGCCGGACCGTCGGCGCGCAGCACGATCTCGCCGAACTCCTCGGGGTCGACCAGCCGCCCGTGCGCGGTCACCGTGTACACCAGGCTCTGCCCGGGCAGCGCCGGCTCCGCTCCGATCTTGCCGGCGGCGTACTGTGCGTTCTGCGCGCGGATCGCCGCCGCCACGTCGGAGGCGGTGAGGCCGAGCTGCGCCATGCGGTCGGGCTGCAGCCACACGCGCATCGAGTAGTCGCGTGCGCCGAAGATCGTCACGTCGGCGACGCCGGGCAGGCGCTTGAGTTCGTCGACGAGGTTCAGCGACGAGTAGTTCGACAGGAACAGCGTGTCGTAACGGCCGTCGGGCGAGCTGAGCGCGACGACGAGCAGGATGTCGTTCGAGCGCTTCTGCACCGTGACGCCGTTGCGGCGCACCTCGTCGGGCAGTCGCGGCAACGCGAGCTGCACGCGGTTGTTGACGTTGAAGGTCGCCTGGTCGACGTCGGTGCCGACCTCGAAGGTCGCGGTGATCGACATCGCGCCGTTCGACGACGAGCTCGATGCGAAATAGAGCAGGCCCTCGACGCCGGAGAGTTGCTCCTCGATCGGCGCGGCGACGGTGCGCGCGATCGTCTCGGCGCTCGCGCCCGGGTAGGCGGTGGAGATCGTCACCGTCGGCGGCGCGATCTCCGGATACTGCGCGACGGGCAGCACCTGCGATGCGACGAGCCCTGCGAGCACGAGGACGATCGCCAGGACTCCGGCGAAGATCGGCCGGTCGATGAAGAAACGCGACACCCCGGCGGCCTCAGTGGGGCGGGCCGGACTGCGGCGAGCCCGACGCCGACGCATTCGCGGCCGCCGACGCGTTGCCGGCGACCGGCATTGCCGCGGCCGTCGGTTTCGGCGTGACTCCCGCGCCGGGGCGAAGCCGCAGCACGTTGTCGATCGCGACGCGGTCTCCCGCATTCAGCCCTTCGCGCACGACCCAGTCGTGGCCGCTCCATCCGTCGGTCTGCACGAAACGCTGCTCGGCCCGATCGGACGGGTCGATCACCCAGACGAAGCGGCCACGCTCGCTCTGTTGCACGGCCACCTGCGGCACCACGAAGGCGTCGCGCTCGCCGACCTGCACCAGCGCCTTGACGAACTGCCCGGGCAGCAGCTGCAGCGAAGGATTCGGGAACTCCGCGCGCAGCTGCACCGTCCCGAGCCTGCCGTCGATCGTCGACCCGGTGAAGTTCAGCCTGCCCGCACGCTCGTAGACGCCGCCGTCGGGCAGCGCGACGCGCACGCTCGAGGCGCGCTCGCCCGCCTCGCGCAGTTGCAGGTACTCCGGCTCGGACAACGCGAAACGCACCCAGATGGGATCGGCCCGCGTGACGGTGGTCAGCAGGCTGCTCTCGGTGCCCGCCTGCACCAGGCTGCCCTCGGATCGCAATGCGCGCCCGGTGATCCCGGAGATCGGCGCGTTCACTGCGGTGTACGACAGGTTCAGCTCGGCTTCGCGAACGCGCGCCTGCGCGAGCTGCAGCGCCGCGCTCGATTGCTGCCGGTTCGACACGGCGTCGTCGTACTCGCGCCGGCTGATCGCGCGATTCTCGACGAGCGGCGCGAGCCGCTCGGCCTCGATGCGCGCGCGCTCGAGGCGTGCCTTCTCCTGCGCGAGCGCAGCGCGCGCCTGCGCGAGGGCGATCTCGAAAGGCGCGCGCTCGATCCGGTACATCGGGGCGCCGGCGCGAATCGTCTCGCCTTCGCGAAAGGCCTGTCGCTCGAGGATTCCGGAGACTCGCGCGCGCACCTCGACCTCGCGCGAGCCTTCGGTGCGCGCGACCGCCTCGAGCACGATCGGAACGCGCGTCGGCTGCATCTCGAGCACGCTCACTTCGGTCGGGGGCGGAGCCTGGGGCGCGGCGTTCGTCGACGCGGTGGCGTTGCCGTCGCAGCCGGCGAGCACGGCGAAAGCGGCGGCGGCGAACAGACCGGACAGCAGGGGGATGGACATCGGACGCGACGCGGGCGAAGGAAGGAAAACCCGGCATTATGATCAGAAGCAGATGTCGACGCAGTACCGGATTCCCCGAACGGCAGCGTCGTCGTCGTAACCGGCCCTCCGCACCGGAGCGAACGCACTCATGACCTCCCTCGCGAACCATGCGCTGTTCCTCGACAACGAGGCCGTCGCCGCGCACGACGGCCGTACGCTCGACGTCGTCGATCCGTCCGACGCGACGGTATTCGCCACGCTCGCCCGCGGCGCTGCGCCCGACGTCGATCGCGCGGTGCGTGCGGCCCGACGCGCCTTCGACGGCGACGGAAGCGAGCCGGCTTCCGGACCCTGGGGCCGGCTCGACGCCGCCGAGCGCGGCCGGATCCTGCAACGCTGGGCGGGTCTCGTGGCCGCGCACGAGGACGAGCTTGCCGCGATCGAGTCGCGCGACACCGGCAAGCCGCTGTCGCAGGCACGCGCCGATGCGCGCGCGCTCGCACGCTACTTCGAGTTCTACGGCGGAGCGGCCGACAAGCTGCACGGACAGACGGTCCCGTACCGCGCCGGCTTCCTGGTGCTCACGCTGCGCGAGGCGCACGGCGTGACGGCGCACGTCGTGCCCTGGAACTATCCGATGCAGATCTTCGGGCGCTCGGTCGGCGCATCGCTCGCCGCGGGCAATGCGTGCGTCGTCAAGCCGGCCGAGGACGCCTGCCTGTCGGTGCTGCGCGTCGCGCAACTGGCGGCCGAGGCGGGGCTGCCGCCGGGCGCGCTGAACGTCGTCACGGGCCTCGGCGCAGAGGCCGGACAGGCGCTCGTCGAGCACCCCGGCGTGGACCACGTCTCGTTCACCGGCTCGCCGCAGACCGGCCGACTCGTCGCGCAGTGCGCCGCGGCGCGCCACTGCCCCGTCACGCTCGAGCTGGGCGGCAAGTCTCCGCAGCTCGTCTTCGCCGACGCCGACCTCGACGCGGCAGTGCCCATGCTCGTCGCGGCGATCGTGCAGAACGGGGGACAGACCTGCTCGGCAGGCTCCCGGCTGCTCGTGCAGGCATCGATCCACGAGGCGCTGCTCGAGCGGCTCGCCGAGCGCTTCGCCGCCCTGCGTGCCGGTCCCTCGCTGCACGACCTCGATCTCGGTCCGCTGATTTCCGAACGTCAGCGCGAACGCGTGCGCGACTACCTCGACGAGGCCGAGCGCGACGGACTGCGCTGTGTCGCGCGCGGATGCGTCGTCGACGACGCGCCGGCCGCGGGCTTCTACCAGGCGCCGATGCTCTTCGCCGACGTCGGCGCCGAGCATCGCATCGCACGCGAGGAGGTGTTCGGGCCGGTGCTCGCGACGATGCCCTTCGAGGACGAACGCGAGGCGATCGCGCTGGCCAACGGCACCGAATACGGGCTGGTCGCCGCCGTCTGGACGCGCGACGGCGCGCGGCAGTTGCGCCTGGCGCGCCAGCTGCGCGCCGGACAGGTCTTCGTGAACGACTACGGTGCGGGCGGCGGAGTCGAACTGCCTTTCGGCGGTACGGGCAAGAGCGGGTACGGGCGCGAGAAGGGATTCGAGGCGCTGTACGGCTTCACCAGGCTGAAGACGATAGCGCTTCGTCACGGCTGAGCGCCGCGAGCCGGTAACGCCGATTCGCCTCGTCGGCGCGGCCCATCGCCTCGTACACGCGCGCGAGCGTCAACTGCGCCTGCGGGCCTGCCCCCGCGTGTTCGGCGAGCAGCAGAAACTCTTCGGCCTTGCCCCACAGCGCCTCCGCCGCACACAGGCGGCCGAGCGTCGACAGCAGCGTCGCGCCGTCGCCGTAGCGTGCACGCCAGCGCTCGGCGTTCGCGAGCCGTTCGCGCGCCGGAACGGCGTCGAGGTCGGCGTACAGCGACACGAGGCGATCGGCAAGACGGGAATCGAGCACGCGTTCGATCGCGCGCGCGGCCTGCTCGGGGCGGCCGATGCGCGCGAATGCACGCGCAGCCGCCTCGACGACTTCGTCGATGGCGAGATCTGCAGGCGCGAGCGACGCGTAGAGCTTCTGCACTTCGCCGAGGTCGGCGTGCGGCGTGGCGAACAGTGCCCGATACGCGCGGATCTTCAGGCCACGAATCGCCGACGGATGCAGCGCGTCGCGTTTCTCCAGCTCGCGCATCATCTGCAGCAGCGCGGGCCAGTCCTCGGCAAGCTCGTAGGCGCGCAGCGACAGGCGCATCGCGTGCAGGTGGCGTGGCCCGCCGGCGCGCAGCGTGTCGATCGCTGCGAGCGCCTCCTCGGGACGCTGGTCGTCGAGCGCAAGCTCGGCACTCGTCATCAGCTGCGCGTGCCAGGCGCCCGGCTCGTCGCGCGCCGCGTCGAGCCAGCGATCGCGACGCTCCGCTTCCTGCATCCGGTGCGCTGCGCGGGCCGCGACCAGCGACGCGGCACCGGCCAGCGACGCGTCGACGAGCGCGCTCTGCGCGAGCCGTTCGGCACGCCCGAACCGGCCCTCGAACAGCGCGAGCAGCCCGTCGCGCAACGACACCAGCGCGCTCTCGCGGCGCCGCCGCTGGCGATACTCGCGCACGCGTGTCGGCAGGCGCCACGCACCCGACAGCGCGACGAGCAGCCAGTGCAGCGCGACGAACGCCACGAGCAGGATCAGCACCGCGAGGTTGACCGACACGTCGACGCGGTACGGCGGCCACAGCACGGCGACGTTTCCGTCGTTGAAGCGCATCAGCATCGCCAGCCCGACGGCGGCGGAAACGACCAGCAGCGCCCAGACGATCCGTCTCATCGCGGCTTCGGTGGGCGATCAGCGCGCGCCGTCGCGCGTCGTGCGCGCGGCGCGGGCCGCACGCACGGCGGTAAGGCTCTCGGCGAGCGTCGGCGGCTCGAGCACGATACGCGAACCGAGCAGCTGGCGCAGTTGAGAGATCGCGCCGACGACCGCGCGGTCGTCGTCGTAGTACGAGTGCAGCCAATCGATCGACCGCTCGACGTCGCTGCGGAACAGCTTCTCGTTGCGCGAGAGCAGCGAGAGGCGTGCATTGAGCAGCAGCAGCCGAAGGTTCGCGCGCACGAAGTACGCCTGGTCGGGCGCGAGCAGCATTGCTTCGGGGGTGTCGACGCGGCGCACGCGGAACAGCTGCTGCAGCTCGTCGCGCAACGCGCCGAGCCCGCCGCTGGAGGGCGCATCCGCCTCGCGACGCCGGCTCGCCACCGACGACAACAGCGGCAGCCGGTCGATCGAGCGCAGCACCGCATCGAGCCGCAGCGCGAGCGAGCCGACGTCGCCGGCCGGATACGCCTTCACGCGTTCGATGTCGTGCAGCAGCGAAGCGCGCAGCGGCTGCAGGCTCGGATCGTCGAGGCGCGCGAGACGCGCGTCGATTTCCTGGAGCGCGGCGAGCGCGGCCTGCGCACCGGCTCCGAGGGCGAGTTGCTGGCCGGCGAGCACGACCGAGGATTCGACCTCGGCGAGCAGCACGTCGGTGGAGTCTTCCGCCAGGTTCCGATAGAGGTTCTCGATCTGCGCCTGCAGACCCGCAGTATCGAGCCCGCGACGCTCGATCGCGCCGACCCGGTCGCGCAGGTCGCGCAGTTCGGCGCGCAGCGGCTGGTCGGCCGACTGCAGCCCCGAGAGTCGTTCGTCGATCGCCTGCAGTCGTCGTGCGGCTTCCGACTGCAAGGACGCGATGCGCGGCACCACCAGGAGGAAGGAGAACAGCGCGATCGCGAGCGCCGCGATCGAGATCCACAGGGCGCCGCGGCGACGCAGCGGCGCGCGAAACCGGCCTGTTCGACGATCGGGCTTCACCTGCGCAGCCGGTCGGGAGGCGTCGGCCTGCGCAGCGAGCTGCGCTGCGTTTTCGCTTTCAGACACCATGGCGGCTCGACGAATCGGAAGCGGATTCTAGCGCGAGCCCCAGCGCATGTTCGCCGGGTTCGATCGACCGCACGTCGCGCCAGCCGATGTCTCGCAGCGTGCAGACGATGCGCGGATGGATGGCGAGCGCCGGTGCACGCATTGCCCGTTCCCGCAGCCCCGCACGCGCCAGGAGTGCGTCGAGTCGCGCCACCGCCGACGACTGCGTCACGACGAAACGCACCGGCTGCGCATCGTCGTCGAGCCACCGGTGCAGCGCGGCGATGACGGCTGCGGGCGGCTCGACCGGCTCGTTCCGATAGGCGGCGAGAACGTCGACACGTGCACCGCGTGCACGCAGTGTTTCGATCCAGCCGTCGGAGCCCGCTTCGCCGCGCAGCACGAGCACCTGCAGGCCCGGCGCGGCATGGGCGTCCAGCGGCGGCAGCGCGGCGAGCGCCGCCCCGTCGTAGGGCGGCGACTCGGGCGCGAGAACGCGAACGGGGGCGCGACGGAATCCCGCGTCGGCGAGCGCC
>DASWVL010000437.1:0-2382 GCA_036406255.1 Zeimonas sp.
CAGCAGCTCGACGCCGTTGGCGCGCGCGTCGTCGACGAAGAGCTTGACCTTGTCGGTGTCGTCCATGTCGGCCGACAGCGTCGCCGCCATGTACTCGGCCGGATGGCAGGCCTTCAGCCACGCGGTGTGGTAGGTGACGACCGCGTAGGCCGCCGTGTGCGACTTGTTGAAGCCGTACTCGGCAAACATCGCCATCAGGTCGAACAGCTTGTTCGCCAGTTCGACCGCGTAGCCCTTCTTCCTCGCGCCGTCGACGAAGATGTCGCGGTGCTGCGCCATCTCCTCGGGCTTCTTCTTGCCCATCGCGCGGCGCAGCAGGTCGGCGCCGCCCAGCGTGTAGCCGCCGATCGTCTGCGCGATCTGCATCACCTGTTCCTGGTAGACGATGACGCCGTAGGTGGGCTCCAGGCACGCCTTCAGGTCGGGGTGGAAGTAGTCGATCGACTGCTGCCCCTTCTTGCGCAGGATGAAGTCGTCGACCATGCCCGAGCCGAGCGGACCGGGGCGGTACAGCGCGAGCACCGCGATGATGTCCTCGAAGCGATCGGGCTGCAGCTTCTTCAGCAGCTTCTTCATCCCCTCGCTTTCGAGCTGGAACACGGCGGTGGTGTTCGCGTCCTTCAGCACCTGGTAGGCGCGCGGATCGTCGAAGGACATCGACTGCAGGTCGAGCTTCGTCCCGGTGCGCTGCTCGACGTAGCGCACTGCGAGGTCGAGGATCGTCAGGTTGCGCAGGCCGAGGAAGTCGAACTTCACCAGGCCGACCGCCTCGACGTCGTCCTTGTCGAACTGGCTGACGACCCCGGCGTCGGCACCGGGCGGCTTGTACAGCGGGCAGAAGTCGGTGAGGCGCCCGGGCGCGATCAGCACCCCGCCCGCATGCATGCCGACGTTGCGGGTGAGGTCCTCGAGCGGCTCGGCGAGCGCGAGCAGCGCGCGCACCTCGTCCTCGTTGCGCTCGCGCTCGGCGAGCAGCGGTTCGGCCTCGCGCGCCTTCGCCAGCGACACCGGCTTGTTCTGCACGACCGGCACGAGCTTCGAGAGCTGGTCGCAGAAGGTGTAGCTCATGTCGAGCACGCGACCGACGTCGCGGATGACCGCCTTCGACGCCATCGTGCCGAAGGTGGCGATCTGCGACACCGCCTGCTCGCCGTAGCGCTCGCGCACGTACTCGATGACCCGGTAGCGCTGGTCCTGGCAGAAGTCGATGTCGAAGTCGGGCATCGACACGCGCTCCGGATTCAGGAAACGCTCGAACAGCAGCGCGTAGGGGATGGGATCGAGGTCGGTGATGCCCAGCGCATAGGCGACCAGCGAGCCCGCGCCCGAGCCGCGCCCCGGGCCGACCGGGACGCCGTTGGCCTTCGCCCAGTTGATGAAGTCGGCGACGATCAGGAAGTAGCCGGGGAAGCCCATCTGCACGATCGTGTCGCACTCGTAGTCGAGGCGCGCGCCGTACTGCGCCCGCTTCTCGTCGAGCGTGGCGGCGGGCGTGCGATCGGATGGGAACAGCGTGAGCAGGCGCCGCTCGAGCCCTTCGAGCGCGAGCGTGCGCAGGTAGTCGTCGAGCGAGATGCCCGCGGGCGTCGGGAACTGCGGCAGCTGCGGCTTGCCGAGCACCATCGAGACGTTGCAGCGGCGCGCGATCTCGACGCTGTTGGCGAGCGCGGACGGAAGGTCGGCGAACAGCTCGGCCATCTCCTGCTGCGTGCGGAAATACTGCTCGGGCGCGAAGGCACGCACGCGGCGCGGATCGGCGAGGATCGCTCCCTGGGCGATGCACACCCGCGCCTCGTGCGCGCGATGGTCATCTCGATCGAGGAACTGCACCGGATGCGTCGCGACGAGCGGAAGTGCCAGCCGCGCGGCGAGTTGCGCCGCCGCACGCGTCTGCGCCTCGGCCTCGGCGTGTCCGCTGCGCTGCACCTCCAGATACCAGGCGCCGGGGAAACGCCGTGCCCAGATGTGCGCGAGTTCGGCAGCCGCGCGCTCGTTCCCGGCGAGCAACGCCTGCCCGACGTCGCCGTGCTGCGCGCCGGACAGCGCGATCAGTCCCTCGCCCGCGCGCGTGCCGTCGGCATCGACCTCGTCGAACCACTGGGCGCGCAACTCGCCGCGGCCGCGCCATTCGTTCTCGATCCAGGCGCGACTGAGCAGCTCGCACAGCCGAAGATAGCCCGCGCGGTCGCGAGCGAGCAGCAGCATGCGGAAGGGGCGCTCGCGATCCGCGTCGTTGGTGATCCACGCGTCGACGCCGCAGATCGGCTTCAGGCCGCGCGCACGCGCCGCCTTGTAGAACTTCACCCAGCCGAACAGGTTCGCGAGGTCGGTGACGGCGATCGCCGGCTGTTCGTCGGCGAGCGCGCGTTCGACGAGCGCTTC
>DASWVL010000438.1:0-2762 GCA_036406255.1 Zeimonas sp.
TACGACGGCGAAGGCCGGATGCTCGAGCAGACCGAGAACCTGCCGATCCTCGCGTTCTCGCTCGCCCCGGTCTGCAAGCACATCAAGGACTACTTCGGCGACGAGATCTATCCCGGCGACGTCATCTTCCACAACGACGTCTTCAGCCTGGGAAACCAGAACAATGACGTCGCCGTCTTCAAGCCGGTGTTCTTCGACGGCCGGCTCGTCGCGTGGACCGCGGTGAAGGGCCACCAGGCCGACATCGGCGGCAACGTCGCCGGCGGCTACAACCCGAACGCGGTCGAGGTGTGGCAGGAGGCGCTGCGCATTCCGCCGGTGAAGGTCGTCGAGCGCGGCAAGTTGCGCAAGGACGTCTGGAACCTGATCTTCGCCAACGTGCGCCTGGACATCGTCCAGCACGACATGAAGGCCGAGATGGGCGCGTGCACCGTGGGCGAGCGGCGCGTGCTCGAGCTGCTGAACAAGTACGGCCTGCCGAGCTTCGAAGCGCACAAGCAGGCGCTGTTCGACGCGACGCGCCGGATGATGGAAGCCGAGATCGCGAAGATCCCGAACGGGCGCTACTCGGGCGAAGGACGCGTGTACTACGACGGCCGCCACGAGGGCTCGAAGTTCACGATCCGCGTCGACATCGACGTGCAGGACAACCGCATCAAGTTCGACTACTCGCGCACCGACGCGCAAACCAACGGGTTCGTGAACGGCACCTTCACGTCGAGTGCGTCGGCCACCATCCTCACGCTGCTGCAGATGGTCAACCCCGACATCCCGCACAACGAGGGGATGGTCGAACCGATCGAGATCGTGATCCCCGAGGGAACGATCCTGAACGCGGCGTACCCGAAGGCCACCACCTTCGGCAACCACCTGTGCCCGCCGAACGCCGACGCGATCCAGCGCGCGCTCTCGCCGGTGCTGCCCGAGCGCGTCACCGCAGGCTGGAACAACCTGCTCGCATCGCTCACCACCGGCATCGATCCGAACACCAACGAGAAGTACGTCGACATCGGCTTCATGGGGCTGAAGGGCGGCTCGGGCGCGATGAAGGGCACCGACGGCTACGACCACATCGGGATGATCGACGCATCGGGCGGCGTGCTCGACCAGGACTACGAGATGTTCGAGCAGCAGACGCCGCACACGCTGCTGCGCCACGAGCTGCTCGAAGACTCCGCGGGCGCCGGGCAGTGGCGCGGCGGGCTCGGCGTCGAGACGATCTTCTCGATCGGTTCGGACGACACGCAGCTCGTCACGTTCGGCGACGGCGACTTCGAGCCGGCGTTCGGGCTGTTCGGCGGCGGCGACGCGGGACTGAACTTCATCCGCCTGCAATACCCGGACGGGCGCACCGTCGTGCCGCGCAACAAGGACCTGATCACCGGCGTGCCGAAGGGCACCGTCTACCATCAGGTGGCCAGCGGCGGCGGCGGCTACGGCGATCCGAGAAAGCGCGACCGCAAGGTGCTCGCCGAGGAGGTTCGCAACGGCGTCATCTCGCGCGAGAAGGCGCGCGAGCTGTACGGCTGGGAAGGCTGAGGACGAACGAGAGATGGACTTCGAGCTCACCGAAGAGCAGCGCGCCGTCCAGGAGACCTTCGCGCGCTTTGCCGATCGTCGCATCGCGCCGAACGCGGCGGCGATCGACGAGGCGCACGCGTTTCCGCGCGAGCTGTTCGCCGAGCTTGCCGATCTCGGCTTTTTCGGCATGCGCTATCCGGAGGAGGTCGGCGGCAGCGGCATGGCGCTCTCCGAGTTCTGCCTGGCGCTCACCGAGATCGCGCGCGGCTCGATGTCGCTCGCGGGTGCGGCCGCGATGCAGTCGCTGATGGGAACGAAGTTCCTGCAGATGCTCGGCAACGCCGACATCGTCGAGCGGCTTTTCCGCCCCGCACTGGCCGGCAAGAAGATCGGCGGCATCTGCATGACCGAGCCGGACTCGGGCTCGGACCTCGGCTCGATGTCGACGACGGCGCGCAAGGTCGACGGCGGCTACGTGCTCGACGGCCACAAGACGTGGATCACGTCGGCGCCGGTGGCGGACTTCTTCACCGTGTTCGCCAAGGCGGGCGAAGAGAAGAAGATCACGATCTTCCTCGTCGAAAAGCACTTCGACGGGCTGCACATCGGCCGCCCGATCCACAAGATGGGCGTCTGGGCGCTGCCCACGTCGGAAGTCTCGTTCGACGGCTGCTTCGTGCCCGACACGCACCGGCTGTCGAAGGAGGAAGGCGACGGCGAGGTGCACCTGAAGAAGACGCTCGCCGAGATCCGGATCATCACCGGTGCGATGGCGCTCGGCGTGGCGCGCGCGGCGCTCGACGAGGCGGTTCGCTACGCCGGCGAGCGCAAGCAGTTCGGCAAGCCGATCGACCGCTTCCAGGCGATCCAGATGAAGCTCGCCGAGATGGCGACGGGGCTCGAGGCCGCGACGCACCTCGTGCGCTATGCCGCGTGGCTCGCCGACGCGAAGCGCCCGCACCACAAGGAAGCGGCGATGTGCAAGCTCTTCGCCACCGAGACCGCGGCTTCGATCTGCGACCAGGCGGCGCGCGTCCTCGCCTCCTACGGCTACGCGATGGAATACCCGGTGCAGCGCTACCTGCGCGACGTCCGCTTCACGCTGATCGGCGGCGGCACCAGCGAGATCCTGAAACTGATCATTGCGAAAGAGGTCACCTCATGAGTACGACCACAGCTGCTGCGGCCGCCGCGCCGCAGGCCGGCGCGCGGCGCATCCGCGTGCTGCTCGCCAAGCCCGG
>DASWVL010000439.1:0-36169 GCA_036406255.1 Zeimonas sp.
CGGCGCCTGCGACAACGCCTCGAGCAGCGCACGGCCCTCCTCCTCGTCGTGGAACAGGATCAGCGCGTCGGCGCCGCCGTGCTCGCGATACGCGGTCAGGCCCTGCCGCACCGGCTCCATCAGCCGCGCGGGCGTCGGATACTGGTAGCTGATCGCGCCGGACGGACAGACCGTCGTGCAGCCGCCGCATCCCATGCACAGATGCGGCTCGACGCGGATCCGGTCGCCCGCCGATTCGATCGCCCGCGTCGAGCAGACGTCGATGCACGCGGTGCAGCCGGTGATCTGGTTGCGCCCGTGCGCGCACAGCTTCTCGCGATAGCGGAAGTACTTCGGCTTCTCGAACTCGCCCACCATCGCGACAAGTTCGAGCGCCATTCGTGCACGGCTGTGCTCGTCGCGTCCGGCGTGGAAATAGCCCTGTGGCGGCTGGTGGCTTTCGAACATCGGCGCGCCCAGCCGCGTGACGGAGCAGCGCCGGCAGGTTTCGCCCAGCGGCTGCAGCCGGCAGTCGAACATCGAGTCGGCGCGCAGGTCGAACACCAGGTCGAAGCGCTCGCTGCGTTCGCGATCGCTGCGCGTGAAGTCGATCGCGCCGATCGCTCCGCACGCACGAACGCAGGCCCGATGGTCCCTGCACAGTGAAGTATCGACCTGCAGGTCGGCGCCGATCGCCGACTCCGGACACGCATCGACGCAGGCGCCGCAGCGCACGCAGGCGTCGAGGTCGATCGGGTTGTCCTGCGTCCAGCGCGCCTCGAAATTGCCGAGCCAGCCTTCGATCGACACGAGCGTTCCGGAGAGGACCGGCCACGCGCGCGCGGCGGGCAGCGAAGCCCCGCGCGAGTCGGTCATCAGCACGGTGGGGCTCAGGTGCGGTGCGAGCCGCTCGGCCCAGTCGAGCGTGTCCGCACCGGAGCCGACGACCAGCACGCGTCCCTGCGATCGATACTCGACCGCGGGCACCGGATCGATGCCGGCGGCGGCGGCGATCGCGACCAGTGCGGCGATCTTCGGCCCGGCGTCGGCGCGCTGCTCGCCCCAGCCGGCGAACTCGCGCACGTTCGCGAAACGCAGCGGTGCGACGACCTGCTTCGCGCTCGCCAGCTCCGAGAACAGCGCCGCTTCCTGCGTGCACGCGACGACGACGTCGTCGGTTCCGCCGAGTGCATCGACGAAACGGGAGACGTCGCGCCGACACAGCTCGCGCGCCGCGGGCAGTACCTCGACCGAACCGGGGAGCTTCGCCGCGAGGCGCGCCGCGGCCAGATCGATGGTGCCGTTGCAACTGCAGACCAGGACCTTCGTTTTCACCGCTGCGTCTCCTGCGTTTCGTCTTCGGCCGCATCGTCGTCGCGGCCTGCGTTTGTTTCGAGGGCGTCGGCCTGCGCGACGCGCAGGGGTTCGGTCGGTGCCGGGTCGGCAGCCGGCGTCGCCGACGCCCGCTGCTCCGGCTCATGCGCCTCGGCGTCGACCTCGCCTTCGCGAGCCAGGTGTTCGATCTCCTCGTCGGAGAGGCCGATCCCGTGCAGCTGCTTCAGCTTCGCCAGCATCGTCGGGGGAATCGGCTCGGTCTTGTTGTAGTCGTCGATGTAGACGTCGAGCCCGTCCATCACGTTGAAATGCGGATCGCGGAAGAGCTGCGCGAGCGCCGCATTGCGCGTGGCAGCGTCGACGCCCGCCTGCATGAACGGACGGAAGTCGGACTGCGGCGTCAGCGAGTCGATCGGCGGCAACTCGAGCGGGCGGTCGTCGGCTTCGCGCCCCTCGTTCGCCTCGCCGGGCGCGCGTGCCGACGCGCCGGCCGTCTCCGCAACCACCGAAGGGGCATCGGCCGACCGCGAAACATCGCCCGACCGCGGCACATCGCCCGGCCGGTGCGCATCGGCCTGCGGCAGCCCTTCGGGCGCAGCGCGCGGCGGCACGCTCGCATTCGACTTGTCGCGGGGTTCGGGCGGTGACGTGTCGCCGCCCGCGTTGCGGCTGTCGTGCTTGCGCTTCGACCAGCGCGAAAGGAAACCTTCGTTGCCGCTCACTCGTCCGCCCGTGGGGGAAGTCGCGAATCGTCGCCCGAGGCCTGTGCGCGCTCGTGCTCGCGCATCGCCGCGCGTTCGCGTTCGGTGAATGCGCCGAACTGCTCGCGCGCGAGGAACGACGGCTTGCCGCCGTTGCGCTTCTTCTTCGTCGGCTCGGCCACGTAATGCAGGCTCACGTATTCGGCGACCCACGACACCATCGGCTCGGGCATCGGCACGCGATCGACGCGCGCGCCGCCGTCCATCCATCGCCCGGCCTCGTTGTAGCTCGCGGTGACTGCCAGCGCGCGCGGCGGCGTGCGATCGTCGTCGACGACCACGCCGGTGTCGTCCTCGCGCGTTCGCCATTGCACGAACAGCGACGGCTCGTCGGTGGTCAGGTTCAGGTAATAGCCCTCGCCCTCGTCGACATGCAGATGTACCGCCAGGTCGCTGTCGTTTCCGGCAGGCTCGACGGCAATCGGCCGCCAGATACGCGGCTGCAGCCAATGACCCGTGTCGCGGCACTCGAAGCGAACCCGCACCGGCACCGGTTCGACTTCGAGCAGCGGCTCGGCACCCTCCGGAGGGCGGAATTCACGAGACGTCAATACGTTCTCCGCGATTTCTCGTGCAGGTTGCTACCATGGGACATCTTAGCGATTTCAACATGAGCGAACGAATCCCACCCGCCGAGCAGCGCTACGAGGCATCGGTTCCGGATGTTCCGGTGGGCGCCGCCGCCCCCTCGGGTCGGCTCGCCGACCGCCGCGGACGACGCCTGCACGACCTCCGCATCTCGGTCACCGACCGCTGCAACTTCCGCTGCACCTACTGCATGCCGAAGGAGTTGTTCGGCAAAGACTACGCGTTCCTGCCGCACGCGTCGCTGCTCACCTTCGAGGAGATCACGCGGCTCGTGCGCCTGTTCGTCGCGCACGGCGTCGAGAAGATCCGCCTCACCGGCGGCGAACCGCTGCTTCGCCGCAACGTCGAGGGCCTCGTCGCGATGCTTGCCGAGCTGCGCACGCCGTCGGGCGAGCCGCTCGATCTCACGCTGACGACCAACGGCTCGCTGCTCGCGCGCAAGGCGCAGGCGCTGCGCGACGCCGGCCTGCGCCGCGTCACGGTGAGCCTCGATGCGCTGGACGACGCGGTGTTCCGCAGCATGAACGACGTCGGCTTCCCGGTTGCCGACGTGCTCGCCGGCATCGAGGCAGCCGAGAAGGCCGACCTGCGACCGCTGAAGATCAACATGGTCGTCAAGCGGGGCGTGAACGAGCACGAGATCGTGCCGATGGCCCGGCGCTTCCGCGGCACCGGCCACATCCTGCGCTTCATCGAGTTCATGGACGTCGGCGCCTCCAACGGCTGGCGCCTCGACGACGTCGTGCCCAGTGCCGAGGTGGCGCGCCTCGTCGGCGAGGCGTTCCCCATCGAGCCGATGGAAGCGAACTACCCCGGCGAGGTCGCCGAGCGCTGGCGCTACGTCGACGGCGGCGGGGAGATCGGGCTGATCTCCTCCGTCACGCAGCCGTTCTGCGGCGCCTGCACCCGCGCCCGCCTGTCCACCGAAGGCAAGCTCTTCACCTGCCTGTTCGCCACGCACGGACACGACCTGCGGGCGCTGCTGCGCGGCGGCGCCGACGACGCGAAGCTCGCCGCGGCCATCGCCGCGGTCTGGGGCGCGCGCAACGACCGGTATTCCGAGCTGCGCTCGGCCGACACCGTCGGGCTGCGCAAGATCGAGATGTCGTACATCGGCGGGTAGACGGCATGTCGCTCGTCCTCACGTCGCAGGCGCGTCCGGCCACCTACGAGGTCGACGCGATCAACGAACGCGGCGAAACGGTCCCCACCGCCATCGCGGGCGAACATCCGCTGACGCTCTATCTCGACAAGCGCGAGCTCGTCACGCTGATGACGCTCGGCGCGGCGCCCGAGCATCTCGCGCTCGGCTACCTGCGCAACCAGCGGCTGGTCGAATCGCTCGAAGAACTGGCCGCGGTGCAGGTCGACTGGGAGACGAACTCGGTCGCCGTCACGTCGGCGTCGCTCGCCTCGCGCGGCGTGTCCGTCTGGGACGACGAGGCGCAGGCCGATGCGCTCGGTGCGCGCCTCGCGCGTCGAACCGTCACCACCGGCTGCGGACAGGGAACCGTGTTCGGCGACCTGATGGACGAGATCGACCGCATCGAGTTGCCCGCGCATGCACGCCTGACCGAGGAGGTGCTCTACACGGTGACCGACCGCGTCCGCCGGCACGAGTCGATCTACAAGGTCGCCGGCGCGGTGCACGGTTGCGCGCTGTGCGCCAACGCGGGCGACGAGCGCGGCGAGATCCTGCGTTTCGTCGAGGACGTCGGCCGGCACAACGCGGTCGACGCGATCGCCGGGTGGATGTGGGTTGAATCGGTCAGCGCGGCGGACAAGATCTTCTACACCACCGGACGGCTGACGTCCGAGATGGTGATCAAGTGCGCGCAGATGGGCATTCCGTTCCTGCTGTCGCGCTCCGGCCTGACGCAGATGGGACACGAGATCGCGCGACGCGTCGGGCTCACGATGGTCGGGCGCTGCCAGGGCAAGCACTACCTGCTCTTCACCGGCGCCGAGCGCTTCGTTCGCCAGCCGGTGCGGGCATGGGCCTGAGCGGCACGATCCGCCGCGAAGACGTCACCGGCATCGTGCTCGCCGGCGGCCTCGGCCGACGCATGAGCGACGACGGACAGGGCATCGACAAGGGACTGCAGCCATTTCGCGGCCGGCCGATGGTCGCGCACGCGCTCGAACGCTTCGCGCCGCAGGTGGGCGCCGTGCTCATCAACGCGAACCGCAATCTCGATCGCTATCGTGCGTTCGGCTGGCCGGTCGCGGCGGACGCCGTCGAGGGGTTCGCCGGCCCGCTCGCCGGACTGCACGCCGGGATGTCGCAGGCGCAGTCGCCCTGGGTGGCGACGGTCCCCTGCGACTCGCCGTTCCTGCCGCTCGATCTCGTCGAGCGCCTCGCCGCCGCGGTCGACGCCTCGGCCGCCCGGGGCGAGCGCGCGCAGCTCGCCGTCGCGCGCACCGGCACGCAGGCGCATCCGGTGTTCGCGCTCGTCGATTGCACGCTGCTGCCCGACCTGCAGCGCTTCCTGCACGAGGGCCGGCGCAAGATCGACGCATGGTACGCACCGCTTCGCGTGGTCGAGGTCGACTTCGAAGATGCAGCGGCGTTCCGCAACCTGAACACGATGCAGGAACTGAAGGACGAGGAGCGGCGATGACGGCGCGCACGAGGCGATTCCGATGACCCTGTCCGGCGCTCCCGCGCGCGGCAGCCTCGCCGAGACGGCGCGAGGCATCTCCGATTCCGACCCGAGGACCTACCTGCCCGTCGAGCGCGCGCGCGAGATCATCGCCGGCTGCATCGAACCGGTCGCACTCGTCGAGCGACTCGCGATCCGCAGCGCGCTCGATCGCGTCCTCGCCCACGACGTCGTCTCGACGATCGACGTGCCGCCGCACGACAACTCGGCGATGGACGGCTACGCGATGCGCGGCGACGATCTCGCCGCCGACGGCGAGACGAAGCTGCGCATCGCGGGCAGCGCCTTCGCGGGTCGCACGTTCCAGGGCGAGGTCGCACGCGGCGAGGCGTTGCGCGTGATGACCGGTGCGACGCTGCCGCCCGGGCTCGACACGGTCGTCCTCCAGGAGATCGTTCGCGTCGACGGCGACCGCGTCGTTGTCCCGCCGGGGCAGGAACGCGGCCAGCATCGTCGGCTGCGCGGCGAAGACCTGCGCGTCGGCGAGCCCGCGCTGCGCGCCGGGAAGCGGCTCGCGCCGGCCGACATCGGGCTGCTCGCCTCGCTCGGCGTCCCCGAGGTGGGCGTGCGGCGCCGGCTGCGGGTCGCGTTCTTCTCCACCGGCGACGAGTTGCGCTCGGTCGGGGAAGTCCTCGGCCCGGGCCAGATCTACGACAGCAACCGCTACACGCTCTGGGCGATGCTCACCCGGCTGGGCGTGGAGATCGTCGACCTCGGCGTCGTGCGCGATTCGCCCGAGGCGCTCGAGCGCGCGATGCGCATCGCATCGGCCGAGGCCGACGCGATCGTCTCGTCGGGCGGCGTCTCGGTCGGGGAGGCCGACTTCACGCGCGAAGTGATGGCGCGCGTGGGCGACGTCGCGTTCTGGCGCATCGCGCTGCGGCCGGGTCGGCCGATGGCCTTCGGCCGCGTCGGGGACGCCTGCTACTTCGGGCTGCCGGGAAACCCGGTAGCGGTGATGATCACCTTCTACTTCCTCGTGCGCGATGCGCTGCTGAAGAGGATGGGCGCGACGCCGCAGGCGCTGCCGTGGGTGCGCGCACGCTCGCTCGAGCCGATGCGAAAGCGGCCGGGACGCACCGAGTACCAGCGTGCGCGGATGGAGGTGGGCGCCGACGGCAGGATGGAAGTGCGCACGATGGGCAACCAGGGATCGGGCGTGCTGCGCTCGATGTCCGAGGCGAACTGCATCGTCGTGCTGCACCACGCGCAGGGCGCGGTGGCCGCCGGCGACGAGGTCGACTGCGTCGCCTTCGAAGGACTGCTGTAGCGGCGCAGCGGCCCGCGTTACGCCAGCGCGACTGCGCTGACGAGCACGCCGTCCTCGTCGGCGTAGCACCAGTGGCCCGCGACGACGCGCACGCCGCCGATCTCCACCGGCTCGCCGATCGCGCCCTGCCCGCGCTTCTCGCTGCGACGCGGATGCGTCGCGAGGGCACGCACGCCGATCTCGCACTCGTCGATCTCGGCCACGTCGCGCACGCAGCCGTGGACGACGACGCCCGTCCATCCGTTGCGCTGCGCGAGCAGCGCGAGGTTGCCGCCCAGCAGCGCGCAGCGCAGGCTACCGCCCCCGTCGATGACGAGCACGCGGCCATTGCCCGGCTGCTCGAGCGCACTTCTCACCGACGAGTTGTCCTCGAAGCAGCGTACCGTCTCGACCGCGCCGGCGAAGCGCACGTTTCGCCCGAAGGCGCGAAACGGCATCGGCAGCACGTGCAACTCGCCCGAGGCAAGCCGCGTCTCGTTCGCATCGCACAGATCGGCGGTGGCGAACGAAACCGGTGTGGCCGAAGCGCTCATCGTCGGGGGCGCGCTCAACGTCGGTTGGCGATCGTGCCCGGCAGGCTCGCGTAGTACGCGGCCAGGTTGCGGATGTCGGCGCGCGACAGCGACTTGGCCTGCGCGCCCATGATCGGGTTCTTGCGCCGGTCGTTCTTGTAGTCGAGCAGCGAATGCTCGATGTAGTCGCTGTACTGGCCGGCGATCTTCGGATAGGACGGATCGATCGGGGTGTTGCCGTCCTTGCCATGGCACGCGGCGCACACCTCGTCGGCCTTCTGGCGGCCGGCCTCGATGTCCTGCGCCTGCGCGGGCAGCGCGAACGCGGCAGCGGCCAGCACCGCGCCGAGCGCAACGAAACGCGAATTCATCCTCGGGAACGTCGATGCACGCATGTTCATTTCGATCCGTAATACGCGGCGAGATCGGCGATGTCCCGATCGCTCAATCCTTCGGCCACCGCCGTCATCGTCGGATGGTTGCGATCGCCGTTGCGGTACGCCTGCAGCGCGGATTCGATGTAGCGCGCGCTCTGTCCGATGATGCGCGGCACGTGATAGACGCTCGGGAACGAAGACTTGTACCCGGGGATCTCGTGGCAGCCCACGCACATCGAGTTCTTCTGACGCCCTGCCTCGGCGTCTCCCTGCGTCGCCTGCTGGTCCTGCGCCGGTGCCGTGCCCTGCGCGACGGCCAGGCATGGCAGCAGCATCGCCGCCGCGAATCCGGCGGCAATCAACCTCTTGTTCGTCATGGGTCTCCGGCCGTGGCGCCGGGCGGCGCGGGCCTTTGTGGTGTTTGAGGGTGCCCGGATTCTAGCGGAGTCGTTCGAAGCCAGTCCAGCGACCGGGAGCGAGAGGGCGTTCCCGTATACTCGACGCACCCATCGACCGGTCGCTTCACGGCGGCCGCAACCTCCGAAAATCATGCGTTTCCAGGGCACCGACACCTACGTCGCCACCGACGACCTGAAGCTCGCCGTGAACGCGGCGATCCGCCTGCAGCGGCCGCTGCTGATCAAGGGCGAACCCGGCACCGGCAAGACGATGCTCGCCGAGGAAGTCGCCTCGGCGCTCGACATGCCGTTGCTGCAGTGGCACATCAAGTCGACGACGAAGGCACAGCAGGGCCTGTACGAATACGACGCCGTCTCGCGGCTGCGCGACTCGCAGCTCGGCGACGCGCGCGTGAAGGACATCGAGAACTACATCGTCCGCGGCGTGCTGTGGCAGGCCTTCGAATCCGACCGCCCGGTCGTGCTGCTGATCGACGAGATCGACAAGGCCGACATCGAGTTCCCGAACGACCTGCTGCGCGAGCTGGACCGGATGGAGTTCTACGTCTACGAGACGCAACAGCTCGTGCGGGCGAAGCACCGGCCGGTCGTGATGATCACGTCGAACAACGAGAAGGAGCTGCCCGACGCGTTCCTGCGCCGCTGCTTCTTCCACTACATCAGGTTTCCCGACAAGGAAACGATGCAGCAGATCGTCGACGTGCACTTCCCGAACCTGAAGAAGACGCTGTTGAAGGAAGCGCTCGAGGCATTCTTCCAGATGCGCGAGCTGCCGGGACTGAAGAAGAAGCCCTCCACCAGCGAGCTGCTCGACTGGCTCAAGTTGCTGGTCGCCGAGGACATTCCGCCCGAGGCGCTGCGCGCGAAGGACGGCAAGAGCGTCATTCCGCCGCTGCACGGCGCGCTGCTGAAGAACGAGCAGGACGTGCACCTGTTCGAGCGGCTCATATTCATGGCGCGCCACAACCGGTGAAAACGCGCAGGAACCTACTGCGCGACCCGATCTCGCGCCTGCGATGCTCGCCGTACAGTGGTACGGCTGCGCTTCTCGGCGCGACTTCGGGCCGCTCGCTACGGTTCCTTCGCGTTTTCACGCGTTGACTGACATGCCCGGCTGGATCGAACCCGTCACGCTCGAGGGCGAGCACGTCGTGCTCGAGCCGCTCGCGCGCTCGCACGTCGAAGCGCTCGCGCGGGCTGCCGCCGACGGCGAGCTGTGGCGGCTCTGGTACACGTCGGTGCCCTCCCCCGAGCGCACGCAGGCGTACGTCGATGCGGCGCTTGCCATGCGCGAGAACGAAGGTGCCCTGCCCTTCGTCGTGCGCCGTCGCGTCGACGGCACGATCATCGGCACGACGCGTTTCTTCCACGTCGAGCCCGCGCACCGGCGCCTGGAGCTCGGACACACCTGGTACGCGGCGAGCGCGCAGCGCAGCGCGGTCAACGCCGAATGCAAGCTGCTGCTGCTCGGCCACGCGTTCGAAGCGCTCGGCGCCGTGGCGGTCGAGCTGCGCACGCACTTCCTGAACCACGCGAGCCGGCGTGCGATCGAGCGGCTGGGCGCGAAGCTCGACGGCGTGCTTCGTCACCACATGACGATGCCCAACGGAACGCTGCGCGACACCTGCGTTTACAGCATCCTCGCTGCCGAGTGGCCGGCGGTGCGCGAGAACCTGAAGCTGCGGCTGGCCCTGCGCGGGGGAGAACGGAGATGCTGATCGATTTTTTCCTGCACCTGCGCGGCGCGAAGCTGCCTGTGTCGATCAAGGAATACCTGCTGCTGCTCGAGGCGATGCGCGAACACGTGATCGGCCCGTCGATCGACGAGTTCTACTTCCTGTCGCGCGCGACGCTCGTCAAGGACGAACGCAACTTCGACAAGTTCGACAAGGCCTTCGGCGCGTACTTCAACGGCGTGCGCACGATCCCCGGCATCGACCTCGACCTGCCGCTCGAGTGGCTCAAGCGCCAGTTGCAGCGCGAATTCACGCCGGAGGAGAAGGCCGCGATCGAGGCGATGGGCGGGCTCGACAAGCTGCTCGAGCGGCTGCGCGAGCTGCTTGACGAGCAGAAGGAGCGCCACGAGGGCGGCAGCAAGTGGATCGGCACGAACGGCACCTCGCCCTTCGGCAACGGCGGCTACAACCCCGAGGGCATCCGCATCGGCGGGCCGTCGGCGGGCAACCGCACCGCGGTGAAGGTGTGGGAGCAGCGCGCCTATCGCGACTACGACGACCAGGTCGAGCTGGGCACGCGCAACATCAAGGTGGCGCTGCGCCGGCTGCGCAAGTTCGCGCGCGAAGGCGCCGAGGAGGAACTCGACCTCGACGACACGATCGCCTCCACCGCGCGCAACGCCGGCTGGCTCGACATCCGGATGATTCCGGAGCGGCACAACACGATCAAGGTGCTGATGCTGCTCGACGTCGGCGGCACGATGGACGACCACATCCAGCAGACCGAGGAGCTGTTCTCGGCCGCGAAGACCGAGTTCAAGCACCTCGAGTTCTACTACTTCCACAACTGCGTCTACGACCACGTGTGGAAGAACAACCGGCGCCGCCACGCCGAGCGCTTCGACACCTGGGACATCCTGCGCAAGTACAACCCCGACTACCGGCTGATCTTCGGCGGCGACGCGACGATGAGCCCCTACGAGGTGCTGCAGCCCGGCGGCTCGGTCGAGTACAACAACGAGGAAGCCGGCGCAGTCTGGCTGCGCCGGCTCGTCGAGCGCTTCCCGAAATTCGCGTGGCTGAACCCGGAGCCCGAGGGCGTCTGGGAGTACCGGCAGTCGATCGCGGTGATCCGGCAGATCCTGCAGAACCGGATGTATCCGCTGACGATCCAGGGGCTCGAGCGCGCGATGCGCGAGCTGTCGAAGTAGGGTCGGCGACCGGCGACCTGGGCCGCGCGCCTACTCGTTCGAAGCTTCCGGCTCTTCGGGGCGAAAGCGCGGCTTGCGCTTCTCCATGAACGCCGCCACGCCCTCGTGCGACTCGGGTGTCGCGTAATAGAGGCTCAGCGCCTGCATGCCGAGCCCGCCGATCCCGCGGATCGAGTCGGAGTCGGCATTGAACGACCGCTTCGCGATCGCGATCGCGGTCGGGCTGAGGGCAAGAATCTCCCGGCACCAGCGATCGACCTCGGCGTCCAGCTCGGACATCGGAACGACCGCATTGACGAGCCCCATCGAGAGTGCCTGCTGCGCCGTGTAGCGTCGGCACAGGAACCAGATCTCGCGCGCCTTCTTCTCGCCGACGACGCGCGCGAGCAAGGCGGTGCCGAACCCGGGGTCGACCGACCCCACGCGGGGCCCGACCTGGCCGAACTGCGACGACTCCGCGGCGATCGCCAGATCGCAGCAGGTGACCAGCACGTTTCCGCCGCCGATCGCATAGCCGTTCACGCGGGCGATCACCGGCTTGGGCACGTCGCGAATGAGGCCCTGCAACTCTTCGACCGGCAGCCCGATCAGGCCGCGGCCGTCGTATCCGCCCTCGTGCGCCGACTGGTCGCCGCCCGTGCAGAACGCCTTCTCGCCGGCGCCGGTCAGCACGATCACGCCGATCGTGCGATCCCAGCCGGCGCGATGCAACGCGTCGATCAGCTCGTCGCAGGTCCTGCCGCGAAAGGCGTTGTACTTCTCGGGCCGGTTGATCGTGATGCGCGCAATGCCCGCGTTCGCTTCGTACAGGATGTCGCCGTAAGCGTCATGTTGAATGTCATCCGTCCAGGATCGGGAACCGACCGCTCTCACGGCCGTCGAACGATATCCACCGAGATCTCCACCGCCGCGAGTGACTCGACCGTAACGCCCCTCGTCTCGGGCACCCCCCGTTCGTTGCTCATCGCGCCCTCCGCTTGCGCATCGGAGCCGCCGTAGATCGACACGTCGACCCCGACGCATCCCTTCCATGCTCCGACAGGGCCCTGCCGCGCCGTCGAGCGAGAGTACGCCTGCAAGTCGTTCGAGAGCCGGGAAGCCCCGCGAAGCGGGGCCGAAGCCGTGCGTCGCGCAGCGCGCAGGGCCTTCGCCCCCCGCCGTAGCGCGTCACGCTACGCCACGGCGCGCCGCGCCGCACCGGCCGCAGCCCGGCCCACCCCACGACCTCTACTGCGGCCCGATCGCCGGCCCGACCGAAGGCCCCACCGGCAGCGGCGCGAACACCAGATCCCGCAACGCCAGCGACAGCGACGGCACGTAGCTGATCACCATCAGGCACACGAACACGACGAGCACGAAGGGTGCGAGCCGGCGCACGATCGCGTCGATCGGCAGATTCGCCACCGCGCACGCGGCGAACAGGTTCACGCCGAAGGGCGGCGTGATCATCCCGAGCGCGAGGTTCACGACCATGATCACGCCGAAGTGCACCGGGTCGACGCCGAAGTGCTGCGCCACCGGCGCAAGGATCGGCGCGAGCACGATGATCGACGCCGAGGTCTCGATGAACATGCCGATGACGAAGAGCGCCGCGTTCACGCCGAGCAGGAACAGCACCGGCGAGTCGAGCACCTGGGTGAGATAGCGCCCGATCGCGTCGGGCACGCCCGCGCGCGTGAGCAGGAATGCGAACAGCCCCGCGTTGGCGATGATGAACATGATCACGGCGCTGCTGATCACCGAGCGCTTGAGCACGACGACGACGTCGCGCAGGCGCGTCTCCCGATAGACGAACAGCCCGACGACCAGCGCGTAGAAGACGGCGACGACCGACGCCTCGGTCGGCGTGAACCAGCCGCCGTAGATGCCGCCGAGAATGATCACCGGCATCAGCAGCGCCCACGCCGACCGGCGCAGTGCGACGAGCACGCCGAGCCGGTCCTTCGCGTCGTCGAGCCCCCAGCCGTTGCGCCGGCACTGCCAGTACACGAAGGCCATCAGCGCGCCGCCGATCAGCAGCCCCGGTCCGAAGCCTGCGATGAACAACTCGCCGATCGACACCTCGGCCGACACGCCGTACAGGATCATCGGGATCGACGGCGGGATGACGACGCCCAGCTCGGCGCTGGTGGCCTGCAGCGCCGCGGCGTAGTTGCGCGGGTAGCCGTGCTTGACCAGCGCGGGGATCAGGATCGCGCCGATCGCGAAGGTGGTCGCCACCGACGAGCCCGACACCGCGGCGAAGATCATGCAGGTCAGCACGCAGGTCATCGGCAGCCCGCCCTGCACGCCGCCGACGATCGATTTCGCGAACTCGACGAGCCGGCGCGAGATGCCGCCGGTGTCCATCAGGTTGCCGGCGAGGATGAAGAACGGCACGGCGGCGAGCGGGAACTTGTCGATCGCCGTGAACATCTCCTTCGGCACCGTCACGAGCATGTCCGGATCGGTGATCGCCATCCCGACGATGCTCGCCGCGCCGATCGACACCGCCACCGACAGGCTGAGCACGAAGCACAGCAGCATCGTGACGATCATCGCGAGCGTCATCGGAACGTCCTCGAGTGCGTGGACGGGGGAGCGCAACGCCTCGCTGCGGCCGGCAGGAGATCCGCCGTGCAGGACACTACGTCGCCGCCTCCAGCTCGCGGTGCTGCGGATCGAGCAGGTTCGCCACCACCGCGAAGATGCTCAACAAGGCACCGACGGGAATCGCGAGATACGCCCACGCCATCGAGATCTCGAGGCTGGCGAAGGTCTGGAAGCGGATCCGCCACGCGAGGTCGAAGCCGAACCAGACGAGCACGGCGAGGAAGGAGAGCGTGATCGCTGCGATCGCTGCGCGCAGCCAGCGCTCCCAGCGGCGCCCGCGGGCAAAGCGCGCGAGCACGTCGACCGAGATCTGCGAGCCACGACGGAACGCGGCCGCCGCGCCGAGCATCACCATCCAGATCAGCAGCCGGCGCAACACCTCCTCGGACCACACCGACGGCTGCTCGAGGACGAAGCGCGCGACGACCTGGTACAGGCCGAGGCACGAGACGATCGCCAGCAGCACGCAGGCGAGCCCGAAGACGATCGCATCGAGCCAGCGATCGACCCGCAGGACGAGCGTTCGCACGCGCGTCCCGCGGGTCAACGGGGCACCGTCACTTCACCGCCTGGATCGCGGCGATGCGATCGGCGCCGAACTCCTTCGCGTACTGCTGGTACGCGGGCGCGATCGCCTTGCGGAAGGCGGCGCCGTCGACCTTCTCGACGACCTCCATCCCCTGCCGGCGCAGCTCGGCGATGCCGCTGGCCTCGTCGTCGTTGACCTTCTTGCGCTGCGCGACGGAGGCCTTCTTCGCCGCGTCGAGGAAGACCTTGCGGTCGGCCTCGTTCAGCCCGCTCCAGACCTTCGGCGACAGCAGCAGCAGCGCCGGGCTGTAGACATGTCCGGTCATCGACAGGTACTTCTGCACCTGCGAGAACTTCGCCGCGAGGATCACCGGAATCGGATTCTCCTGCCCGTCGACCGTGTGCTGCTGCAGCGCGGTGAACACCTCGGGCCAGGCCATCGGCGTCGGCAGGATGCCGAAGCTCTTGTAGCCCTCGAGGTGCACCTTGTTCTCCATCGTGCGCATCTTCAGGCCCTTCGCGTCGTCGGGTCCGTTGATCGGGCGCACGCTGTTCGTCATGTGCCGGAAACCGTTCTCGGTCCACGCAAGCGCGATCAGCCCCTTCGACGGGAACTTCGCGAGCAGGTCCTGGCCGATCGGGCCGTCGAGCGCCTTGCGCGCGTGGTCGTAGTCGCGGAACAGGAACGGGATGTCGACGATCTTCACCTCGGGAACGAAGTTGCCGACCGGTCCGGTGGAGGTGTTGACGACGTCCTGCGTGCCGAGCTGCACCGCCTCGATCATCTCGCGCTCGCCGCCGAGCGCCGAGTTGGGGAAGTGCTGGCACTTGTAGCGGCCCTGCGTGCCTTTCTCGATCTCGTCGCAAAAGACGGTGGAACCGACGCCGTAGTGCGACTCCTTCGACGTGGGGTAGCCCATCTTCAGGACGGTCTGTGCCTGGGCGGTGGCGATGGCGGCCGAAGCGAACGCGACGGCGCCGACGATGCGGGCGATGGTCATCTGCAAGGTTCTCCCTCTCTCCCTTCTGGGAGGCAAGGATTCTACGCGCCGACCTCGAGCGGAAGGAACCCCGGGGCCGCCCTGCCCCCCCGCCGCGTCAATCGGCGATCGGCGGCGCGACCTTCAGCACCTCGTCGAGCGTCGTCTGCCCGGCGGCGATCTTCTGCGCCCCGGCCAGGCGCAGCGGGCGCATCCCGGCGCGCAGCGCGCGCTGGCGGATCGCACCGAGATCGGGACGCTCGTCGATCAGCCGGCGCAACTCGGGGTCCAGCCGCAGCAGCTCGTACAGGCCGCTGCGACCGCGGTAGCCGGTCATCCGGCACTCGAGGCACCCCACCGGCCGGTACGTGCGCGCCGGACGCGGCGCGCGAAACGGCCGGATCAGCGCGTTCCACTGCTCGTCGGGCAGCTCCGCCCCGGCCTCCTTGCACGATTCGCACAAAGTGCGCACGAGACGCTGCGCCATCACGCCGACCAGCGTCGCGCTCAGCAGGTACGGCGGCACGCCCAGGTCGAGCAGGCGCGTGATTGCCGACGGCGCGTCGTTCGTGTGCAGCGTCGACAGCACGAGGTGGCCGGTGAGCGCGGCCTGGATCGCCATCTCGGCGGTCTCGAGGTCGCGGATCTCGCCGACCATGATGATGTCGGGATCCTGTCGCATCAGCGCACGGATGCCGTCGGCGAACCCGAGTTCGATGCCGTGCTGCACCTGCATCTGGTTGAACGACGGCTCGACCATCTCGATCGGGTCTTCGACGGTGCAGACGTTGACCTCGTCGGTGGCCAGGCCCTTGAGCGTCGTGTAGAGCGTGGTCGTCTTGCCCGATCCGGTGGGGCCGGTGACGAGCACGATGCCGTTCGGTCGAGTCGTCATCGACTCCCACGTCTCCAGCTCGTCGTCGTGAAAGCCCAGCTCGGCGAAGCTGCGCACGAGCACTTCGGGATCGAAGATGCGCATCACGAGCTTCTCGCCGAAGGCGGTCGGCAACGTGGAGAGGCGCAGCTCGATCTCGCGCCCGTCTGCGGTGCGCGTCTTGATCCGCCCGTCCTGCGGGCGGCGCTTCTCGACGACGTCCATGCGCCCCAGCAGCTTGATGCGGCTCGTCATTGCCGCCAGCACCGAGGCCGGCAGCTGGTAGACGTTGTGCAGCACACCGTCGATGCGAAAGCGGATCGATCCGGTCTCGCGGCGCGGCTCGAGATGGATGTCGCTCGCACGCTGGTCGAACGCGTACTGCCATAGCCAGTCGACGATCGTGACGACGTGCTGGTCGTTCGCGTCGAGGCTGCGGCCCGAGCGACCCAGCTCGACCAGCTGCTCGAAGTTGTTCTGCAGCGTGGCCGCGCCGTTCTTCTGCGCGCCGCGCACGGTGCGCGCGAGCGTGAAGAATTCGACGATGTAGCGCGCGATGTCCTGCGGATCCGAGACGACGCGCGAGATCGGCCTGCGCAGCAGCGTCGACAACTCGTCGACCCAGTCGGTGACGAAGGGCTCGGCGGTGGCGATCGTCACGCCGGAGGCTTCCACCGCGATCGGCAGGATCTTGAAGCGCGTCGCGTACTGGCTCGACATCACGTCCGAGACGCGCGCGAGGTCGACCTTCAGCGGATCGATGCGCGCGTGCGGCAGGCCGACGCGCCGGGCGAACCACGGAACGAGCGTGTCGAGGTCGACGACGCGGTTCGTCGTGGGCGAGCGCAGCTTGCGCCTTGCGATCGCGACGAGCGCGTGCTGCTCGCTGCTGGAGAGGTTCGCGTAGCGGGCGACCGAGTCGGCGTCGTCGCGGGAAAGGAGGCCGTCCTCGAGGAGCGCGGGCAGCAGGTCCTCGACGGTCACGCGGCAGCCGGGCCGGCCGAGCGCGGGGAGCGGCGCGGGCACGGCCGCGACTGCGGTCGAACCCGTGCGCGCGTTCATGCGCGGACGGTAGCAAGGCGCGGAAGCGGGCGCGGCCTGCATCGGACGAATGGTCGATGGGCGAGGAGGAAGGGCGACGCGGCGTTCGACGGCGCCGCGAGCCGACGCTACGGGCGCGGCTGTCGAGGCCGCGCGGAATTCGCCTTCATGAATGCGTGGTATCCGCGCCCATCCAGGCGCCCTTCGGCCAGCGCAAGAACGGCGTTGGCGGCGTCTTCCTGTCGCGCGTCGAACCGATGTCCGTTCATTTCGAGGAACAGCACGCCGAGGACGAACCCGGTGCGCTTGTTGCCGTCGACGAAGGGGCGGTTCCTCACGATCGCGGCGGTGTAGAGGGACGCCAGTTCGACGATGTCGGGCGCTTCCGAATACGCGGCGTGCTGCCGGGGACGGGCCAGCTCCGATTCGAGGAGTCCTGCGTCGCGAACCCCCGGCCTTCCCCCATGCAGCGCCGGCAGTCGATCGTGCAGGATCGACACCTCGCGCGCGTCGATCCATACGAGGCGCATCACCTGGCGAGCACGTGCAGCGCGTCACGGTAACGGTGCATGACGTCCTCGGCCCGGGCCATCTTTCGCTCGAACTCCGGATCGAAGGGCACCAGGCGATAGCCGCCTTCCGGTTCCTCGGCCAGGTACAGCGCCTCGCCTTCGTGGGTCTTCAGCCGGGAGATCACCTCCTTCGGCAGAATGACGCCCAGCGAGTTGCCGAACTTGCGCACTTTCAGGTCGACCATTGCGATCGCCATCGTTATTACGAGCGTAATAACAAGGCCGGACCCGACAAGCAGAACGCCCCAAGCGGCGCGAAGCGCGGGACCGCTCATGGGCTGCTGGTGTCGGCGCCCCGCACCGACATGCACGAACGCCGCGAAGCGCTGCATTTCCCGCGATGGGAGCGCTTGCCGCGCCGAAATTGCCGCGTTTCGCGGCGTGTACCCGGCGCCATCTGCAAGGGCGCCTGGCCGGCATCGATGCGCACTCCACTGCAGCGCCTCGCCGCTTTCAGCTCGACCGGCGCAATCGTCCCTGCAGGCGCCCACCTTCGTCTGCACCGCGTCGCTCGCCGTCGCGCCACGCCTTCGGCGTCGCGCCCTGCTGGCGCGCGAACGCGCGCTGCAACGCATCCACCGAACGAAACCCGCTGCGGCTCGCGATCCGCTCCTGCGTCCAACGCGTGCGACGCAGCAGCTGCATCGCGGAGGCCACCCTCGCCTGCTCGACGAAGCGCGCCGGCGTGCACCCGACCTGTTCCGCGAAGGCGCGCGCGAAATGCCGCGGGCTCATCCGCGCGCGCTCGGCGAGCGCCTCGACCGACAGGTCGTCCTGCAGATGCGTGCCGATCCACGCGACCACCTCGCGCACGCGATCGCTCGCCGCCGACTGCGCCTCGAGCGCCTGGCTCAACTGCGGCTGCTCGCCGCCGCGCAGCATCGGCAGCGCCAGCGTGCGCGCGATCTCCATCGACGTCTCGTGGCCGAGATCTTCCTCGACGAGCGCAAGCGCAAGCTCCAGCCCGGTGGTGACGCCGGCCGACGTCCAGACCGGCCCGTCGCGCACGTAGATGCGCTCGCGCTGCACGCGCACCTGGGGACGCAGCGCCTGCAACTGGTCGCAGACGCGCCAGTGCGTCGTCGCCTCGCGTCCGTCGAGCAGGCCGGCCGCGGCGAGCGCGAAGGCGCCGCTGCACACGCTCGCGATGCGGCGCACGCGCGGCGCGGCGCCGGCGAGCCACCCGGCGATGTCGTGCTCGAGGATCGCCGCACGAACCGCGGGCTCGTCGCCGCCGGCGACGATCAGCGTGTCGATCGTGTCGGGGAGTTGCGCGAGCGCGCAGGTGCCGGCGAGGCTCAGGCTTCCGCTGGTGACGACGGTGCCACCGCCCGGCGACGCGACATGCACGCAATAGCTGCCCGGATGCATCGCCTCGGCCTTGCTGAAGATGCTCGCCGGGCCCGCGACGTCGATCGCCTCGACGCCATCGAAGGCGACGAGCGCAACGTCTCTGGCAGGAACTGCGGCTTCCGCGTCGTTGTGAAGCGCGGCGACCCTCCGTAGCCTCGAGACATCCCGATCGTTTCGAGGAGCAGACGACATGGCGAGCCAAGCACGAGCGCTGATCGCGGCCAGTATCGCATCGATGTGGATCGCGGGATGCGGCACCGACGCTCCGTTGCCGCCGACCCAAAGCGAGGCGGCGACGAGCGGGCAGCACAAGCAGGCCTTCGTCGACGCATTGAAGCCTAACCGTGCGGGCAAGCCGGCGATCGCGGTGCTCGCGTCGAACGAAGCCACCGAGATGACCGACCTGCTGCTGCCGCACGCGGTGCTCGTGCGCGCGGGCGTGGCCGACGTGCAGGTGGTGGCGCCCCGCAGCGGCCGCGTCGCGCTGTACCCGGCCCTGCAGATCGACGGCGCTCAGGACTTCGCCGCGTTCGATCGCGCGCACCCGGAGGGCGCCGACTACGTGATCGTCCCCGCGATGGGCGACGGCGACGTCCCCGAAGTGATCGCGTGGCTGCGCCAGCAGGTCGACCGCGGGGCGCGCGTGCTCGCGGTGTGCTCCGGCGCACTCGTCGCCGGCCGCGCCGGCCTGCTCGACGGCCGCCGCTTCACCGGCCATTGGTACGACCGCGACACGCTGCTCGCGCATCCCGGTGCCACCTACGTACCGCACCAGCGATACGTAATCGACCGCGGCGTCGCCACCACCACCGGCATCACGGCGTCCGTGCCCGTGACGCTCGCGCTCGTCGAGGCGATCGGCGGACCCGAAAAGGCGCAGGCGATCGCCGCCGAGCTGGGCGTGCGCTCGTGGGACACGCGGCACGACAGCTCGCGCTTCGGCGTCGACCTGCGTCGCGGCTGGCAGTACATGCTGAACAAGGCCGCGTTCTGGCGCGACGAGACCCGAACCATCGAGGTGCACGACGGCGTCGACGACGTCGCGCTGGCGCTCGCCGCCGATGCGTGGTCGCGCACCGGTCACGTCGACGTGAAGGCCGCATCGCCGTCGGGGCCGGTGACGATGCGCAGCGGGCTCGTGCTCCTCGCGCAACCCGCGGCAGAAGACGGGCCGCGCATGCCGCTGGCGACCGCGCTCGCCCCCGTGCAGCAACTGGACCGTACGCTGTGCGAGATCGAGCAACGCTTCGGCGAATCGCAGCGCGAGTGGGTGATGCTCGAGATGGAATACGCTGGATCGGGCGCCGCGTGCGCAGCGTGATCGGTCGCGCTCGAGGTGCGTCCCCTCGAGCCGCGATTCCCGCCCGGGAGGAAGAACGGATTCACCGCGAGAGATCGTCGAACGCTGGGTCGAGCGTTTCAACGCCGCCGACGTGGAGGGCCTGGTCGAGCTGTACCACCCGGACGCGGTGAACCACCAGGTGGTGCAGGAGCCGGTCGAAGGACGCGACGCGATCCGCGCGATGTTCGAGCGCGAATTCGCGGCCGCCGACATGACCTGCATCGTCGAAGCGATCCACGAAGCGGGCGACGTCGTCGCGCTCGAATGGCGCGATCCGCGGGGGCTGCGCGGCTGCGGGTTCTTCACCGTGCGTGACGGTCGCATCGCGTTCCAGCGCGGCTACTGGGACAGGCTCTCGTTCCTGCGGCTGCACAGCCTGCCCGTCGACGACCACGAGAAACCGACCGACTCCGCCGCGGGATGAGTCACGACGTCGGGCAATCGCACAGCTCGACGAATTCCTTGTTGACGAACCCGATCGCCGCGAGGATCGCGAGGAACTTGCCCGCGGTGAGCACGGCGGCGATCTGCGCGAAGGCCGCGAGTCCACCCAGCGCCACGGTGGTCGCCTGTGTCCACCGGCTGCGCAGGAAATCGTGCAGCTCGCGCATGACCGCGCCCGGAAACGAGTTCGCCAACTTGCGACAGAGATTGAACTCGTCGGGGGAACAGATCCATTGCTTCAGGTCGACGCCGGCCTGCATCGCGGCGGCGATCAGGCGTCGCAGCACTTCGCGCACCGACGATCGCTTCAACGCCTGCGCCTGCATCTGCGTGCCGTCGCCGAGGTCGACGACGACGGTCTCGATATCGGTTGGATCGATGAAGTTGCGGAAGACCTCGTCCTGCGCGGCGTCGATGAGGGCGCGCTGGATGTCCCGGGCGTAGTCGTCTATGGCGGCCATGATCGTTCGACCTCAGCGCAACGGGTGGGTGTATTCAAACGTTTCGGTGCCGGTGTTCATGATTCACCGCGGCGGGAAATGCGAAGCCGAGAATTCGGCGAACTTCACGAGATCGCCGAGAATCGCGTTCACCACCACCTCGTTTCCGAAGCTGCTGTTCTTCCAGGTACGTCCGTCATCGTCACTCCAGGCATCGGTCTTGCCATTGCACCGTTCGTCCAGGAATATCGTGCGGTCCTCGGTCACGCTGCACGAATCCACGCCCCGGGGCTTCTTGAACCTGACGTGAAAGACCAGCCGCCGGGAGTCGGACGGTTTCACGAGGAAATAGAGATCGCCATCGTCGTCCGGCGACTCGATTCGTAACGTGGCCTCCACCACTCTTCGCTGCAGTTCTCCGTTGCGCTCGATCGCCTTCAGGTCCGGCAGGAGTTGCAGTTGTCCCTGTGGAGCCCAGGATCGGTAGAGAGCCGTGATGCCGGAGATCTCGTCGAACTTCGGCAGCAACTCGTCGAACTCGCGGTGTTCCTTCGGCCCGGCTTTGCGGATCGTCGTCCCACCCACGCTGTAGTTGTCCAGAATGCCGTCGCACGATCGGTCGATGTACCAGTCGTGTCGATGAGCCTGCTTCCGTTGCGTCGTCGACCACGAAAAGACGCACAGCGGCCCCTTTTCGGTCGTTCTCACCGTAAACCGATACAGCGAGCCCGTCATGCCGACGTGAAGGGTCTTCGCGCCTTCGGAACTCGTGACGAACCGGTTGTTCTCCAGGTTCGCCAGGATGCGCGTCAGATAGGGAAGATTCTTCGAAGCGAGCAGATCCCGTCCCTGTTCGTGCGCTGCCTTGCTGGCAGGATCCTCCGTCCACGCCTTTGCGACCTCGAACATCGCGTCCGTGCTGCCGAAGAAGCTTGCCCGGTGCAGCGTCCTGAGTCCCGATTCGCAATCGGACTTCCCGCCCCAGCCGTACAGCCGACAGCGACCGTGCTGAGTATTGGCCTCCAGGTGACCGGCGAGCGCCATCTTCTCCATCTCCTTGCAGGCGGCGGCACGATCCTCCGGGGTACCGAGCAAGCGGGCGAGCACGGAGACGAAATCCTTCTGCTGGTTCGCCGCCAATTCCTCCGCCTGCTTGCGGATTGCGGCGATCTGCCGTGCATCCGAGATGCGGTGCTCGCCCCAGCCGGACGGAACCAGCATCGCGCGCTCGATCAAGCCGCCGAGAAACGGAACGAGCCGTTCGTATTCGGCGTTTCGAATGGCACGGATGAGGAACTGCCCGTTCGCCGGCGTCGAAAGGCCGATGTCGATTCCATGCTTCCTCGCCGCCACCGTGAATTCGTCCGGTGTCGAATTCTTCGACGGCACTACGTCGCGCAAGCCGTTCTGCCCAGTGACCTGCACCAGGCGCAGTCCGCGCACGTCCTCGAGCGCGAACACATTGCCGGGCAGTCGAGCGGCGTGAACGATGCTGCGGACCTGCAACCGGCCGTTGGCGAATTGGGAAACGCGGAGCCGATGCTCGTCGACCCGTTCGACGAGCTTGATCGTGGTCGGATCCTGTCCGACCCACGCACCCACGAGCTCGTTCGGTGCCACGGAGACCTGCGACCGGATCACCGGGGGATCCGTTTCGATACATGCCGCAGCGAGCCCGGCGATCAGCAACGGAAGCAGCGCGTTCCATGGCCTTCGCAATGCCTGGTGCATGACGGGTCCTTCCTGCGTCAAATGGCGTCTTTTGCCATCACTGTCGCCGCGCGTTCCGCTCGCGGATCGCGTCCGCCAGGACGGCTCCGGTCTCGATGCCACGCGACACGCGCTGCTGGATCTCGGCAGCCTTGCCGCGCCAACCCTTCGCGCGGGGATAGGGAATGTCGATGAACCGAAGCCGCTCGTCTTCGGGTGCATTTGCCGAGCGCTCGCGCGGAGCAGTCATTGCCCACTCTTCGGCCTTGGCTTCGTCGCGCGGGGGACCCCGGCCGAGCAGGTGGGCTACGCCCAGGGCGAGCTGAGCGGAAGCATCGATGCTTTCGGCTCGATCGGCGGAAGGCATTCGAGGCCCGTCGTCGAGCGCGCGCGGAAACGGATCCGCAGGCGTCGCGCGTCCAGGAGGACCGGCGACGGCGGTGGAGAGCGTGATTGCGAGCGCCACGAAAAGCACGGCGCGCCCGAGCATCTCCATTGTTCCGGCCTGCGGCGCATTCTCGGGGTCTTCGAGTCTGCGCTGCCTTTTCGGAGTGCGTCAACGGCACAGGAAGCGGTGCGCGGGACCTCTCGAAACGTTCCCACGAGACGAACGAAGGCACTCCCGGGAATCGTTGACGCACCGAATCGATGCCGCAAGAATCGTCGCTGAACGCTTCCCCACGAGCCGACGAGGAGAGTTCGATGCATACGCGATCGAGCAATGTGTGGCTGGCAGCGGCAGGGTTCACGGCGTTGGCCGGCTGCGCGCAGATGGAATCGATGACGCGGCAACCATCGGGCGTGCAGGACATGACGTTCTTCGTGACGAGCGTGGGCCCCGGCAACGGCGGCGACCTCGGCGGACTCGCAGGTGCCGACCGGCACTGCCAGACGCTCGCGCAGTCGGCGGGCGCCGGCCATCGCACCTGGCGCGCCTACCTCAGCACGCAGGGCGCCTCGCTGAGCGACACGAACGTCGTCAACGCGCGCGATCGCATCGGCAGCGGACCCTGGCGCAACGCCAAGGGCGTCGTGATCGCCCGCAACGTCGACGAACTGCACTCGGCGAAGAACAACGTGACCCGCGAGACCGCGCTCGACGAGAAGGGACAGCCGGTCAAGGACCGTACCCAGAAACCGAACGAGCACGACATGCTGACCGGCTCGCGTCCGGACGGCAACGCATTCGCGGGAGCGCCGTTCGCCGACATGACCTGCGGCAACTGGACGAAGAGCGGAACCGACGGATCGGCGATGCTCGGACACTTCGATCGCGCGGGCCCCAGCGACAGCGCGTGGGCCAGGTCGTGGAACTCGTCGCATCCGTCGCGCGGCTGCGATCCGCAGGGGCTGCGCAGCACCGGAGGGAACGGGCTGTTCTACTGCTTCGCGGCGCAGTAAGCTGGATCACGCGACTCGATGTCGAAGGGTCGCGCGATGCAATGACCACGACGCTCGAGCGCGGCCGCCAGGCGTTTGCGAACCGCGAATGGAAAGAGGCGTATCGGCAGCTTTCCGCTGCCGACGCCGAATTGCCGCTCGAGCCGGCAGACCTCGAATGCCTGGCGCACGCCGCCTGGCTGAACGGCTGCGATGCCGATGCGCAGGCGCTGTTCCGGCGCGCGCACCACGTTCTCGTCGACGCAGGGCAACGGCAGCGGGCGGCGCGCTGGGGCTTCTGGCTGAGCTTCCTTGCGCTGCTCGCCGGCGACTCCGCACAGAGCACCGGTTGGCTCGCGCGAATGCAGCGTCTCATCGCGGACCAGTCGCAGGGCGCCGAGCGGGGATACGTGGGCGTGCTCTCGGGCCTGCGACAGATGGCGCAGGGAGACGCCGATGGCGCCCGCGCCAGCTTCGAACAGGCGATCTCGCTCGCCGAGCGCTTCGGCGATCGTGACCTGTTGGCGTTCGGACTCCTCGGCAAGGGGCAGGCGCTGATCCAGTCGCAGCGGATTGCCGAGGGCGTACCGCAGCTCGACGAGGCGATGGTCGCGGTCGCCACCGGCGAGGTATCGCCGATGGCTGCCGGCATCGTCTACTGCGCCGTGATCGTCACCTGCCAGCGCATCTTCGACCTGCAGCGCTGCAGGGAATGGACGCAGGCGTTGAACGACTGGTGCGCGGCGCAGCCCGACCTCGTCCCGTATCGGGGCGAGTGCCTCGTCCACCGCTCCGAGATCCTGCAACTGCAGGGGGAATGGGTCGGCGCGATCTCGGAGGCCGAGCGGGCAATCGAGGCGTGCTCCGACCGCGCCGGCAACCTGGCCGGACGTGCGCTCTACCAGTGTGCCGAACTGCATCGCTTGCGCGGCGCCTTCGATCGCGCGGAAGCGCTGTACCGGGAAGCGGGCAACCGCGGAACCGAGCCGCAACCCGGCCTGTCGCTGCTTCGCCTGGCACAGGGCGATGTCGACGGCGCCAAGGCCGCGATGCTCCGCATCATGAACGAGTCCCGTGAAGGTCGGGGGCTTGCCACACGACTTCCGGTGCTACGCGCCTACGTCGAGATCATGATCGCCGCCGGCGAAATCGAGATCGCCCGGAGCGCCGCCGTCGAACTGGAAGCGGCCGCGGCCGGAACGGAGGCGCCCTTCGTTCGCGCGTCGTCTGCACAGGCGACCGGCATGGTACGACTCGCCGAAGGCGATGCACAGGCTGCGCTCGCGCTCCTGCGCGAGGCATGGACGGCGTGGCAGCAGCTCGACGCTCCCTACGAATTCGCGCGAGTCCGCGTGCTGATCGGTCGCGCCTGCCGAACCCTCGGCGACGAGGAAACCGCGCAAAGCCACCACGAAGCGGCGGCGCGCACTTTCGATCGGCTCGGCGCGGCGCCTGCGCTGGCCGAACTCGAACGGCCCGTGGAAAGGCGCGACCCGGTTTCCGAGCATCCGCTCAGCAGCCGCGAGCTGCAGGTGCTCGGGCTGGTCGCCAAGGGGCAGTCGAACCGCGAGATCGCTGCCCGGTTGTTCATCAGTGAGCACACCGTCGCCGGCCATTTGAGCAGCATCTACGGCAAGCTCGGCGTGACGTCGCGAACCGCAGCGGCGGCATTCGCCTTCGAGCATCGGCTCCTCTGACCGGTTGCTCCGGTCAATTCTGACCCCCCGCCGCTTTCGCAAAACGGTCGATTCGAGCGATGCGGGATGGCTGTCCTCTTCGTAGTCTGGGAGTCACCGAAGCCAAGGAGGCAGCCATGACTCAACAGCCATTCGGCAAGGCGTACGGCGGAACCGCGCCCGAGAACTACGAGCGCCATTTCGTGCCGCACATCGCAGCCCCGCTCGCCGAGGACCTGCTCGAGATCGCCGCATTGCGCGCGGGCGAGCGCGTCCTCGACGTCGCGTGCGGCACCGGTGTCGTGGCGAGGCTGGCACGACAACGGGTCGGCGACAGCAGCACGGTGGCCGGCCTGGACGCGAATTCGTGCATGCTGGACGTAGCGCGATCGGCGACGTCCCCCAGCCTGGCGATCGACTGGTACGAGGCCAGCGCAGAAGCGATCCCACTCGCCGACGGCGCATTCGACGTGGCGTTGTGCCAGCTGGGACTGCAGTTCATCGCCAACAAGCTTGGCGCGTTGCGGGAGATGCGGCGCGTTCTCGCTCCCGGCGGACGACTCGTGCTCAACGTTCCGGGTCCGACACCGCCGCTGTTCGCGGTGATGGCTGATGCGCTCGCAACGCACGTCGACCCTCGAGCCGCGTCGTTCGTCCACATCGTGTTCTCGCTGCACGACGAACGCGAGCTTCGCGAACTGATGAACGCGGCGGGTTTCCGGGACGTGCGCATAGGCACCCGACACACGACACTCACCCTGCCGCCGCCGAGTCAGTTCCTGTGGCAGTACGTTTCCAGCACGCCGCTGGCCAGCGTGGTGGACGCAGCAACCGACGAGAACCGCGCGGCGCTCGAACGCGAGGTCGTCGGGAAGTGGCGAGACTTCGCAGTCGACGGAGCGTTGAGGTTCGAAGTGCCAATGACGACGGTCGTCGGCCGATAGCCGCCGCTCCTGCCCGCACTACGGAGTGATGAGCGGCACGGGGGCCGGTGTCTTCGTTCAGTCCGAGCGTCCGGGCAGGAGCGGACGGTCCCCGTCGTTCACGTCGGCGCACGCGCCCGGCCTCTTGGCCCCGTTCTCACATAGTCGCGGTCGGCCTCGGCCCAGAGGTTCCATCGCCGGAACGCCCGATCACGCTTTCTCGCGCTCCTTCGCCCGAATGAACCGCGAGAGGTGATACGCGTGGTCGCGAAATATACTCAACCGACGGGTTGACAATCCAAGCCGGCGGCGTATATTCAACCTCATGGTTGAAGATCACATCCGCCTCGACACGGTCTTCGGTGCCCTCGCCGACCCCACCCGTCGCGCGATGCTTCGCGAGCTCGCCCGGCAGCCACGCACCGTCGGCGAGCTTGCTGCGCCCTTCGACATCTCGCTGGCCGGCGCATCCAAGCACATCCAGGTGCTCGAGCGCGCCGGTCTGATCCAGCGCGAGATCCACGGACGCGTGCATCTGTGCACGCTCGACGCGCGGCCGCTGCACGCCGGCGCGGAGTGGCTGCGCCAATACGAACGCTTCTGGAACACCCGCCTCGACGTCCTCGAAAAGCTGCTCGAGGCGGAAGACGCCGCGAAAGACGCGGCGAAGCCCGGCGCGAAACGCGCCCGCAAATCCCCTACCCCACGGAGGACACGATGAACACCGCCACGCTCGAAACCGACTACGCCGTCCGCACCAACGACGACACTGTGTGCATCCAGCGTCTGCTGCCCGGGCCGATCGAGCGACTCTGGTCCTACCTCACCGACAGCGAGCTGCGTCGCCGATGGCTGGCCTCGGGCGACATGCCGAACGGCGAAGGCGCGCCCTTCGAACTCGTGTGGCACAACGACGAACTGACCGACCCGCCCGGCACCCGCCCGGACGGCTTCGGCGCCGATCACCGCATGCAGAGCATGATTCTCGAAATGGAGCCGCCGCGCCGGCTGGCGTTCACCTGGCAGGGCGGCAGCGACGTCACCTTCGAGCTGGAGCCGCGCGGCGAATCGGTGCTGCTCACCGTCACCCACCGCCACCTGAAAGACCGCTCGGTGATGCTGATGGTCGGCCCCGGCTGGCACATGCACCTCGACGTGCTTGCCGCGCGCCTGGGCGGCTCCGAGCCCGAACCGTTCTGGGAAGGTTGGGGACGGCTGCGAAAAGAGTACGAGCAGCGACTGCACGACTGAAGCGGGCAACCCTCGAGTCGCAGCTCGCGAGGCAGAGCCCTTCTGCGAGGAACGCGTCAAGCACACCGGCCCGCACACGCGGGCTGGTTTCGCTGCGCCGGAGCAAAGTTCGACTCCCGACGCGGGCCTCGCTACGAGGCCGCGCGCCGCTACCGCCGATGCACGGCTAGGCCGCCACACCGATCTGCCGCGAGTGCTCGTTCTCCGCCACCCACGCTGCAACCGATTCGCCGATCGCTTGCGGATGGTCTTCCTGCAGGTAATGGGCACCTTCGCCGAGTTCCACGACACGGCAATCACGCAGACCGCTCGCGAACTGCCGCGCGAATTCCGGCGAGACGAGCGCGCCGGGACTTCCGACGAAGAGGAGCTTCGGGTAGGTCGATGCTCGCAGCGCTGCGTGTGCCTGCGCAAGAATGGAATGCACGTCGGCCGGTTCTCCCGCGATCGGCAACTCGTTCGGGAGCCGCCAGGTCGGTCGGCGCGACGCCGGGGAGGGAAACGGACGGCGATAGACATCCATCTCTTCTTTCGTCAGCCCCCGCACGACGGAACTCGGCAGCACGCGCTCGACGAAAGCGTTCTCCTCGAGGATCAACCGCTCCCCTTCGCCAGGCGTGCGGAACTTGCGGAACAGCTCGCGCGCGGACTCCTTCTGGTGGAAGTGCTCCCACGACGGCATGGGACGGATGAACTCCATGAACGCAAGCCCGCGGACGAACTCGGGACGTCGCGCCGCCAGGTGAAACGCCAGCGCGGTACCCCAGTCCTGCGCGACGAGCCACGCCGACGTGATTCCCGCAGACGCGAGGAATCCATCGAGATACCGGACGTGGTCTTCGAAGCGATAGCCAATGTCCGGCTTGCCCGACTGCCCGAAGCCGATCAGGTCGGGGGCGATGCAGTGTGCGATGCCGGCGACATGGGGAATGATGTTTCGCCAGATGAAGGAAGAGGTGGGATTGCCGTGAAGAAATATCACGACCGGCGCGCCAGGCTTCCGGGCCTCTCGATACGCCATCGTCGAATCGAGCACGGGCAGTTGGGGAAGAGTGATGTCGAAGTCCATCGGTCGTTCCTCTCGAGGTTGGCGTTCGGTTCGAGCGCGAGACCAATGCTAGGATCGACACCGGTCTTCAAAAAGATCCGGATTCGGGAAACTTCATGGAACCGGTCCTGGCCCTGGACGTCCATGTTCCCCCTCGCGGTTCGCGCGCACGGCTGCGAACGCTGCACGCCCAGCTTCGCAACGGCATCGTGCAAGGCCGACTCCACGCCGGTCTGCTGCTTCCGTCGACCCGGCTGCTGGCCCGCGAGTACGGGGTGTCTCGCAATACCGCCGTCGCCGCCTACGAACTGCTCGCCGCGGAAGGCTACGTCGTCACCCGTCCCGGAGGCGGGACCTTCGTGGCGGCGATTGCGCCGCGTCGCTCCGAGCGCCCACGTCGCACCACCGCGGAGGGCCACGATGCGCGACTGAACGGCTACTGGCGCGACCGAAGCGCCATGACGCCGCCCTCGTCGCTTCCCGGCATTGCGTTCGACTTCGCGCTCGGCCTGCCCGACAAGGGGATGTTTCCGTTCGACATCTGGCGTCGGCTTTCCGCGCGTTCGCTGCGCGCACTGTCGAGGACTCCGGCGGCCTATGCCGAAGCGCAGGGACGTGCGTCGCTTCGCCAGGCAGCGTCTGCGCATGCCTCTTACGCCCGCGCAGTGTCGTGTGCCGCCGATGACCTGGTGATCACTTCCGGCGCGCAACAGGCGTTCGATCTGCTGGCCCGCATCCTGGTGACGCCCGGCAAGACGGTCGTCGCGGTGGAGGACCCCGGGTATCCGCCGTTACGGCGGGCCTTCGAGGCGGCCGGAGCGCGGATCGCGGCCGTTGCAGTCGACTCGCAAGGGATGCAGATCGACCGCATCCCCCCCGGTGCGAGAGTCGTCTGCGTTACCCCGTCGCACCAGTTTCCGTTGGGCATGCCGTTGTCGATGGAGCGACGCACGGCGCTGCTGGAACTGGCAAGGCGGCGACACGCGGTCATCCTCGAGGACGATTACGACGGCGAGTACCGCTTCGGAGGGCGACCGCTCGACGCGTTGCAGACGCTGGACCGCGAGCAATGCGTCTTCTACGTGGGAACGTTCTCCAAGAGCCTGTTCCCGGCGCTGCGCCTGGGATACGTCGTCGCGCCGCCCTGGGCGCGCAACGCACTCATTGCCGCCAAGCAGGCTGCGGACTGGCATTGCGCGGTCCTGCCGCAGGACACGCTCGCCGCATTCATCGCCGCAGGTCATCTCGCGCGCCACGTCCGCAAGATGAGGCGCGTCTACGGCGAGAGACGCGAAGCGCTGCTGGCGGGGCTGGCGCGGCACTTCAGCGGGCAACTGGACGTGCTGCCCTCCGACAGCGGGCTTCACATCGCCTGCACCTCGACGAACGCCGGTCGGATACGTGCACTCGTGGCCCGGGCGCACGCAAACGGCATCCGGCTTCCGTCGATCGAGGCCTTCACAATGGGCCCATCGCACCGCCACGGCATCGTTTTCGGGCTGGGCCGCATGGCGAGCGAGGAGATCGACAGAGGCGTGCGCAAGCTGGCCTCCCTCGTGCCGTAAGGTCGAACGGCATTCTGCCCGCGCGCATGCTCCCTGCCGCGTCGCTACACGTGGATCTGACGGCCGCCGGCGAACGCCCAGTTTTCCCAGGTCGTCTCCTGGAAGACCACCATCACGTTCTCCGGGTCGTATCCCGCAGTGGCGAGACCGCTCATCAAGTTCGCGAGGAACTGCTTCTTCACCTTGACGCTTCGACCCGCGGACAAGACGATCTCGATGAGCACGAAGTCATCCGCGCGTTTCCCTTGCACGTCAGGATAGGCGGGGTCGAAACGGAAGTCCTCGGGCGACAGCTCGAGCACTCGTTGGAAACGGTCGGACTCCGGGACGCCGATGCTGATGAGCGCAGCATGCACCGCCTGAAGCACCGAATCCTTGAACGCGGCTGATTTCGGGCGAAGAACAGTGAGGGTGACGAGAGGCATCGCGTTCTCCCACTAACATTCCGGCAACGCAGCGCATGCCGGACAGAGGCACGCCTTGCCCAGGAGCGGCATCGGCACCTCCGACAGCGCTCGGCGACTGACGACGACCCGAGTGCACCAGCACTCGACATCGAAGGAACCGCTCGACGCCGGCGCGCAATGATTCGCTGCTCCGCAGCGCGGGCAGGCGTCGGCCCGAAGCGGTAGCGACAGGTCCTCTGGCGTGGATTCGGCGCTCATGCGGTTTGCAGGAGAACGACCTCTCTCTTCGGGTCAGAACCGGAGTTGCCGAAGACGAGAACTCGCATCGGAATCACAGCAGGCCGGGGTTGAGCTTCCAAACGGTAAAGGTCAGCGCCGAGGCAAACGTGACCCACGCCAGGTAGGGAATCAGCAACGCCGCGGCAAGCGTGCTGACTCGCGCGAACAGAACGACATTCGCGACGATCATCCCCCACAGAAGCAGGACCTCCGCGAAAGCAAGGCGGCCGTCGTGCCAGACGAAGAACAGCCAGCTCCACAAAGCGTTGGCGACGAGTTGCGCGATGAACAGCAACAAGGCTGTGCGCGCCCCGGTGAAACCACGTGCCCGCCAGACCCACCATGCGGAGACGGCCATCAGGGCATACAGGACCGACCAAACGGGACCGAAAACCCAGCCCGGCGGCGCCCAGGCGGGCCGCGTGAGTTGCCCGTAGAACGCGCCCGCGTCGGCCGAAGCAAGAGCACCGATTCCCGCGGCGGCAAAGGTCAGCAGCAGCCAAGCAGCAAGGCCGATGACTTGCCGCGATCCCGACAGTGGCAGCGCTCGATCCAGCATGTCGTGGTCAGAGCGCCATCGACGGCCGCGACGCGATCGCCGCGTGCCAGCGTTGCAGGTTCGGATGCGTATTGTCCGGGCGGATTTTCACGATGCGGGCGAAATCCACCGCTACCACTGCAGTGATGTCGGCGATGCTGAAGCCATCGCCCGCGAGAAACTCGCGATCACCCAGACGGGCGTCGAGGGCAGCGAAGAACTGGCGCACCCGCGCCCGTCCGCGCTCGGCCAGTTCCGGGATCTGGGGATAGTCGACGGGACCCGGCAGCGCGCGATTGGCCATCGCCGGCGAGCTGTTGCGCAGCGCTTCGGCGACGGCCAGCAGCCCGCCGAATTCGGCGCGCCAGGACCAGCTGGCGACTTCGGCTTTCTCGTGCGGTGTGCGCCCTGCGAGCGGCGGATCCGGGAAACGCGCTTCGAGATACGCCGCGATGGCCGCGTTATCGGTGAGCAGCCCGCCCTCGTCGGTGCGCAGTGCGGGCACCGTGCATTCGGGGTTGATTGCGCGGTAGGCGTCGCCGAACTGCTCGCCGGCGCGCAGGTCGATCTGAACGGTCTCGTGTCGAAGCCCTTTCTCGGCGAGCAGGATCCGCGCACGGCGCGGGCTGGGGGCGGTGCTGCAGTCGTAGAGCGTGAGCATGATGTCGCCTCGTACGGCAGCGTGCGTCACGAGGATGACGCGCTGCGCTTGTCCTCGGTACGGGTGTCGAAGTCGCTGGCGTCGTGGCGCTCGTGCAACTGGTTGGCCGGATTGCCCGAAATCCGATTGACCTTGCGCCCGCGCTGGACAGCGGGTCGCTGCGCGATCTCGTCGGCCCAGCGCACGACGTGTATGTATTCCTGAACCTGAAGGAACTCGCCGGCTTCGTAGAGTTGTCCCTTCGCGAGCGCGCCGTACCAGGGCCATGCGGCGATATCGGCGATGCTGTAGTCGCTTCCCCCGAGAAACCGGTGGTCGGCCAGGCGGCGGTCAAGCACGTCCATCTGGCGCTTGACTTCCATCGCATAGCGGTCGATCGCGTACTCGATCTTGAACGGCGCGTACGCATAGAAATGTCCGAAACCGCCGCCGAGAAACGGCCCGCTCCCTACCTGCCAGAACAGCCACGACAACGTCTCGGCCCGTGTCGCGCCCGCCGAGGGGAGAAAGGCACCGAACTTCTCCGCGAGATAGAGAAGGATGGCGCCGGACTCGAAGACCCGAACCGGACTCGGTCCGCTGCGGTCGAGCAGCGCCGGAATCTTCGAGTTCGGATTCACCGCGACGAACCCGCTGCTGAACTGCTCCCCTTCGTCGATCCGGATCAGCCAGGCGTCGTATTCGGCTTCGCGATGCCCGGCTTCGAGCAACTCTTCCAGCATCACCGTGACCTTGACGCCGTTGGGCGTTCCCAGCGAATAGAGTTGCAGCGGGTGACGCCCGACCGGCAACTCGCGTTCGTGGGTAGCACCGGCGACCGGACGGTTGATGCTCTCGAAGCGGCCCCCGCTCTTCTTGTCGGGCGACCAGATCTTCGGCGGGGTGTAGTCGGACGGTTGGTTCATGGTCAGCAACTTCGCGCGCGACGCGCGGCAGGCGGTGGAAGGGATGCACCGATGGTACGTGCGTCGCCGTCAGGACCCGGCAGTGTCGTCACGCGGCGGGTAGGTTCTCTTCAGAGAGGCGATTCGTCACGCGGCATGCGCTGATTCCAACGTGCGCTTCATGGCCGTGAGACCTTGTTCGATCATGTCCGCGATGGCTGGCGCGAGTTCATCGGGAAGCAGGTCAGCCACCCAGACGACCTCGCAGGAGCGATCGGTGACAGGACGAACCTGTGCCGAAGCGTTGTGGTGACTCAGACGGCCGCCCGTGGCGGACCACACCACCCTCTGGTCTTCATCGCTGATCTCGACGATTCGTTCCCGGACGGTCATTCCGTTGGCAAAGGTGACGACCCGAGAGTCGCCTTCGAGTCGGCAGTCGGTGACGAAGCCGGCAACGAGCCGAGTATGAAGCTCACCCACATCTCGCAGCGCATCCCAGACTTCCGCCGCGGGTCGGGTGATGCCGATTTGTCGACGAATGGACGCCATCGCGCTACCTCCGCTGCCACTTTCGCTCATGTTGCCGGCGCCTAATGCTGGTTCCTTCGTCGTCTGCATCCTCGCGCCGGACGCCCGCTTCGCCGCAGCGGGATCAGGATCTGCGATCGCTGCGACAGCGCAATTCGATGCCGGCGACGGGGCCTCGCAGTTCGTCAGAACGTGATGCGCACGGAAGGCGCGCTGCGTTGCGCCTCCCCGTGATGAACCGCCTCGACGTTGTTGCCGTCGGGATCGAGGACGAACGCCGCGTAGTAGTCCGGATGATACGAACGCACCCCGGGAGCACCGTAATCGGTGCCCCCGTGCGCGAGCGCGGCGCGATAGAAAGCGTCGACGACTTCCCGGCTCTGCGCCTGGAAGGCCAGGTGGACGCGTCCGGTGAGGGCGCCCTGCGCGGCCTCGCTGTCGGCCGTGGATACGACGAGTTCGTCCGCCCAGAAGAACCCGTCGCCCACGCCGTTCACCGGAATGTTCAGAACGCCGAGCACGGCGTCGTAGAACCTCCGGGCCGCGGAGAGGTCGCGCACGACCAGCTGGATGTGGTCGATCAGCCTGCCGCGGTGAAGCTCTTGGATTTCCATCGACGTGTATCCCTGCGTTACGCGGCCTCGACGTGACGAGCGAAGTTGTCGAGAATCGCCTGCCACCCCTGCCGTTGCTGCTCGATGGAATGAGCGGGTTCGCTATCGAAGGTCACGCGTACCTGCACACCATTCGGGCGTTCGTTGAACTCGACCCGCGCCGTACGATCGCCGAACGAATACTCGATCAGCTCGTTCTCGACGATTCGTGTGTACGTTCCGGCGAAATCGAAGCCCATGCTGCCGTCCTTGGCCTCCATGCGCGAGGAGAAGGCGCCGCCCTCGCGCAGATCCACGGTGGCGGACGTCGTGTGCCAGTCGTCGGAGGCGGCGTTCCACTGCTTTATGTCCTCGGGTGTCGTATACGCACGCCAGACTTTCTCGATCGGTGCTGCCACGGTGGTTTCGACGCTGATCTGCATGTTTCCCTCTCGTTGGAGTTGGAGCTGCTGCTGTGCGGTGCGATGCGTTCTTCGTCAGCCGCGCTCGGCCTGATACGCGTCGGCTGCACCCGGGGTCAGGCGGCGTTCATCTCCTGGCGACGACCTGGGCAAGAACAATGCGGTTCTCGTCAAGATTGCGCCGCTGATTTTGCGCCATCACCTTGAAATCAGGTCCCAGAAGCAGATGGAAGCCAAGTGGCGGCAAACCTTCCCTACGGATTTTTTCGGCGACTGACACGAACCAGTCTCGAGCCTCTTCCGTCGTATCGGACCAGTCGGTAATAGTGAACCCGGCTTCGTCGAGAAGCTTGCGCAGCTCGTCCGGCGTCACGAGAAAACTGCTCTCGGGCGTTCTCGCCCAAGGAACAGGAAAGAGTACGGCCTCGGATGGCCCGGCGAGAATGTCGTGGATAGCGAGTGTGCCTCCCGGTTCGAGTACCCGGTGCATCTCGCGATAGAGCCGAAGCTTGTCGGGAATGTTCATCGCGGCATGCTCGGTCCAGACGACGTCGAACGAAGCGTCCGCAAACGGCAAATTCGTTGCGTCGCCCCGGCGGTAATCGACAAGGTGCGCGAGACCGATGCGTGCAGAAAGCATTGCCGCGGTGCGACAGTACTCCTCGGTCAGGTCGATACCGGTGACACGACATCCGAACTCCCGTGCGAGACAGCGGGAAGTCCCGCCGATGCCGCTGCCTACGTCCAGTACGTGCTTGGTCGAGTCCAGCCTCGCAGCTCTGGCCAACTCCAGGGTTGCGGCGCGACCGCGAATGTGGAATTCGTCGACCGGCGCCAGGTCTTCAGGCGTCAGGCGATCCAGGTCCTTGCCTGATTCTTCAAGCGCCGCCAGGATCGCGTTCCCCAGATCCGATCGGGCGTAATGCGCCTCGATCGTCTCGTTCACTCGAATCGGCGTCGACATCGGTTTACTCCCATGAACGCTGCCGACGATGCAATCGAGGCGCCGTGCGAGTAGCGAACAGCCAGGCCAGACCGGAAGCCCTGCAAACGGCTCTACCTCACCGTACCGTGAGCACGATCTTTCCCCGGATGTGCCCGCGGGCTGCCCGCTCATGCGCCCTCCGCGCATCCCCCAGCGCGTACGTGCTGTCGACGGCGACGCGAACCGTTCCCGCATCGAGCAGGTCCGCGAGTTTCGCGAGCTGTGCACCACTCGATCGAACCTGCGTTGCGGAGACCGTGACGCCGCGCTTCGGCATCGGAGAATCCCAAGGGAAAGATCGGGAACAGAGCGCCGCCACGCTCGAGTGCGCGCAGGAAACGACCCGTGGTGGGGCCGCC